>CANDFO010000017.1 GCA_947384055.1 uncultured Flavonifractor sp.
ACACCATCAAAACCTCCAGATAAAAGTCCACCGATGGCCAATGGATCTGTTTCTATAGAGGCCGGACCACCTTGCGATAGGTGATGAGCAAAAAGACAACACACATCGCCAGGGACGCGATTTCCGCGATAGGAAAGGCCCACCAGACCAGTTCCACCCGGCCGCTGAGGGAGAGCAGCCACGCCGCAGGGAGAAGGACCACCAGCTGGCGGATGATCGACACCAGCATGCTCAGCACGCCGTTGCCCAGCGCCTGGAAGGTGGAGGAGCCCACTACCGCGAATCCGGCGAAGATAAAGCTCAGGCTGATAATCCGCAGGGCGGGCACACCGATCTCCAGCATTTCCTGGGAGGCGTTGAACATCTGGAGTATGGGCACGGTGCACACCTGCATCACCACCAGGCAGGCCAGCATAAAGCCCATTGCCAGCACAATGGCGAATTTGACGGTATCCATAAGGCGCTTTTTCTTCCGGGCGCCCAGGTTATAGGATACGATGGGCACCATGCCGTTATTCAGTCCGAATATGGGCATAAAAGCAAAGGACTGCACCTTGAAGTAGATGCCCAGCACGGCGGTGGCGGTGGTGGAAAAGGCAATTAAGATCTGATTGAGGCCAAAGACCATCACCGAGCCGATGGAGCTGAGGATAATGGACGGCACACCCACGGCATAAATCCGCCCGATGGTAGCTCCGTCGGGGCGGAACCCCTTCCACTTCATCTGGATCTCCGGGTTAAAGCGGGCGTTGAATATTACCGTAAGAACAGCTCCTGCAATCTGACCCAGCACAGTGGCCGCGGCAGCCCCGGCCACCTCCATCCGGGGAAAGGGACCCAGGCCGAAAATCAATACCGGGTCCATAATAATGTTGATGATAGCGCCTGCGCCCTGGGTAATCATCGTATAGAAGGTCCGCCCGGTGGACTGGAGCAGGCGCTCAAACATGATGGCGATAAAGATGCCGAAGCACAGGGCCGAGCAGATGGTCAAATAGTTGGCGCCGCAGTCGATAATCTCCTGCACATCAGTCTGCACCGCAAAGAAGGGACGGGCCGTGAGCACGCCGACCACGGTAAAGACCAGCGCGCTGACCACCGCCAGAAATACACCGTTGACCGCCGTCTGATTGACCCGGTCATAGTCCTTTTCGCCCAGGCTCCGGGAGAGCAGGGCGTTCACCCCCACGCCGGTGCCCACGCCTACCGAGATCATCAGGTTTTGGATCGGGAAGGCCATGGAGACCGCAGTCAGGGCATTTTCACTGATCTGCGCCACAAAGATGCTGTCCACCACATTATACAGGGCCTGAATCAGCATGGAGAGCATAATCGGCAAAGACATGGAAATGAGAAGCCGGCGTACCGGCATAACCCCCATTTTATTTTCCTGTATCTGTTCTGACATAAAAAAACCTCCTTAAATGACGGGCCGCGGCAGACAGCCGCGGCCTCAGTCTGTCGAAAAGCTTCCCCCACGGGAAAGCCTCGCAGAGTTTTGCCGCCCGAGGGCGGCAAAATAAAGCCAAAATAGGTCATTTTCGGGGACATGTGCCTCGAAAATGACACTGCTCAGCCTGCAAGTGTGCCCAAAGGGTGCGCGCGGCAGGCCGTATCCCGTTTGTCGAAAAAGGCCTCTGGCCTTTTTCGACAAGCTGGGGCCGCGGCAGACAGCCGCGGCCTGGTTCCGTATATCTTCGCCCCTATTTTACCGGAAACCGGACAAGCTGTCAACGGCGGGAACACCAGTTTGTGGGAATCGAACAAAATCGAACAGGCCGGCGGTTCCCCTCCGGGGAAATTTTGTACAGCCGCAGTAAACTTTTTCCGCGTTCATAAAGCGGCCCTATCTGTTCAAACTAGAGGAGACATCATAAAACAGCGGGGGAGATTTTTATGACTACAAAAAAACTCGGGCGGCAGACCGCCGCTCTGGAAAATCCGCCCTCAATTGCAGGCAACGCCAACGTGGTGGGCAAAAAAGAGGGCGACGGTCCCTTGGCCGACAGCTTTGACCTGATTGAGCAGGACGACACCTTTGGAGAAAAAAGCTGGGAAAAGGCGGAGTCAGCCATGCAGAAGCTGGCTCTGGCCTCTGCTCTGGACAAGGCAAAACAGTCGGTTTCCGCCCTGGACTACCTCTTTGCAGGGGACCTGCTGAATCAGTGTATCGGCTCCGGCTTCGCGGTCCGGGGACAGGACGCGCCGTTTTACGGGCTCTACGGAGCCTGCTCCACCATGGCCGAAGGGCTCTCTCTGGCGTCAATGCTGCTGGACGGCGGCTTCGGGGAGTGGGCGGGGGCGATGACCTCATCCCATTTCTGCTCTGCAGAACGCCAGTACCGCACGCCGCTGGAATACGGCGGACAGCGCACTCCCACCGCTCAGTGGACCGTCACCGGTTCGGGATGCGTCATTCTGGCCCGGGAAGGAGACGGTCCCTATGTTACCCACGTGACCACCGGAAAAATCGTGGACAAGGGGATTAAGGACGCCAACAATATGGGGGCGGCTATGGCGCCGGCGGCCTATGCCACCATTCAGGCCCACCTTCAGGATACCGGGCGCAGGCCCTCCTACTATGACCTGATTGTCACCGGAGACCTGGGCAAACTGGGCAGGGAAATCGTGTTTGATTTTTTCCACAAGGACGGCATGGACCTGAACAATCTCACCGACTGCGGCGAACTGATCTACGACCTGGAGGGGCAGGACGTCCACTGCGGGGGCTCCGGCTGCGGCTGTTCGGCGGTGGTGCTCACCGGGCTGCTGCTCAATGGAATGCGCACGGGACGCTGGAAGAATATTCTCTTCTGCGGCACCGGAGCGCTCCTCTCGCCCACCTCCACCCAGCAGGGGGAGTCCATCCCCTCCATCTGCCACGCGGTGGCCATTTCCACCCAGAAATGAGGAGTTTATCATGGATATCTTGATGGAATACGCCCGTGCCTTTCTCTGCGGCGGCATTTTGTGCCTGATCGGTCAGGTCTTAATCGACAAGACGCCGCTGACCCCCGCCAAGATACTGGTGACATACGTGGTCTCCGGCGTTGTGCTGGGGGGACTGGGCCTTTATAAGTATATTGCGGAATTCGGCGGTGCAGGGGCCACGGTGCCGCTCACCGGGTTCGGTTTTCTGTTGGCGAAGGGTGTCGCCAAGGCGGTAGAGGAGCAGGGGGTGCTGGGCGCCCTGACCGGCGGCGTTACCGCCGCCGCCGGAGGCATTGCCGCCTCTATCTTTTTCGGCTACCTGGCCGCGCTGGTCTTTAAATCCAAATCCAAGTCCTGAGAACAGCGCGCCTGCTGACGGTGCTTGTCCGGCATGCCGCTCCAGAGCGTCAAAAGAGCCTCGCAGAGTTTGCGCCCGCAGACGCAAACTCTGCGAGGCTTGAGCGCTTCGACCATAAAATCACAGCCCGCCGCATAGAGTATAGTTGATGCGGTTGTGAAGTGGTAAAAAGGAGGCGAGGAAAAACGGGGCGTGACAAGGCGGAGAACGCGGGCGGGCTGACGCCCGCCAAGGACGACAACGCCGTCCACGCCCCGCTTTACCCGCCGAACGTTACCGTTTCTCAGCCGCTTCGACTATAAAAGCAAAACGGAATTGGGGAGGCATTGAGATGGAGCGGCAGTTCTCATTGCTGGAGGGGCGAGGACGGCTGACCGTCCGGGAAGAGGGTCCCCGGGTCCTGTGCCGGGCAGAGCTGCCCGACGACGGACGAGGGCTGTATAAAGTCTATCTGTCCGGCTCGGGCGGGTCATTTCTGCTGGGCACGCTTATCCCGGAGCAGGGCGCGCTCCGGCTAAGCAGAACGCTCACCCTGGACACGTTAAAGCGCCAGGGCGTTTGGCCCCCGGAGGGGGCCTGTGCAGCATTGGCTTTTCCGGCGGAACGGCCTCCCGCATCCCCCGCCGGATGGGTGCGGGAGGAGCATCCCGCCCGTCTGCTGGGGGAGCCAATGCTCTCCCGCTGTGTCCAGGGGCTCCGCGGCGCCCTTCTGCGGCGGGGAGAACAAGTTTTTTTTCTGGCGCTACCCTGGCGGACCGGGGAGATATTTCCCCTTGCGCCGCTGTTCTGCTTTGCCCGGCCGGAGCGGATCGCCGGGCAGGAATACGCCGTTTTTGAATTTAATGTCCACGGCTGTCCCCGCATGCCACATAAAATTTCTCCCGGAGGACAAACTACCGGTGAACCTCAAATAAAGGAGTGAGAGACGCCATGGCAAATCTGACCACCAAGGAGCTGGCGGGACTGTCCGACCAGCTGGCTTTTGAACGGGTGCTCTGCTGCAAGTATCAGGCCGCCGTTCAGGAGAGCACCACGCCCGAGCTGAAAGACCGCTTTCAGCAGTACGCCAACCAGCACAGGCACAACTATACCTGCCTGCTGAACTATCTGAAGTAAAGGGGGACTTTTCATGAACGACCAGGAGCGTATCACAGACCTTATTCTCACGGAGAAGAAGATGTCCTCCAATTACGACACCTTTGCCTCTGAATGCGTCAATGTGCAGCTGCGGGATGAATATCTGAAGCTCTTCAATCAGGGCCATCAGATGCAGACCGACCTGTTCAAGACCGCCCAGCAGAAGGGCTGGTATCAGGTGGAGCAGGCTCCCGCCAGCAAGGTGAGCACCGCCTACACCAAGTTTACCAACGAAATGCCCCAGTAACCACGCAAAAAGCGGGTCTAAAAAGCGGTAAAACCGCTTTTTAGACCCGCTTCAATCTGCCGAAAAACTTCCCCTACGGGAAAGCCCCGCAGAATTTTGCCGCCCAAAGGCGGCAAAATAAAGCCAAAATTGGTCATTTTCGGGGACATGTGCCTCGAAAATGACACTTCTCGGCCTGCAAGTGTGCCCAAAGGGTGCGCACAGCAGGCCGCATCCCCTTTGTCGAAAAAGGCCTCCGGCCTTTTTCGACAGGCTCCTTGTCCTATTCGCCGGGGTCAAAGGGCGGCAGCTCCCGCCCCTGGGGAACGGCATCCCCCTCAAATTCCAGCTCATCCGGGACGGGCTCCGGCGGCGGGGCGTCCACCATACCCTGGCGGAACTGCATCTCCTGCCAACCCTCTTTTGTGATCAGGACCTGACGGGGCTTGGAACCCTCAAAGGGCCCCACAACCCCCTTTTCCTCCATCTGGTCCACCAGCCGGGCGGCCCGGGCGTAGCCCAGCTTCAGCCGCCGCTGAAGCATGGACACCGAGGCCATGCCCGTGTCCACCACTACCTCAATGGCGGCGGGGAGCAGCTCGTCATAGCTGCCGTCTCCCTCCTCCGCGGCGGAACCGCCCGCTCCTCTGCCGCTCTTTTCCTTCTCGGCGGCGTGCTGCTCGATTTCGTGGAGAATCTCGTCATCATAGGAGGCGCCGGTGCTGTTGCGCTTGATAAAGTCTACCACGGCCGCCACCTCTTCGTCGGAAATCAGGCACCCCTGAACCCGCTGGGGCTTTCCGGTGCCCAGGGGGAAGTAGAGCATATCTCCCCGGCCCACCAGCTTTTCCGCGCCGGTGGTGTCCAGGATAATGCGGGATTCCAGGCTGGAGGCCACGGCAAAGGCGATGCGGGAGGGGATATTGGCCTTCATCAGCCCGGTAATCACATCGGCGGAGGGCCGCTGCGTGGCGATGATCAGGTGCATCCCGGCGGCACGGCCCATCTGGGCCACCCGGCAGATGGACTCCTCCACCTCCTTGGCAGCCACCAGCATCAGGTCGGCCAGCTCGTCGATGACCACCACAATCTGGGGGAGCTTTTCCCCATCCCCGGCGCGGGCGGCGTGGGCATTATAGCTGGCCAAGTCCCGCACGCCCACCTCCGAAAAGGTCCGGTAGCGCTTCATCATCTCCGTAACTGCCCATTGAAGGGCGCCGGCGGCCTTTTTGGGGTCCGTCACCACGGGAATGAGCAGGTGGGGAATGCCGTTGTAAATGCCCAGCTCCACCATTTTGGGGTCCACCATAATCAGGCGCACCTCCTCAGGGGTGGCCTTGTAGAGCAGGGAGATAATCAGGGAGTTGGTACATACCGATTTACCGGAGCCGGTGGTGCCCGCAATCAGCAGATGGGGCAGCTTGGCAATGTTGCCTACAATTTCATTGCCCCCGATATCCTTGCCCACGGCAAAAGCCACCTTGGAGGGGTTGTCCCGAAATTCCCGGGAATTGATGACCTCATGAATATGCACCGGAGAGACCAGCTTGTTGGGGACCTCAATGCCCACCATAGAGATTTTGTCCGGGATGGGGGCGATGCGCACGCCCGTGGCCCCCAGGGAGAGGGCAATATCGTCAGACAGGTTTGTGAGCTTGTTCAGCCGTACCCCCTGGTCCAGCTCTACCTCGTACCGGGTGACGGACGGTCCCCGGGTGACGGCGGTGATGGCCGCGTCAATACCGAAGGAACGGATGGTGTCGGACAGCCGGGACTGATTGGCCCGCAGCTCCCCAGCCACATCCCCGGATGCGCCGCTCCCCTCGGTGAGCAGGGATACCGGGGGATACTGGTAAGCGGCCGTCCCGCTCTCCATCGTCCGGGCAATGTCCTGAGCCACCTCCTGGGCGGCGGCCTGGGTCTCCTGAGCCAGCTGCGCCTTCCGGCTTTTGGGGACGGCGGGCTCCCGCTCGATCTCCGGCATGGGAATCGGAGCCGGAGGGGGCGGCTCCAAGGCAGGGCTCTCCACCGGGAGCGGCGGAGCCTCCGGTTCCGGTTCCACACGGGGCTCAGCCGCAGACGCGGGAACGGGCGAATCCGGCTCCGGCTCTTCCGGCAGAAGCTCCGGCTCCCGCCGCCCCGCCACGCTGTCCCCAGACAGCCTGCCCGCCAGCACCTGGTCGGGAGCGGGCACTCTGGGGGTAGCGTTGAAAAAGTGCTCCTTTTTGCGGACAGGGGGGGTGGGCCGCGGCTCCTGCTCCGGCCCGTCGTCCACCGGAATATCAATAACCGGCTTCTGCCGCTGACGCCCGGGAGAGGACGCACGGGCGGGGGGCGGCGCGGGCTCACGCTGGCGGCGGGGCCGGGGCTCGGGGGGCTCCTCCTCTTCGTACTCCGGCCAGACATGGTTTCGCACGGCGTCCACCAGGTCGGCCAGGCTGACATGAAAGGCGGCCATAAGCATCACCGCGCCGGCCAGCACAAAGACCACCCCGGCGCCCACAGGACTGAACAGAGAGGACAGGGACAGGGCCAGCAGGCCGCTGACAACTCCGCCGCTCTCCAGCATCCTGCCCTGCTCCCAGAGCAGGACGGGGAGGTCCAGATTCCACACGTAGACCTGCTGCGCCAGAACCAGGTGGAGGAAGCTGCCCGCCAGCAGGGGGGTGAGCAGGGCGCACCAGACCCGCAGCTGTACGGGCCGGCCCCGGTGAAAGGCCAGGATACCGCTGCCTACCAGCAGCATGGGGGGCAGCAGCCAGAAGCCGTAGCCGATGAGCCCTTTCACCAGTCCGCAGAACGCGTCAATGAAGAGGGCCTCAATCTGTAAGTAGCCAAACGCGGAAAAAACCGCCAGCAGCAGGCAGACCAGCGCCCCCACCTCCCGGCGGATGGGCTGGGCGGCGGAAGCCGCCTTCTTTTTGGAGCCGCGGGAGGCGGCCCGGGCGCCGGAGGAGGCCCGTCTGCCTCCGGCCGGTTTCTTTTGTGTGGCAGCCATGGGTAATATCAATCCTTTCGTGGAATCAAAACCGCGCGGAGCGGGGCGTTCCGCGCCTCAGACAGACTTTAGTACCGTCATCTTGAAAATCCCCGCCAGCAGGGACCCCAGCCCAACCGCCCAGCAGTAATAGGCAAACCGCCCGAACTTCCCCTGGTCAGAGAGCGTTTTAACCAGACGGATAGCAAAATATCCCACCACGGCGGATACGGCTACCCCGGCCAGGTACATGGGCAGCTCCTCCATGGGGAATCCGGACTGTACAGCGTCTTTAATCTCCAGAATATTGGCCCCCAGCACCGCGGGCAGGGACATGAGGAAAGAAAAACGCACGGCAAAGGAGCGGTCAAAACCCCGGAGCATTCCCACAGAGATGGTGGTGCCCGAGCGGGACAGGCCGGGGATCACCGCCAGCGCCTGCCCGCAGCCCACCGCCAGGGCGTCAATTACGGTGGCATTCCGGGCGGTTTTGCGGCCCTGCGCCAGACGGTCGGAGAAAAACAGGATAAATCCGGTGGCCATCAGAGCGCAGGAGACCATCAGACTGTTGGAGAACAGCCGGTTGAGGGCGTCCTTAAAAAACACCATTACAAACAGGGGCAGGGTGGCCACAATTATCAGCATTACCAGCCGTCTGGCCACTGGCGGAGGATTCTTCTCCCGCCGTCCCGCCAGGGCCGCCAGGCCCAGGAAAAATTCCCGGACCATCTCCAGCACATCCCGCCAGTAGACCACGCACACTGAAATCAGCGTGCCGAAATGCAGCAGCACCGTAAACAGCAGGTACTTGGACTCCACATCCTCCATTCCGAAGAACGCCTGAAACAGGGCCAGGTGCCCAGAGCTGGAGATGGGCAGAAATTCCGCCACTCCCTGAATCAGCCCCATAAATACTGCCATCAGATAGGTCAAGTTGATCTCCTCCTAAGTCATCAGATGGACATACTTATTTATATTACCATAGACGCGCGGATATTTCCATCATTTTCTCAGAACAGAGGCTGGACAGATGTACAGTTGTTGTTTTACTATAGTCAAAGCGGTTCAAAAGGAGCAAATCGCTCCTTTTGAACCCTGCGGCGGAAATCGCCGCAGGGACCGCTCATGCGGCCCTGCTTTGGACTTCATAGAAGCCGCTGAAGCCTTCGCCGAAGGATGTTTTCATTCGGTTTTGTGCCTCCAACCCCTGTTGTGGATGGATCTGAGGAGAGCTGTATGCGCTGGGAAAAATTTTTTACCCCTTGACCCTGCCGCTGCGTCATGGTTTATACTTACCCCTGTCAGGAGGGATTGTGTTATGGAGTATACGGTTTTGCAGATGGCGGAGCTGTCCGGCGTTACCCGCCGCACCCTGCGGTACTATGACCAGATCGGGCTGCTCCGCCCGGCCCGCACCACGCCGGCAGGCTACCGCATTTACGGTCCGGCGGAGGTGGACCGCCTCCAGCAGATCCTATTCTATCGGGCCCTGGGGCTGGCGCTTCCGGCTGTCCGCGCCGCCTTGGACGACCCGTCTTTCCGGCGGCAGGAGGCGCTGCAGAGTCACCTGGAGGAGCTGGAGGGGCGGCGGAGAGCCCTGGACGCCCTCATCCTGACGGTACGACGGACACTGGATGCGGAACAAGGAGGAATGATCATGTCCGACCAGGAAAAATTCGAGTGTTTTAAACAAAAAGTTATCAGAAAAAACGAGGAGATCTACGGACCGGAGGTACGGGCCATGTATGGGGATGCGGAAGCGGATGCCGCCAATGCCCGGCTGATGGGCCGGAGCCGAGAAGCGTATGACGGCTGGACAGCGCTGGGGGAAGAAATCCAGGCGGGACTGGAGTCCGCTGTCCGGGCGGGGGTGGATCCCGCAGGCGAAGAGGGCCGCGCCCTTGCCCTGCGGCATCGAAGATGGTGCGCGTTTGGCTGGCCGGGGGCGGAGGAGCCGGAAAACCACGCCGCCTTGGCCGCCATGTACACCGAGGATTCCCGATTTACCGCATATTACGACAAGGAGGTGCCAGGCTGTGCGGCCTTCCTGCGGGCGGCGGTGGAGGCCGCGGCCAGGAGGCGGAAGTAGACAGCGTGCGGCGGGACCCTAATGGGTCCCGCCGCACAGACTGTCGAAAAAGGCCAAAGGCCTTTTTCGACAAAGGAGATACGGCCTGCCGCGCGCACCCTTTGGGCACACTTGCAGGCCGAGATGTGTCATTTTCGAGGCACATGTCCCCGAAAATGACCAATTTTATAGTCGATGCGGTTGAGATGTGGTAAAAAGGAGGCGAGGGAAACCGGGGCGTGGCAAGGAGGAGAACGCGGGCGGGCTGACGCCCGCCAAGGACGACAACGCCGTCCACGCCCCGCTTTACCCGCCGAACTTTACCGATTCTCAACCGCTTCGACTATAACTTTGCCTTGCCGCCCAAGGACAGCAAAACTCTGTGAGGCTTTCCTGTAGGGGAAGTTTTTGACAGACTCACGCAGGTCCGTCGTAAAAGCTCCGGCAATGTCTTTCTAAGAACCTGTATTCATAACCGGGGCATGCTGGATGGGCGAGGATTTTTCCCGCCAGACAAGGAGATGTTCCGCAGCCATCCTGACGGATGGCAAGGGAAAGCGACCCAGTATGGCGGAAAAAAGACCGCTCAGTCGGCGTTCAACGGTTGTGAATACAGGTTCTAATTTGTGGGACTACAGAATACCGCTGTACCGAATGCCGTTGCATACGCTGATGCCGATAATAACCACCATCAGGGCAATAAACAGGCGGTCTACGGCGGAATCTTGCAACTTCTTGTTCCACATGCGGCCGATCACGCCGCCGCCGATACCGCCCGCGACCATCAAACCCAGCACCAGGGGCCGGAAGGCCGGAACCCCTCCGCTCCAAAAGATGGACAGCAGGTTCAGAAGCTGGCTGAAAAAGATGATATACAGGCTGTTTGCCGCGGCGGTTTTGGTCTCCATGCCAAAGAAAAAATGCAGAACCACCAGATTAATGGGGCCGCCGCCGATGCCCAGGAAACTGGACATGCACCCCAGAGCCAGCCCAATCACTGCGCAGAGCGCTTTGTTTTCCACCAAACAGGTGCGCACACGGCTCCTGTTGACCGTATAGAGCAGCGTTCCGACGGTAACAATGGCCAGACACACCGCCTGCACCGCGCCCACCCTGTCAGGCGCGTCAAAAAGGGCCCGCACCGCGGAAAAGAGGCGGCTGCCCAGCAGCCCCCCTACCGCCGCCCCCAGCGCCAGCGGCGTCCCCGTGGACAGGGATACCCGCCGCTCCCCGGCCAGCATCGCCCGGCCTACGGAATAGCAGCTCATGGACAGCACCGTGCAGCTGGAGAGAAAGCTGATGGTGGACACGCTCTCCAGATGGAGCAGATCCAGCACCGGCTTGATGATCACGCCGCCGCCGATGCCGCAGACGGCCCCCACGGTGCTGGCCAGCAGGCTGACCAGAAAAAAAATCAGCATACCCTTCCCGTCCTTACAGTTCGATATAGGTCTCCAAATCCTTGCAGATGGCCATGGCCGCGGCTCCCAGCGCCCCGCTGAAGGGGTCCGGCTCCACAAAGAGGAACCGCGTTCCTTTGCGGATGACGCCGCACAAATTCTGCCGCACCACGTCCATCAGACGCTCCCAGTTGGCCGGGCAGCGGAAGAGCTTGCCCTCAATGAGCATCAGGCTGGGACAGGCAAAATTGTTGATGTTGGCCACCGCCACGCCCAGCACATACACCGCCTGGTCCACAATTTCCGCCACATCCGCGTCCCCGGCGTCCTGAGCGGCTGTCACCTGCTCCACGGTGGGCCGTTCGCCGCCGCACAGCCGGTGCAGAAGGGGGGCTTTCCCCGCCTCCAGCGCCTCCACACAGCGGCGCAGAACCGCCGTGTCACTGGAATAGGCCTCCAGACAGCCCCGGTTGCCGCAGCTGCACGGCTCTCCCTCCGGCAGCATCACCATGTGGCCCACCTCGCCGGCGCCCACTACCGAGCCGAAATCAGTGGCGGTATTGAGCACCAGGGGGCAGGCGATCCCCTGGTTGATGAAGAGATAGGCAAATGTCTGCACATTCCCCAAATCCGCCCGCCGGAAGAGCTGAGCGCCGTAGGCCCGGGCGCAGGCGTTGTTCTCCACGCAAATGGGCCCCCTATAGCCTGTAAGCCGGGCCAGGTCGCTCCGGATATCCTTGTGGGTCCAGCTGTAGCTGGGCCGCACCTCCAGCACTCCCTGTCGGGCATCCACCAGCCCCGGCAGGCACACGCCGATGCCGGACACCTGCTCCAGCGTCATTCCGCAGGCGGTCAGGGCCCGCCGGATCATATCCCCGGCCAGGGCCATATTTTTGCCGTAATCCCGCTGATCTCCGGCGTCTTCCCGGGTGTACAGGGCCCTGCCCCGGTAATCCAGCAGACAGACTGTCCGCCGGGATCCCTGAATCTCCACCCCGATAAAGTGGCGGGAGCCGGGTACGATGTCCACCAGACGGGCCTTGCGGCCCGCAAAGGGGGCCTTGGACGCAATGGGACCGGTCTCCCGGACAATGCCCTGCGCCATCATGCTGTTGACGCTGGTGGTGATGGTGGGCAGGGTCAGCCCCAAATGCCGGGCGATCTCCGAGCGCTTGATGGGGCCGCAATGGTAGATGGTCTTCAAAATGGCGGCCTGATTTGCCGCTTTGATCCGGGACGGGTTGCTGCCCTGCTCCAATCGCATGTTGCCCTCCTTTCAGAACCTGAATCACAGCGGGGGATGGAGCAGAGGAACCTTCCGCCCATCCCCCGCCCGAAACCGTAAACGCAGGTTCTGTTTTACCGAAAACGCATTCCCCGCAAAAAGACGGCTTCCACCCGGTTCTCCCCGTCCAGCACAACCAGGTCCGCGTCCTTACCGTCGGCAATGGAGCCCTTTCGGTCAAATACGCCGATAAGCCGGGCGGGATTTTCCGTCAGCAGGGGGAGCACCTCCTCCAGCGGCCGTCCGGTGTCCTCCAGCAGATTGCGCAGGGCGGTGTCCTGGGTCAGGGTGCTGCCTGCGCGGGTGCCGTCGGAGACCAGCTTTGCGTCGCCCGCTTCCACCACCACCTCGTTAACCCCCAGGTGATAATTCCCGTCGGGCAGGCCGGCGGCCATAATAGAGTCAGTAATGGCCGCCACCCGGTCCAGACCCTTGGTCTTGAGAAGCAGGCGCACAATACCGGGATGGAGATGCCGCCGGTCGCAGATGGCCTCGCAGTACACATCGCTCTCCAAAACGGCGCCCAGGATGGCGGGCCGGTGCTGGTGGAGCAGCTGCATAGCGTTGAAGGTGTGCGTGGCGGCGGCGGCTCCGGCAGCTATGGCCGCCATAGCGGTATCGTAATCCGCCCCGGAGTGGCCAATGGCGGTGACAATCCCCAGCTCCCTGGCCGCGGGGATCAGCTCCAGCACTCCCTCCACCTCCGGAGAGACCGTGAGGTAGCGGATGCAGCCTCCGGCATGGTCCTGATAGGACCGCAGCAGCCCGGGGTCTCCCCGGCGCAGCAGATGCTCCGGCATAGCCCCCTTGTAGGCGGAGGCCAGGAAAGGACCCTCCAGGTGGATGCCCAGCAGCTCCGCCCCCCGGCCGCCGTGACGGTGGAAGTCCCGGCACTGGCCGATACACCACCGGGTCTGCTCCTCCGTGTCGGTGAGGATGGAGGCCAGAAAAGATGTGGTGCCGTTTCCGGCGAAAAATGCGGCGATCTTCTCCAAATCTCCGGTGGATGCGCCGTTGACGTCCACGCCTACCGCGCCGTGGGTATGAATGTCCACGAAACCGGGGACGAGGGCTTTCCCGGCCAAGTCGATGACTTCGCCGGCGGCGGGGGCGTCCGGAGGCAGCAGGCGGAGCCTGCCGTCCTCCACAGCCACTGTCCGGCTTTGAAAGGCGTGGTCCACATAGACCCTGCCATTGATGAGATATCGGGTACTCATAGGCGCCTCCCGTCCGTTATTCCGGCAGATTGGCCACAAATTCGGTAATCCGCAGCAGGGCGTCCGGGTGCTCCTGGAGCAGGGTCACGGGGAAGTGCGCGGAGACCTCCCCATAGGCCGCGTGACGGGCCACCGCCCGGTGCCAGTCCCGGAAGCAGCCCAGCCGCACCTTCCGGGCACTGTAGATCTCTTTCATGCCGATGGTGACGCACCAGCGGGGCATGTCGTCCACGGCCCCGTTCAGGTCTCCAATGGCGTTGGCTGTCCGGGTCTCTCTGGAAATCTCCAGCACCCGGGTGGGCAGCTCCCGGAACTGGTCCGGGGACAGCTCATCCTGGGCCTCGTTAAAAGCTACGTGGCCGTTGATGCCGATGCCGCCAAAGCAGATATCCACTCCGCCCAGCGCCTGAATCGTCCGCCACATATGCTCCGGGTCCCTGGGGTCGGGGAAAATCCGCTGCTCGGGAGGCATTACCAGCTCCGGCTTTACCCGGGTGTACACCGCCCGGTCCATAAAGCCCCGGAAGCTGAGGGGATGAGTTTTGTCAACCCACTGCCGCTCATCGGTGAGGTACTCGTCCATGTTCAGGAACCACACGTTTTTCAGGCTGATATTTTCCCGGTTGACCTGCTCCACAAAATAGGGATACTGGCCCACCGGTCCCACCGGACAGATAAAGACGGTTTTTTCTCCCAGGGCGTTCTTTCGTTTGATCTCCTCCGTCATCTCCCGGGCAATGGCCTGAAACACGGCGGCGTTGTCCTCCATAACCGTAATGGGCAGCCTGGGGGACGCCAGAAGCTGCTCCTTATTGTAATAATAATAGTCGTGACGCATATTATCCCTCTTTACAGGCCTCCGCAGGGAAGCCGGTATATTTTTCTGTAACCTCCAGCACCCGGAACACATCCAGCCAGGGCTGGAACTCCGGTTCCCGCCGGCAGATCAACTGGCGCAGGGAACGCCAGGCCTCTCCGCTCTCCTCCGTCCTGCCCTGCGCGAGATATTCCAGAGCCCGGCCCAGAGCCAGAGCGTACTCCCGGTGATAGGCCAGCGCCGCCCAGAAGGGGCCGTTCTCCCTGCGGGCCTCCAGCACTGGGGCGAACTCCCGGCACACCCGCCGGACCTCTGCCATCCGGCGGGCCACGGCCGGATCTGTTCGCGGGCCCTTACCGTTGAGATAGTCGCAGCAGTTCAGGCGGGACAGCTCAGTCAGGTATGCCTGAACCGCCGGAGCACCCTCTCCATAGGCGGCCTGAAAATACTCGTCTATTATGGCCTCGGCATCCTCCGTTTCGTCAAAGAGGACCCGACCCATGACATAGTTTGGGAGAAAGTTGGGCAGTCCGGCCCGCAGCTCCTGGCAGCTGATATAACCGTTGAGTCCCAGCTGCCGCAGGGTCTTGATATCGCCCGCAATTACCCGGGAAATATGGACATAGCCCAAATCCCCGTAATGGGCCCGGCCCAGGGGGTAGTCGTAGAGAAAGCCGTCGCCCTGAAAACAGGCCTGCCACCCCCGCAGGAAGGCCAGGTTTTCCCTCAGGTTCGTGGGGAGAGTCACCTGATTACGCGCATAAACCGGGATGGGGGGCAGGTGCTCTCCCACCTGATAGGAGGACGCAAAAGTCCGGCTGATGGGGGCAAACATGAGAATAAACCGCTCCGGGTTGGCCAGCCGCGCCCGGACCGGCGGCCACAGGAGCTCCTGATAGAGCAGAAAGACAATTCTGGTACGCAGCCCCTCTGCCGTCAGGCGGCGGTCAAGCGCGTTGAGCAGGTCCACGTACTGGTCGGACAGGGTGGTTTTTTGACAGTCTCCACACTCGCAGACGTTGTTGTACTCGTCGGCCAGCCAGACGTGGAGGCAGTCTGCGGCGGGATGCGTCCGGGCGTATTCCGTCACCTGGCTGACAAAGGCGTCCACCGCCTGACGGTTGTGGTAGCACAGGTTGGTGTCAGCGGGCACCCCCTTCCACAGGTCCCGCACACCGCCGATCTCAGCGGCCAGCGGACGTTTTTCCTCCGGCAGCGGGTGCGTCTCCGGGTCCCAGGACAGGGACGCATATCCCAGGCATTCCCCTGTCCAGCCGTGGCCGACCTTGTGGAGGAGCAGGCCGCGCTCCTTGATGGCCCGCTCCAGAGCCGCGTCCTCCGCCTCCGCATCCGCAGGGGTATAGGGCTCCGGCTCCCGCAGGGGATTTTTTTCGTGGCGGTACCAGCGGGCCAGGAAGATATAGGGACTTTTGAACTGCAAAAAGAAGCTGTTATACCCGGCTTTGGGCAGCCAGTCAATAGAATCCAGGATATTTTCGAAGCTGTCGGCCCCCTCGATACAGACGCCTCGATGCTGGAAGGAGGCCTGCCGCTCATAGGCCGCCGTTAAGGACTGCCGAGAGATGATGGGCACCGTCTCGCATGCCCTGCCCGGACCCGGAAACCGGCACCCCAGGCGGCGCAGAAAGTCGTATACACCCAGCAGGACAGCGCGGCCGCTGTTTCCGGTTATCATGCCCCTTTCGGGCGTCATGGATACGGAAAATCGGTCGGTCTCCCCCGCGCCCTCTGTTTTCAGAGCAATTGTCAGGGGAGGCCCCTCCCGAGGCAGCATCCGGGACAGGTAATCCTCCAGCTCCCTGGCGGCGAAGGCCAGGGGTGGGAGAGAAGAGTCAAAGCAGACGCGGAGATCCATGGTCAGTTCCTCTCTTGCGCGCTGATTTTGAAAAACGGGCCCGATGGAACACCGCTCCACCGGGCCCACTGCGTTCTTTACATAAACAGAGTGCTATGGTGAAGGCCCTTAGCTCAAAGCCTCCTGAATGACGTCGAACAGGACGAACTGGCCCACGTCCTCGGCGGCCTGGTCGGCCTCGATGTTGCCGCCCTGGACCATGTCGTTCTGCATCCCCTCATAGTAGCCCTTGATGGCTCCGTCGCTCAGACCGGCGGTCAGATCGGCGATGTTGAACCAATGGGCGTCGCCCACCTGGAGCAGGTTGGCCTCCAGGCTGGTCTTGGTCTGGCTGGCGCAGTACTGGGCCACGGTCTCGTAGTTCTCCGCCTTGGAGCCCCAGTCCATGCCCTTGTACAGGGCGCGGCTGAAGCGCACCAGGATGTCGTGGTTAGCCTCGGCATACTTGGGCAGGCAGATCCAGCTGGAGATGTTGGTGGAGCCGTCGGCAAACTCGATCTCCTTGGAGCCGGCTACCTGCTGAAGGATCTGGCCGGAGTAGGGATTCCAGCACACGGCGGCGTCGATGTCGCCGGACACGGCGGCGGGCACCATGTTGTCGATGCTCATGTCGTAGGGGTCCACGTCGTCCCGGGTCAGACCGGCCACCTTCAGGGCGTTGTCAAAGGTGGTCTCGGAAGAGGAGCCGGAGTTGAAGGCGATGGTCTTGCCGGCCAGGTCCTCCACGGACTCGATGCCGCTGTCGGGCATGACGACGACCTTATCCACGGTGTGGACGGAGCTGGGGGCAAAGATGATGGCGTTGCCCAGGATACACAGGCGGTGAGCGCCCTTGCCGATGTAGGCCAGGTCGATCTCGCCGCTCTCCATGGCGGCGATCTCAGAGGGGCCGTCGGGGAACTCGTTGAGGACCACGGTAATGCCTTCCTCCTCAAAGAAGCCCTGCTCCATGGCGGACAGGACGCCCCAGAGGGAGGCGTAGTTGGGCATGTAGGCGATGTTCAGGGTGACAGGCTCGGGCCCGGCGGGCTCGGGGGTGCCGGCGGGTGCAGGAGTTCCGGCGGGGGCGGGGGTGGGCGTGGCAGCGGAGCCGCCGGAGTTGCCGGAGTTGCCGCAGGCCGCCAGGGCAAACACCATGGACAGGGCAAGCAGCAGAGCAGTCAGTTTCTTCATTTGGTTTCCTCCTTAACATGTTGTGGTTCTTACCTGTATCCTTACCGCCTTACGGCGGACAGGAGCTTATTTACGGACCTCCAGGTACTCCTGATAGACCTCATTCCAGATTTCGGCCTTGAGCTCCATAAAGCGGGGGTCGCTCTTGGTGGCCTGGTCCCGGGGATAGGGGATGTCGATGTCCACAATGCGCTTGATGCGCCCGGGCCGGGCGGACATGATGACCACCCGCTGGGCCAGGAGCACCGCCTCGTCTACGTCGTGGGTGATGAAGAAGCAGGTCTTTTGCTCCTGCTCCCAGGTGTTCAGCAGCTCGGTCTGGAGCTGTGCCCGGGTCTGGGCATCCAGAGCGCCGAAAGGCTCATCCATCAGGAGCACCTCGGGGTTGTTGGCATAGGCCCGGGCGATGGCCACCCGCTGCTTCATGCCGCCGGAGAGCTCCTTGGGGAAGGAATTCTCAAAATCCTCCAGGCCCACCATCTTGATGTACTTGCGAGCGATTTCCTCGCACTCGGCCTTGGGCAGCCGCTTCATCTGGGGACCGAACATGACGTTTTGAATAACGGTCTGCCAGGGAAACAGGGCGTACTGCTGGAATACCACGCCCCGCTCCACGCCGGTGCCCTGAATAAGCTTGCCGTCCAGGTAGCATTCGCCGCTGCTGGCCTCATGAAGGCCGGCCAGAACGTTGAGCAGGGTGGACTTGCCGCAGCCGGAGGGTCCCACCACGCAGACGAATTCGTTCTCCATAATGTCCAGGTTGACGCCGTTGAGGGCCACGGTTGTGCCGTGGTCGCCGCGGTACTCCTTGACCACGTTTTTGATTTGAATCTTTACGCCCCTTCCCGCTTCTCCTGCCATGAGGTCAGCCTCCTTTCGATGATGTCCACCAGGATGTTCAGCAGGGTGCCGATGATCCCGATGATAATGATATAGCCCAGCATAGCGTTGGTTTCAAAGGTGGTCTGCAGGGTGCGGATGCGCATGCCCAGGCCGGCCCGGGCCCCGGTGGACTCGGCGGCCAGCAGGGTGGTCAGCCCCGCGCTCAGGCCCAGCCGCACGGCGGTGAGGATGAAGGGCACCGTGGCGGGCAGGGTAATGCGGAAGAAGATGTCCATGTCGTTGGCCCCCAGAACCCGGGCGGCCTTGACCAATGTGTTGTCGATATTGCGGATGCCGTGGAAGATGGTGATGCACATGGTCATAAAGGTGCAGATCCAGATGAGCACCACCGAGGGAGTGCGGCCGATGCCCAGCATGATGACGATCAGCGGCGCGTAGGCCAGGGCCGGAATGTTGCGGATGAAGTTAATCCAGGGCTCAATGATCTTGCGGACCGGGGTATACCAGGCCATCAAAAAGGCCATGGGCAGAGCCGTCAAAAAACCCAGGGCAAAGCCCAGGATGACCGAGAGCATACTGCTGCAAAAATCGCTGAGGAGGGCCTCCCGCTCCACCATGGTTTTCAGGCCGTCCAGAACCGCCGGGGCAAACGGGAAACTGCGCCCGGTCTTTTCCCCGATGGACAGCAGGTACCACACCACCAGTGCCACCAGCAGGGAAATCAACAGCCACACCTTGTCGTTAATGACCAGCTTTTTCTGCCTGAGTTTCGCTTCGTTGCTCATAACACACCTTCCTTTGCGCTTGCCGAATCCGTTCCGGCTTTATCGGGGAACGGCTGTCCGGCAGCTTTTTTTGCTCTCTTCTCCGCTTGGGGCAGTATCCTGTTTCACGGCTCAGCCGCCGCAGCCGCAGCACCCGTTGGTGCCGTCGTAGGGCTGGTCCTTCATGCAAAGGTGGACGGCCCCCACCTTGAAGGTTTTGGGCAGGGCCAGAATATTGGGATGCTCACCCACAAACTTCTTCTTCGCGTCGGCCAGGGCTTCCTCAAAGGTGGCCCTGGTCTTGAGGCCCATGCCCCGGGCGATGCCCGGCTCCTGGGCGCCTACAATGTAAATGGCGGCGGTGTTCATCTCGGCGATGTGCCCGCAGCTCATCATGGAAAAGCCGTGGAAGGGATGGAAGGCATTGCAGAAGCGGTACTTGCGGATGTACTCCTGATTGGTGGCAAAATACTCCCCGTACCGGTTCATATCGGGCAGAATGTTCATGTGGTCGTGCTGGAACATCTCATAGAGTTCCCGCAGATAGGGCCAGCGCTCGTCGTGAAAGTACCCGTTGCAGATGGAAGAGCAGATGATAACGCAGTTGTCCTTCATTACCCGCTTGTGGCGGATGACCTGGGCGGACAGGGCCTGCATCATCTGGATGGGGTTGGTGCCCATGCCGTCGCCGTAGTGGAAGGCCTGAGGCATGCCGAACACCATCACATCGTACTTCTTCTCCGCCCAGGGCACGTAGGTGCGCTTGTCGGCGATTTCCCAGCTCACCGGCATCATCTCCCGGGCATAACCGGAGAAAATCGCGATCTGCCGGGAGTAGGTGTCCAGCACCGCGTCGCAGCAGAAGAAGGGATGCCCCATCTTCTCCTCCATCCACATGCCGATCTCGTCAAATTTGGTACGCATGAGATTCTTTCCGGACACAGGGGTAAAGTCCGGCCGGTGCATCACGTCGGGGACATGGTGGCTGGCGATGCTCCGCCAGTGGGTAATGCCCGTGGCGCAGTGCTTATAGCCGCCGGAATAGCCGCCGTAGGGGTTTCCCTGGGTGTGCCCGATGAGGATGGGAATGTCTGCGTCGAACACGTATTTGTTCATGAGCACCGGGTCCCCCCGGCGGGTGGTCCCCAAGTCCACCATATGGTCCGGGTCCTCGCTGTCATGGGAGGTGATCTGGCCGGTGTAATAGAACTCGCCGAAAAGCTCCTCCCCCAGAATCTGCTTCATCTCTCCCACAGTGGCCCGGGGATGCAGACCGTTGGAGAACAGCAGCAGGATGTCCTTTTTCTCCACCCCGGCGGCGTAGAGCTCCTCCAGACAGGCCCGGATAGACACCCGCCGGTGGGCGGTGGGCTGGCAGCCTCCCTTCACAATGTCGGGGATGACGAACACCGCGGTTTTGCCGGGGCCCGCCAGCTCCCGCAGGGGCGGCATTCCGATAGGATTGCGGATACTCTCCAGCGTGGCGGCGTACAGGCTGTCCCAGTCCTGGGGCAGACAGGGCGGGTCGGCCACCGTTTCCCCGGGAATGAATACGTCGGTGCTGTCCGGCAGGTCCGCGGCCATCAGGCCGTGGCCATATTCAAACTCCAATTTCATATGCGCCCTCCCTTACGCGCCCAAATACAGGCGGATAATCTCCAGATATTCCTCAGGATAGAAGCCAATCTCCCCCTGGAACCGGGTAAGGGCGATGAGGCCCCCGTCGATCTCCGGGATGGAAGCCAGCATCACGGCGTTGTCCGCTTTCAGTCCGCCGCCGTATACCACGTCCATGCCGCCGGTGCGCTCCTTCACAAACCGGGCAATTTTCGTGATGTACTCTTTTCCGGCCGGGGTCTTGCCGGGACCAATGGACCACACCGGCTCATAGCCGACGACCACCCTGCTTTTGTCCACCCCGTCCAGACCGGCCTCCAGCTGCTCGCCCAGCACCCGCTCCCATCGGGGCTGCTCCTCGCTGGTCTCCCCAATGCAGTAGAGCACCGTCAGGCCCGCGTCCTGGGCGCATTTGATCTCCTGGTTCAGCAGGCGGTTGACGGCGCTCATGTCCGTGACGCCGGCCTCGGCTAAAATACCCTTTTTGTCGTTGCGCTCCTCGCAGTGGCCGATGAGGGTGGACACACAGCCCATGGCCTTCACGATGGAAGCGGGGCGATTGGTGGTGAAGGCCCCGAAATTGCCCCCTGCCGCCGTATTCATGCGGTACACCCCCTGGCTGCCCAGCTTCACCGGGCTGCCGGGGGTCAGCGCCGCCGCCGCCGACAGCAGGTGGGCCTCCGGCAGGTACTGGACGAATTCTACCTGGGCGGGGTCGTACTTCCGCAGGGCCTCCTGGGTGCCGTTTACCACCGCCGCTCCCCACTCCCTCACCGGGGCCAGGCGGTTGACGCCCCCCAGCTCTACCGGCACGTCAAAGCGCTTGAGGTTGAGATAAATATGCTTCATGCCCGGCTCACCTCCTTAACAGCGCGTATTCCGGGAACCCGTCCCCCATCAGGGGCAGGGCATAATCAAAAAATCCGTCGGAGATCTGATTGCCCTGCGCAATCCACTCCAGGGGGAACTTTTTCTCCACGTTGGCCACCTGAGACAGGGGAACCAGACACAGGCTGCTGCGGTACTCCGGCTCCCGCTGGGCGCGGATGGCCACCATGGAGCCGCTCTCCCCCTTCAGGGCGGATTCCACCGCGAATCTGCCCACGGCGTAGGCCTCCGACCGGTCGGTGGAGGACACATAGGGAATGCTGGCCCGGCCCAGAAGTCCTGGCTTCTCCGCGCGGGATTTCAGCCCCAGCTCCCGGATGATCCGGTCGGCGATATGCTGGGCGGTTCCCCCGGGAACGGTGTGTCCAAAGCCGTCCACAATACCCGTGTCTGCCAGGGGCCTGCCATCCAGCCCGCAGATGCCCTCGCTGACCGTGACCAGCAGGCCCCGTCCCCTGGCGTAGCTGCGCTCAATGTCGGCCAGCATCCGCGCCTCGTCCACCGGGACCTCGGGCAGATAGGTGAGCACCTCGCAGTCGGTCAGCCGCCCGGCCAGGGCGCTGGCGGCCGTCACCCACCCGGCGTTCCGACCCATGAGCTCCAGCACCACCACATGGATGGGCAGGCTGGAGGCGTCCAGCGCCAGCTCAGCGGCGCTGAGCGCCGCATACCGGGCGGCGGAGCCGAAGCCGGGGCAGTGGTCGGTAAGGTCCAGGTCATTGTCCATAGTCTTGGGTATGCCGATAACCCGCAGCTCCAGTCCCTCCTGCCTGGCCAGCTCGTTTACCTTGTTGCAGGTATCCATGGAGTCGTTGCCGCCGTTGTAGAAAAAGCAGTCGATGTGAAACTTTTTCAGGGTCTCCAGCACCACGGGATAATCCGCCTCTCCCAGCTTCCGGCGGCAGGAGCCGATAGCGGAGGCGGGGGTGTGGCCCAGCTTGGTGATTTCGGCGGCGGGAACCTCTGTCAGGTCCAGGAGGTCGCCCTTTAAAATACCCTCTGCGCCGAAGCGGGCGGCGTAGATTTTATCCACCCGGCCGGAGGCCCGGGCAGACTCCACCACTCCCTGCAGGGAGCAATTGATCACCGCCGTGGGGCCGCCGCCGTGGGCTACCAGAATGTTCGTCCCCATACTCAAATCCCCTTGGCGCGGTAGCGCTCCGCCATCTCATCCAAACTGACGTTCTCAATCAGGGGGGCTTTACCCACGCTGTCAAATTCCACAATAAGGGTACCCACCACTTCCTTCACGCCCCGCTCAATGCAGTCCACAATGCACCCGATGTCCTCGTCGGGCACGTTGCCGTACATGACCGTATCCATGATGGGGGGCAGGAACACCCGCGGGTCAAAGGCGGAGGGGTTGGCCAGCAGCAGATGGTAGATTCCGCTGATGGAGGTCTTTTCCCGCAGCTCCGGCTCATTTTTAAACAGCTCCCGCAGGTTGCGCGTGACGGCCAGCCGGATGTCGGTATCCACATTGATTTTGCGGATGCCCAGCTTGGACACCTCTTTCAGCTGCTCCTTTTTAATGCCGTAGGCGTCGTGGATATCCCCGCCCAGGGCGTTGATCTCAGAGACAATGTACTGGGGCACAGTGGAGGAGCCGTGGCTGACCAGCGTCCCCTCGATGCCTTCGTGCATCATGCACTCCTTGGTGGCAATGGCAATCTCCTTGCGGATGACGGTGTCCTTGCCCTTGTTGGCGCCGTGCTTGGTGCCGTAACTGATGGCCAAGGCGTCCACCCCGGTCTGACGGAAGAATTTCACCGCGTCCATAGGATTGGTATAGGTGGAGGTGGCGGCAAACACGTGGTCCTCCACCCCGGCCAGCACGCCCAGCTCGCCCTCTACGGTGACGCCCCGGGCATGGGCATATTTGACCACCTCCCGGGTCAGCTCCACATTCTCGTCAAAGGGGAGGGCGGAGCCGTCGATCATCACAGAGGTATAGCCGCCCTCAATGGCCGCTACGCAGGAGTCCAGCGTCTTTCCGTGGTCCAGGTGCAGGGCCACGGGAATGGGGGAGTCCACGGCGTATTTTTTGACCGCGTTGGCAATGTTCAGGGCGCCCTTTTTCTTGTCCTCCAGAGTACCCTGGGCAAAGTCGGTCCGTCCGCCCATGAAGGCGTTGGCCAGATCCGCGCCCTGTAAAATAGCGGCGGAGCGGAACATCTCATGGACCTCAATGACCGCCTTGGCTTGGCAGACAGCGTTTACATTGAACGCGCCCTGGGCGTAGTTATAGGTTTCCGTGGCGTCCAGAATCGCTTTCATCGGAACCAGTGGCATAGCATTTCCCTCCAACAGCGGCGTACCGCTTAATTATTTAAATTAAATAATGTACATATTTATAGAATACACCAAACGAATTGCTCGCACAAGTTGGAAAAAACGCCAAAATTTTCGCCGTATTTTAGGTGAGTATCACAAGGAGCACCGCGTGCATAAGGTCAGGCCTCCGGCCTTTTCCGACAAGCTCAGAGCCCCCGGCATATGCCGGGGGCTCTGTTTTCACGTTATCGCAGGCCTTTGTCGTAGGGAATGCCTTCTGCTTTGGGGGCGCGGGATTTGCTGGACGTAAAAGCCAGCACCACCAGCGAGACGATATAGGGCAGCATATTGTACACGGCGCTGGGAACCGGCAGGTTCCGCAGCAGGTCAAAGCCGGTGTACACATTGGACAGCGCCCGGAACAGGCCGAACAGCAGCGCGGCCAGGGCGATGCGGGTGGGCTTCCACTGGCCGAAGATCATCACGGCCAGGGCCAGGAAGCCAAAGCCCGCCACGCCGTACTCAAACCGCCACTCGCTGACGCCGGTGGTGATATAGACGATTCCGCCCAGTCCCCCCAGCGCGCCGGAAATCAGCACCCCCGCATACCGCATCTTATAGACGTTGATGCCCACGGAATCGGCGGCCTGGGGGTGTTCGCCGCAGGCCATCAGCCGCAGGCCAAAGCGGGTTTTGTAGAGCAGCACATAGGAGCCGACCAGGGCCGCCAGAGCCAGCAGCATAAACCAGCTGAACTCAAAGCCGCCGATATTGATCAAAAAGGCCTTTTTCTGCTCAATATACTGGACGGTATCGGAGACGTTGCCGGAATTTTCAGCGGAATTCAGCGCCTTGACCACCACGGTAGCGGCGGCGGTACCCAGCAGGTTCAGGGCGGTGCCCACCAGGGTCTGGTCCGCCTTGAAATGGATGGCGGCCACGGCCAGAAGCAGGGAGTAAAGCGTCCCAAGCGCCACGGCCGCCAGAACCACCAGCAGAATCATGGCGATGGCCGGCGTGTCCGGGGAGAGGGAGCGCATCATCAGCGCGCCCCCCAGGGCGCCTATCACCATGATACCCTCCAGACCGATGTTGATGACGCCGGAGTGCTCCGAAAAACAGCCGCCCAGGGCCACCAGCACCAGCACCGCGGTAAACATCAGGGTATATTGGATGAGCAGCAGCATTACGTCTCCCCTCCTTCCCCTTGGTCCCGTTCAGGCGTTCCCGCCGCCTCCGCCGCCGGAGCGCCGGGGCCCTTTCCGTCTCCGGCTCGGGCGGCCCGCCTGCCGATACGCTGCTTGATGAAGAGCACAAATCCGCACAGATAAATGATCAGGGCGGAGATAAAATCGGAAATTTGGGCAGAGTACATGGACTTGTCCAGATAGGCCCCCCCACTGGTGATATGCTGGATAAAGTAGGAGGAAAAAACTGCGCCGATGGGGTGGAGCCCGCCCAGGAAGGCGGCGGCAATGCCGTTGAAGCCCATAGCGGGAACCGAGGACTGGGTGCACTGCCACTGCTCAAAGCCCGTCAGGTAGAACAGCCCCGCGCCCATTCCCGCCAGGCCGCCGGCAATGGCCATCGTCAGGATGACATTGCGCCGCTCCTTCATACCGCAGTAGCGGGCGGCGAATTTGTTGAAGCCGGTGGCCTTGAGCTCATAGCCCAGCTTGGTCTTTTCCAGCAGCACCCAGATGAGCACCGCCGCCAGCACGGACAGGGGAATGGCCAGGGTCATGTAATTGTTGGAGAAGAGCTTGTCCAGCCCCAGGGAGGGCAGGACGGAGCCGGGACTGTAGTTGTTGACCACCATGGTATAGGGGCTGGCCACCTCTTTGACGTTGTTGAGCAGCATGTTTACCAGATACAGGCTGATCCAGTTGAGCATGATGCAGGAGATGACCTCGTTGACGTTCAGACATGCCTTGAGCACACCGGAGACAGCCCCCAGCAGGGCGCCGGCGGCCACGGCCAGAAGCAGGCACACATACCAGGGCAGGTGGAGGGCCAGGGCGCAGTAGAGACAGGCGCCTGCGCCCACCACGTACTGCCCGGCGGCGCCGATGTTGAACAGTCCCACTTTGTACGCGAAGAGCACCGACAGGCTGCACATGAGCAGCGGGGCTGTTTTTACCAGTGTGCTGCCGAAATATTTCAGCCGGGCGGTGGCGCTGGGGTAGTAGAAAAAGTTTTTGATGATGGTAAGGATGCCGTTCAGGGCTCCGGCGGGGTTGATGACCAGCAGCACCACAAATCCCGCCAGCAGTCCAATCACAATACACAGCAGGGAGGCCAGCAGGGACTGGACCACCTTATTCCTCCAGAAGGAGGCACGTTTCTTTCCCTCCACGGTTTACTTCCCCTCCCTCTTGGCGCCGGCCATGTACAGGCCCAGCTCTTCTACCGTGACGGACTTGGGGTCCAGCTCGCCTACAATCTCCCCCTCGTACATAACCAGAATGCGGTCGGACACGTCCATAACCTCGTCCAGCTCCAGGGAGACCAGCAGCACCGCTTTTCCGGCGTCCCGCTGGGCCACAATCTGCTTGTGGATGTACTCAATGGCCCCCACGTCCAGGCCGCGGGTAGGCTGTACCGCCACCAGAAGCCGGGGGTCCCGGTCGATCTCCCGGGCTACGATAGCCTTCTGCTGGTTGCCGCCGGACATGGACCGGGCGGGAGTCGCGGGCCCCTCGCCGGAGCGCACGTCATACTGCTGAATGAGCGCCTCGGCATACTCCCGGATGGCCGGCCGCTTCAGAAAGCTGAAGCGGCTGACAAAGCGGGGCTCAAAATAGCGCTGGAGGATCATGTTGTCCTCCAGAGTGTAATCCAGCACCAGGCCGTGCTTGTGCCGGTCCTCAGGGATATGGCTCATACCCATTATGGAGCGTCTGCGGATGGGCAGGTGGGTGATGTCCTCCCCGCCCAGGGCGATGGTCCCCCCGCGGACCCCCTCCAGCCCGGTGATGCCGTAGACCAGCTCGGTCTGGCCGTTGCCGTCGATACCCGCGACGCAGACGATCTCCCCCGCCCGCACCTGGAAGGACACATCCTTCACGGCGTTGTTTTTGTGGAGCTTTGAGGCCATGGTCAGATGCTGCACGTCCAGAACCACCTCGCCGGGCCGGGCCGGGCCCTTTTCCACGGCAAAGCTCACGTTCCGGCCCACCATCATCCGGGACAGCTCCTCCTTGGTGGTGTCCTTGATGTCCACCGTGCCGATGTACTTTCCCTTGCGCAGGACGGAGCAGCGGTCGGCCACCGCCATAATCTCGCTGAGCTTGTGGGTGATGAACAGAATGCTCTTGCCCTCCGCCTTCAGGCCGCGCATGATGCCCATCAGCTCCTCGATCTCCTGAGGTGTGAGCACGGCGGTGGGCTCGTCAAAAATCAGAATTTCATTGTCCCGGTAGAGCATTTTCAGAATCTCCGTGCGCTGCTGCATGCCCACCGTGATGTCCTCCACCAGAGCGTCTGGGTTGACCTTCAGGCCGTACTTCTCCGACAGGGCCATCACCTTCTCCCGGGCCTCCGCCTTCTGGAGAAAGCCCGCCCTGCACGGCTCCACACCCAGGATGATGTTGTCCAGCACCGTAAAGATATCCACCAGCTTGAAGTGCTGGTGCACCATGCCGATGCCCAGGCGGTTGGCATCGTTGGGGTCGCGGATTGCGACCTGCTGTCCGTCCTTCCGGATGACCCCCTCCTCCGGCTGGTACAGGCCGAACAGAACGCTCATCAGAGTGGACTTCCCCGCTCCGTTTTCACCCAGCAGGGCATGAATCTCGCCCTTTTTCAGACGCAGCGTGATATCGTCATTGGCGACGATTCCCGGAAAGCGCTTGGTGATATGAAGCATTTCAATGGCATATTGTTCTTCCACGCCTTGACCTCCCCATCCACAGCAGATTTTCAGGGAACCGCCCCGGCCGCCGGGTCAGGATGGCGGGCGCTGTGGAACCCGCGCTCCGCCGGACAGGGCTTTTCTCTATCATACTATAAAGTGTGGTATTTTTCAAAGGAAAATTGGCCTTTTTTAGCACAAAAGACAAAATTGGCCCGGCAGGGGGCCTCCGGCGGGCCGCCTGCCGGACCGATATTTCGCGAAAACAGCCACAAAAGGGACAGAAACGCGGTAGAACCGCCCGATCACCAGGCAAATTATTCGTTACCGCCCGGCGGGGGCGGCGGTGAGCCGCGCCAGCACCCGGCGGCAGGGCTGGAACAAAACCAGCGCCATCACAAAATTCCCCGCACAGTGGATCAGGTCGAAGGGGATGCCCTGGAACCACCAGGCCAGGGCGAACTGCCATCCCCCGGATATCCAGTAAACCAGGGCGCACAGAGCCCCGAAGCACAGGCCGAAGGCGCCGCCCAGCACCGCCCAGCCCACCGGTGATTCCATCTTCCGCAGGAGGATGGCCAGCAGCGCCGGCACCGTCCACACGTACAGGTAGCAGGCCGACCACAGCCCAAAGCCCCAGATCATATACTCCAGCGCCACATAGACATAAACCGGGCACAGGGCCCGCCAGCCCAGAACGCTGGCATACACCATCACCAGCAGAGTCACCGGCTCGATGTTGGGCAGGAAGGCCAGGGCGGTCTTGGCCACAAAGAGCACTGCCCCCAGCAGTCCCAGCAGAACGATCTCCCTGGCCTCCAGACGCCTCCCCTTAGAGCCCGTCATAGCCCACTGTAAGGGTCAGCTCAAAGGCGTCCCCGTCGGCAATGGGGGTGCTGTCCGCACCGGTGTCCACCCGCTGGCCGCCCTTTGTCACCTTCCACCACTCCTGATTGCCCTCGTCGGCGGTCTCCCCGTCGGCGGTGAGGATATACAGGCCGTAAGCGCTCTGATTATCCTCCACCACGCCTCCCTCCACCAGGGCCTGGCCCAGGTAGGCCTGCTGGGTGTCCAGAGTAAATTCCCTGGTGCTGCCGTCCCCGTGAACCACCTGGACGGCGACGGTCTTTGCGCCCGCTTCCCCCCTGGGGGCCAGGGCCCGCCACACCGCCAGCAGCACAGCTGCAGCCGCGGCCAGGCACACCAGGGCGATGATCGTCTGCTTCAGATGCCCGGATTTCGACTTCTCGTTCATATTGATTCTCTCCCTATACTCGTTAGTTTGATCAGTTTATCACGATTTTTGGCAGACCGCAATGAAAAAGCGGGGGTAAATTTTCGTCAATCCCGCCGGGGACCGGCGCCCGCAGCCGTCCACAGGGAAAAACGCAAAAAAAACCACCTGTCCGAACGCCGCGGCAGAACCCCCGGCGAGGCGCCGGTATGCCGGCTTATCGGAGGCGGCATCAAAAAATTCCTGGAAAGCGGGAGAAAACGCCCGGGATGAATTGCAATTACCGCTTTAGTGTGGTATAGTCAACAGGGTTGAAATACCGCAGTTTTCAGCAGTCCAAGCCGCGGACCTGCGGCGCTGCTGCTATGAATGCAAAAGCGCCCGGCGGCGGGCGCTCTGGAAGCGAGGCGGAGCGGCAATGATTTTAAAATGGGACGTGACCATCCCGGAGCTCACCGGAGAGGAGCGGCGCAATGCGTACGTCTATCTTCCGGTCTCTTACGACTGGGACCAGGAGCGGCGCTATCCGGTGCTCTACATGTTTGACGGACACAACGTGTTCTTCGATTCCGACGCCACATACGGAAAGAGCTGGGGTCTGGGGGAGTACCTGGACAGCGCGGAGATTCCGCTGATTGTGGCGGCGGTGGAGTGCAATCACAGCCCCGACAACGGGCGTCTGTCGGAGTACTCCCCCTTTACCTTTTATGAACCGGACCTGGGACATATTACCGGTCGGGGACGGCTCACCATGGAGTGGTTTGTCCACCGGTTCAAGCCGGATATCGACCGCCGCTTCCGGACCTGTCCCGACCGGCGGCACACCTTTCTGGGCGGAAGCTCCATGGGAGGGCTGATGAGCTTATACGGGGCCCTGGAGTACAACTATGTATTCTCCCGGGCGGCGGCCCTCTCGCCCTCCCTTTGGGTGGCCCCCGACCGGCTGGCCCGGATGGTCCGGGGCGCGGACCTGCGCCGGGACACGGTGATTTACATGGACTACGGCTCCAGAGAGCTGGGCAGCCATGAGCTCATGGAGGGGCAGTTCACCCGGGTGGCCCGGCAGCTGCTGGAGCGGCGCATTCAGCTCACCTGCCGCATCGTCCCCGGCGGAGACCACTGCGAGGCCAGCTGGGAGCGGCAGAATCCCTTTTTTATCGGCACACTGATGTACAATATTGATTGAGGAGGCGGTTTCACATGGAGACGGTCTATTTTAAAGAGTACAGCCCCATTTTAGGCAGGGAAATGGAGTGCAAGCTCTACGGTCACGGGGGCCGGCCGGTGCTGTTTATCCCCTGCCAGGATGGGCGCTTTTTTGATTTCGCGGATTTCCACATGGCGGAGGTGTGGTCCCCGTGGATAGAGTCCGGGCAGGTGATGGTCTTTGCCATCGACACCCTGGACAAGGAGACCTGGTCCAACAAGCAGGGGGACCCCTATTGGCGGGCCCGGCGGCATGAGCAGTGGATGGACTACATCACCACGGAGATGGTCCCCTTTATCCGGGACACCGCCAACCGGCGCAACGGCTGGACGGGCTATCCCGGAATTCTGGCCTTCGGGTGCAGCCTGGGCGCCACCCATGCGGCCAATCTGTATTTCCGCCGTCCGGACCTCTTTGACGGTCTGCTGGCCCTCAGCGGCATCTACACCGCGGATTACGGCTTTGACGGCTATATGGACGAGGTGGTCTATCAGAATTCTCCGGTCCACTACATGGCCAACCTGCCGGAGGACCACCCCTATATTGAGCGCTATAACCGGCAGCGGGCGGCCATCTGCGTGGGACTGGGCCCCTGGGAAATCCCCGAGACCACCCGGATGATGGCTGACATCCTCTACCGGAAGGGCATCCACACCTGGGTGGATTTCTGGGGTCACGACTGTTCCCACGACTGGCCCTGGTGGTATAAGCAGGTGCGCTATTTTGTCCCCTGGCTTCTGGGCGGAGAGCCCGGATGACCCGGACCTGACGGCGCCGCCGGCCCGTCCGCGGACAGCGGAGACAGGGCGCACAGGAGCCTGCCGCGCCTCTGTGCGCACACTCCGGGGCGCACGGCAGGCCCCCAAAGAGAAAGGGAGAGAGACACCGTGAAAAACATCATCTTTATTTCACCGAACTTCCCGACCAACTACTGGAAATTCTGCCATGAGCTGAAATGCGACGGCATGAATGTGCTGGGTATCGGGGACCAGCCCTACGACGAGCTGGGCCGGGAGCTGAAAGACAGCCTGAACGAGTACTACCGGGTGGACTCCCTGGAGGACTACGACGCGGTTTACCGGGCGGTGGGCTTCTTCATCCACAAATATGGGCGCATCGACTGGCTGGAATCCAACAACGAGTACTGGCTGGAGCGGGATGCCCGGCTGCGCACGGATTTTCATATCACCAGCGGATTCCAGACGGCGGATATCCCCCGCATCAAGTACAAATCCCGCATGAAGGAGTACTACGCCCAGGCGGGCATACCCGCCGCCCGGTATCATCTGGTGGACGACCTGAAAAACTGCCGGGCTTTCATCCGGGAGGTGGGATATCCGGTGGTGGTCAAGCCGGACAACGGCGTCGGTGCCTCGGACACCCATAAGCTGTCCGGCGACGCGGAGCTGCGGGCCTTTTTAAAGAACCGGAACCCGTCTGTGCCTTACATTATGGAGGAGTTTGTCCACGCGGAGGTCAATTCCTACGACGCCATCATCGACGCCAGCGGCGAGCCGCTGTTTGAAACCGGGAACATTACCCCCATGTCCATTATGGATATCGTCAACGAGGAGGACAATTCCATCTACTACATCCTCAAGGAGCTGCCCGAGGACACCCGCGCCGCGGGCCGGGCGGCAGTGAAGAGCTTCGGCGTTAAAAGCCGCTTTATCCACTTTGAGTTTTTCCGCCTGACCCGGGACCAGAAGGGCCTGGGGAAAAAGGGGCAGGTGGTGGCGCTGGAGGTCAACATGCGCCCCTGCGGGGGCTTTACCCCCGATATGATCAATTTTGCCCACAGCACCAACGTCTATAAGATCTGGGCGGACATGGTGGCCTTCGGCGGAACAGACATGCCGGTGGGGGAGCATAACTTCTGCGCCTATGCCGGTCGGCGGGACGGCAAGCCGTTCCGTTACAGCCACCAGGAGATTTTAGAGAAATACCGGTCCCAGCTGCGGATGGTGGAGCGCATTCCGGACGTGCTGGCCGACGCCATGGGCAATCAGATGTACCTGGCGGTTTTCCCCACCCGGGAGGAGCTGGAGCAGTTCTATCACGACGTCCTGCTATACCGGGAGACAGAGGAGGCTGCCGGACCAGCAGCTCCGGTTTCCGGGGCAGAAGAGGAGCCGGCGGCAGCTGTATGCCCGGATGAGCGCCCCGCATGCGCCGCGGCTGTCGGCACAGCCGCAGTCATTGCGGTTGAGAAGCCATAAAAGCGACCGGAGAGAAAACGGGTCATGTCTCCCATATCGCCGGGAAAAGGCCCGCTGCTGGGCGTGTTTCCAGCTTTCAAACAAGGTCTGAACAAAAAACCTCGCCTGTGGCGAGGTTTTTTGTTCAGACCGACCCCAGCGGACAATCAGTTCAGCTTTGCCCCCGCCGGGGCTCCGGCAAGAGGACCAGGCCGCCCGATGCACGGGTCTTGTTCAGGTCAATCAGCCGCTGATTGGCGCTGCCCCGGAACCGCAGGGAGATATCCTTCTGCTCCTCCACATACCGGCCGTCCACCAGAACGTCTGTCAGGGAGAGCAGCTCCTCCGTCTCCGGACAGCAGGCGCGGATACCCGGCGTATGCAGCTCCTCGTAGGTAAAGCCCGTAAAAACCCAGATCGTCTTGTTCGGAAAGGCCTCCCGCACCCGCCGCAGAAAGGGCAGAAGGTCTCTCTGGTTGGCGGGCTCGAAGGGCTCGCCCCCCAGCACCGTCAGCCCATTGACGTAATCCGGGGCCAACAGCTCCAGCAGCCTGTCCCCGGTCTCCCGGGTGAAGGGCTCCCCATAGGTAAAATCCCAGGTCTCCGGCTGAAAGCAGTGGGGACAGCGGTTTTCACATCCCGAGACAAACAGCGTCACCCGCACACCTTCGCCGTTGGCAATATCGCAGTTTTTAATGCTGCCGTAATACATAAAAAGCTCCTTCAATCCAGCTCCGCCGCCTGGAACACCCGCTCCACGTCGGCTTTTTCCGCGTGCCCCTCGTGGACCTTGACACCGTCCACATAATAACAGGGCACATAATAGTAATCAAAAGAGGCGGCATAGGCGGCCTCTTTATCCTCGTCCACCACCCGCAGGGGAATATCCCGCCACCGGGGACGGGCGGCAAAGAGCTCCTCCTGAAACTTCAGCGCCAGTTTGCAGTGGGGACAGTCCTTCAGGACAAACAGCAGGATTTCCTTCATTTGCTGATACCTCGTCTTTTTCTTTTGTATCGGAGCTGGGGCGGTCCTGGGCTTCCCCGTTATGAATCCAGGTTCTTACAAGACGCCCAGATGCTCCGCCAGAATTTTTACGCCGATGGCCACCAGCACCAGGCCCCCTGCCAGCGCCGCCCGCCGCTGAAACAGGCCTCCCAGCTTCCGGCCGGCCAATCCCCCCGCTACCGACAGCACAAATGCCACCACGCCGATGAGCAGGGCGGAGAGCAGAATATCGACCTCCATAGAGGCCATAGCCATGGACACCCCTACGGCCAGGGCGTCAATGCTGGTGGCCACCGCCAGCACGCACAGACGTCGGGCGGACAGGTCGGTGGTTCCGGCCTCCCCGCCGCCCCGCAGGGCTTCCAGGACCATTTTGCCGCCGATCAGGACCAGCAGGCCAAAGGCGATCCAGTGGTCCACGGCCTCGATATACCGGCTGACGCTGCTGCCCAGGGACCAGCCCAGCAGGGGCATGAGACATTGAAAGCCCCCAAACCAGCACCCCATTTTCACCGCCTGCCGCCAGCCGAAACCCGGCACCGCAATTCCGCTGGATACCGACACAGCGAAGGCATCCAGGGCCAGGCTGACGGCGATGAGAAAAATTGAGAACATATGCAGCATCCCATTTCATCTGTTGTTTCGGCGGTACCCTGAAATACAGTATAGCACATTTTCCGCAGATATGCTATAGTGAACAGGGGCGCGCCCCGCCCCGGGAGGTGAGGCGATTTTGAACCACGAAGATTATATGCGCCAGGCTCTGGATTTAGGCCGCCAGGCCCTGGCCGGGGGCGAGGTGCCGGTAGGGTGCGTTGTCGTCCGCCAGGGCCGCGTGATAGGCCGGGGCCGCAACCGCCGGGAGGGAAACGGCTCCGCACTGGGCCACGCGGAGCTGGAGGCTATCGGGCAGGCCTGTTCCACCCTGGGGGACTGGCGCCTGCGGGAGTGCACCCTCTACGTAACGCTGGAGCCCTGTCCCATGTGCGCCGGAGCCATCATCAATGCCCGCATCCCCATTCTGCGCTACGGGGCCAGGGAGCCGCAGACGGGCTGCTGCGGCTCTGTGCTCAATCTGTTTGAGGAAAACTTCGGCCACCGGCCCCGTATCTACGGGGGCCTGCTGGAGGAGGAGTGCACCGCTCTGCTCCGGGAATTTTTCCGCGCACTGCGGTAGTGCCGCCGTCAATCTGCCCGGAATCGGAACAGAAATTTCTGCTTTTTAATGGAATTGTAACAACTCCCGCTTTCTTTTGTAACAACGCCCTGGTAAAGTAGAATCTGCAAGAGACAGTTTCTTTTTCATTTTATCCTCCGACCCGGCGGCGGACTGCGGCGGTAAGCTGCGGACCGCCGCCGGGCCGTTGTGCGCCCAAAAGCATTTGAGCATTGCGGCAGTCATCAAAACCTTTGACAAAAAAGGACGGAGAAGGCAGCCCATGCCCGCGGAAAAGCAGAGGGAACCCCACAGGGCCCGCGCCCGCAGGCGCGAACTCTGTGGGGTTTCCTTGACAAGCTGACCTGGCGCGGGATCCACGTGTAACGGTGCGGCATCGCTGACGCGGGGGAATTCTGGAACTGCGAAACCGGAAAGGGGCGTTCCCATGACCCTTTCTCCCCAGGACGGGTCAGCTCTTACAGCGGACGATACATGTGAGGGTCTGCCCGTCTACCGTACAGGTGAGGGTGGTCTTGCCGGGTCCTACATAGGTTACGGTGCCGTCTCCGGACACGGTGGCCACCGCAGTGTTGCCGATGCTCCAGGTAGGCGTACCGGAATTGCCGCTGACCCGGATCTTCCAGCTCTCCCCCTGCACCAGAGTAAAGTCACTGCGGCTAAGCGTGGGAGAAGTGCCGGCAGAGGCGCTTCCGCCGCTGCTGCCGGAGGCTGTTCCGGTACTGGAGCCGGCGGTTCCGCCGGAGGAGGTGACTGAGTTATGTACCCGGCAGGTCTGGGTTACGCCGCCCGCCATGGTCGCGGTAATCGTGGCGGTTCCGGTCTTGGTGCCGTGACTGACCCGGCCGTTGGCATCTACGGCGGCGATATCGGAGTTGCTGCTGCTCCAGGTAATGGTGCCTGTGGACCCGGCCGGAATAAAGGTCACTTTCAGGGTGACTGCGGCGGGCCACTGATTGCTGATGGTAAACTCTGATTTGTTCAGCGTAAAGCCCGTAGCCGTCTGCCCGGCGGGGATGGACTGGGTGGGCGTGGGCGCGGCGGTAGGCGGTACGGGAGGCTGCGTGACGCCTGTGCCCACCGTTCCGCCGGGATTGCCGGTGACGCCCGGCGCGCCCGAAGCGCCCGGTGCGGGGGAGGCGGTATGGCCGGAGCCCGGTGTGGGCGAGATGACGTTGTTGGGGGTCGAATCCGGAAGCGTGGTCTTTCCCCGGTCTACCAGCGGCTTGATAATGGTGATGACGATAATGACCGCCGCAATGATCAGGGCCAGGGACACCACGGTAAAGATAATGCTCAGAGGGGAGGGACTTCCGCCGTAGCCGCCGCCCCGGCTGTTGCTGCTCCGGCTCCCTCCGGCCAGACGCTTTCCGGCCTTGGGGCGGACCTCTTCATCCTCATCCTCGTAATAGTAGTCCTCATCCGCCTCCGCTTCGTCACAAAACGGACAGCGCTTATAGGAAGAGGCATAATCTTCGCCGCAGAATTCACAGTGGATCATTTTAGGCCGGGGCTCGCCGGCGCGCTTGGTTGCCATAAGGATATCCCTCCAATTTGACATGCTTCGCAACTATTTTACACGTTCAAACGAAACTAGTCAACGGCTGGAGAAAAAAAGTAATGGATTTTTTATGTTTACCGGCAGAACCGGGCCGGCCCCGGCGCTCAGAGCCTGTTTAACATATCAACATGTGCAGATTGGCGAGCAGGTCTTTTGCCCTGCAAGGCAAAAATCCTTGTCACCCGTCAGGATGGCAAGGATTTTTAACGCAGCCGGGGCGGAAAATCAGCCGTCAAAGCGCACGCGGGAAGCTGCCAATCAGTCTTTCAGGCCGCCCAGCGCGCCATAACCCCGTTCAGGTCCCCCTGGTGGACCACCCGCAGGCCCTTGATTCCGCAGAAATCCATGGGCCGCCAGAGGGAAGGGTCCTTGGGCAGCTCCACCGCCCCGCACTCCTGGAGCAGGGCCGCCACAAACTGGGAGCAGAAATAGTACCTCTGCCGCAGGAAAATCAGGTCAAAATGGCAGGCCAGCGCCCCCAGCAGGCTGTAGTGGTAGCTGCTCCGCATGGCGTACATGCTCTCCAGCCGCCGGCGCAGGAGGCGGTAGGCCGGCGCGGAGACCGTCAGCGCATAGAGACAGCAGGGCACCTGGCCGGCGGACCGCCAGCTGCGGCTCAGCTCCTCCTGCACCAGCCCCGCAGGGAGGGCGAGCCGGGGATATTTGCGGCCAAAGCTGTAAAAAGGCCCTGCCGGTCCGTCCAGGCTGAGCGATGCGTGGGTATACGCATCCCCGGTGGCCAGATGGATGATGCGGGAAAAGCAGGTTCCCGACCGGGTAAGCAGGATGTAAACAATATGTTCTTCCATGGAGCGCCCCCCCTTCCTGTTATAGACGCAGTATAGCACAATTTTTCTGAAATCTCATAAAGAGAACCTTAAGATTTTCTTTAAAGCAAACCCTCTTTTCCCGATAATGGGCCAAAAAAGCGTCTCCTTCGCATTTCGCCGGGGAACTTTCCGGACAGATTTTCACAGAAAAACCCGAAGAACCGCGGATTGAATCCGCGGTTCCCCAAGCGTCTGTCCCAGCGGCTCCCGCCATACGCCCGCATGCCGAAATCCACCTGGCGGAAGAGGAATCGTCTCCCGGCCGCTCCGTGCGGAACGGGCGCTCACCGGGCGGGCGCCTCCGCGGAGGAGGGCTCCGCCCCCCGGCCGGGCCGCAGCAGCAGGGCTATGGTGGCCTTCAGCTTATCCATGTCGATGGGCTTGGCGGTATGGGCGTTCATCCCGGCGGCCAGGGCTGTCTGAATATCCTCTTCAAAAGCGTTGGCGGTCATGGCGATAATGGGAATGCTCTTTGCCATGGGGTGGCCGCTGGCGCGGATGGCGCGGGTAGCCTCATAGCCGTCCATAACCGGCATCTGCACATCCATAAAAATCATGTCGAACTCCCCCGGCCGGGATTGTAAAAAGCGGTTCACCGCCTCCTGGCCATCGGAGACAATCTCACACTGGACGCCCTCCAGCTCCAGCAGCTCCAGCAGAATTTCCGCGTTGATCTCGTTGTCCTCCGCCGCCAGAATACGCAGGCCTTTCAGGGAGACCTCCTCCCGGGCCGGAGCGCTTATAAGGTTCTCCTCTCCCAGCACCTGAGCCACCGCCCGCTGAAAGCTGGAGCGGAAAAAGGGCTTGGGCAGGAACGCGTCAATGCCGCTGTCCTTTCCCGCTTCCCTGGCCTCCTCCAGGTCAAAGGAAGTCAGCACCAGGATGGGCACATCCGCCCCCACATCCCGGCGAATCCGGCGGGCGGTCTCCAGCCCGTCCATACCGGGCATTTTCCAGTCCAGCAGAATGATATGGTACGGCTGGCTGCGGGCATGGGCCTGCGCCGCCGCCTCCACCGCCGCAGCGCCGCAGGTGGCGCAGCTGACCTCCACTCCGGTGCCGTCCATGGCGTTGCGGACTTCCAGGCAGATGTCCTCCTCATCGTCCACCGCCAGCAGGCGGGTGATGCCGTGGCGCTGCCAGAAGGCGTCCTCCTGAACGGGATTGGCCGCCGCCAGCTCCAGCTCCACAGTAAAGGTGCTGCCCCGCTCCAGCTCGCTCTGAACGGAGATGGTTCCTCCCATCAAATCAATGATATTCTTTGTAATGGCCATCCCCAGGCCTGTGCCCTGAATTTCCCGGGTGGCCTCCGTAATCTCCCGGGCAAAGGGGTCGAATATGGTCTGTACAAAGCTCTCGCTCATGCCGAAGCCGTTGTCCGCAACGGTGAAGCGCAGATGGGCGCGGTCCGCCGTCTTCTCGTCCAGGCCCTGAACGGTCAGCGTAATCTCGCCCCCGTCCTGGGTGTACTTGACCGCGTTGGAGAGCAGGTTAATGAGCACCTGATTGAGCCGCAGCTTGTCGCCCAGCAGGAGCTCAGGCAGGCTCCCGCGGGTATACAGCTCAAAGCTCTGGTGCTTGGCCTGCGCCTGGGGGAGTATCATGGTGTGCAGCTCATCTATCAGCTGGGGCAGGCTGAACTGCGTGATGTTCAGGGAGGTCTTTCCGCTCTCGATTTTGCTCATATCGAGGATATCGTTAATCAGGCTGAGCAGATGCTGGCTGGACGAGGCGATTTTCCGCGCGGCTTCCCGTACCTTCTCAGGATTTTCGGCATCCTTGCCCAGCAGAATGGAAAAGCCCACAATGGCGTTCATCGGTGTGCGGATATCGTGGGACATGTTGGCCAGAAAATTGCTCTTGGCCTCGTTCGCGGCCCGGGCTGTGTGCAGCGCCTCCCCCAGCATTTCACACATCTGGCGCTCCTGGGTGCGGTTGGAGAGCATCAGAATGAACCGCTCCTGCTCCTCCAGGGAGCAGCGGTGGAGCAGCTCTTTAAACCATTGGAGCTCGTGGGTTTTGGCATGGGGGATATCCCGGTCCCCGGTCCAGGTGCCGCCCATGGGAATGGAGGCCAGCACCTCCGGTGTGAGGGCCTCATGCTGCATCTCCGGAAAAATCTGCCCCGGTTCCGCGAACAGCAACCGCCGGACGTCTGCGCGGACATAGCTCTCCTCCAGGCCCAAAACCCGGTTCAGATTGGGGCTGACGTACTCCGCCTGGAACGTCTCGGGGGAAAACAGGACAAAAATGTCCTCCGTATTTTCCGTCAAAAGGTCAAACAGCCGCTCCCTGGAGAGAATTTCCTGATTTTTTTTCCACATGCGGCGGCGGCTGCCCCGAGAGATAAAGAACACCACGCCGAAGGCGAGCAGCCCGAAAAGGACCGCCAGCACCACCAGCGTTACCACGGCGAAATGGTTCATATTGGAATTTACAACCTCCACCGGGGCGGTGCTCGCCAGCATCCAGTCAGAAATACCCATAGGCTGATAACACAGATAATGGGGGACACCGTCCAGGCGGCAGGCCGTCACCCGCTGAACTCCGCCGACCCAGTCCCGGGAGACCGTCTCCAGGTCCGCCTGGTCCAGAAAACCTCTGCTGTCCAGATGGTCCAGCAGATTGTCGGGCTGCTCCCGGCTTTCCCGGGAGGAGAACAGCACGCGCCCGTCGGAGCTGATGACAAAGCAGTCGCTCTGGCCGGAAAAAGCGCTGATGCTCAGCGCTCTGGCCAGGCCGTCGCAGTCAAAGCTGATGCCAATGGCGGAATAATCAAAGCCCCGATACCGCCCCGGTTCGATGGGGACAGCGAAAATGGTTGTCCGGCCGGTTCCGTCCGGGCCGTCGGTCATCACGATCTCCTCGTACTCTCCCGCCTGCCCATCCAGATTGTTTTCCAGCGTCAGCGTTCCCGCGCCGCCCAGGTCGGTTATGTAGCGCCCGTCTCCCGACAGGAAGTAGAACGCTGTAAAATGCCATGCGGACTTTTCCCCTTGAAGAAAGGCCGCCAGCTCCTCCGGATCTCCCTCTGACCTATCCGAGATATAATTCCGCCAGCTGCGCAGGAGCCGCCAGCTCCTGGTGACGGCGGAACGGAAGGTGCTGTTGATCTGCGTATAGATCTCCTCCAGATGGCCCACGCTCTCCTGATAAATCTGCTGGGAGGCAAACCTGGAATAAGAGAGACTGATAAGCACAACCACAAGCAGGACTGCGCCGGTTGCGGCAGCCACTGACAGCTTTTTCCAGGTCATTGATGCGTTCCTCCCCATGTTCCATCCTGCCGACTCTCACAGACGGCGGATATATAGTCAATGTGAAAACAGTGTCTATCTTATTATACCAGCTTTTTACCGGGCTGACAAGAGTATGCCGTGGAGGGTATACAAAGGAAGAATTAAAGGAAGTCAAAGGGGGAAAAAGGGACCGTCCTTCCCGGATAGAGGGAAGGATACCGGTCTTTCTGTTCTCCAAAACGGTTGTAGCCTGAACGAAAACAGCAAGAACAGCCTGGAGATTCTCCAACTTTCTCGGAAAACATCTGCTCCGCCGGGCCAGTGTTGGGATATAATGACGCAAATCAGCGTTGACACCTT
>CANDFO010000018.1 GCA_947384055.1 uncultured Flavonifractor sp.
AGCCCTCGTAATACCTGGATATTGTTTCGTCTCGCTTCGCTCGTCTCGCTTCGCTTCAATTAATTTCATTGTCTTACTCCTTAACAAATGAATTCTTTTTTCTTGAAAAGACTCATTCTTCCGCCAGCTCCAGTCCCACAGGGCAGTGGTCGCTGCCGGTAATTTCGCTGTAAATAGACGCCTCCCGGATGCGGGGACGCAGGCGGTCCGAGACGATAAAATAATCAATGCGCCACCCGGCGTTGTTCTCCCGGGCGTGATACATATAGCTCCACCAGGAATAGGCGCCGGTCCGCTCCGGATAGAGGAAGCGGAAGGTATCGGTAAAGCCGCAGGAGAGCAGGGCGGTCATTTTTTCACGCTCCTGGTCGGTGAAGCCCGCGTTGCCCCGGTTGGACTTGGGGTTTTTCAGGTCGATCTCCTGATGGGCCACGTTCAGGTCCCCGCACAACACCACCGGCTTGCGGGCGTCCAGCCCCTCCAGGTAGGACAGAAAGGCGTCCTCCCAGGCCAAGCGGTACTCCAACCGGGTGAGTCCCCGCTGGGCGTTGGGGGTATAGCATGTCACCAGATAGAAGTCCTCCAGCTCCGCAGTGATGACCCGCCCCTCCCCGTCGTGTTCCGGAATTCCGATGCCGTAAGCTACAGACAGGGGCGGCACGCGGGCAAAGAGGGCGGTGCCGGAATAGCCCTTTTTCTCCGCGCTGTTCCAATACTGCGTATAGCCCGGCAGCTCCAGCTCAATCTGGTGGGGCTGGAGCTTGGTCTCCTGAAGGCAGAAAAAGTCCGCACCGGAGCGATTGAACACATCCAGAAACCCCTTGCCCAGGCAGGCCCGCAGGCCGTTGACGTTCCAAGAGATCAGCTTCATAGATGTTCCTCCTCCGTGCTCCAGCAGAGGGGCTTTCCCTCAGCGTCCAGCAGGGGGGTGAGGCCCCCCGCATAGCCGGAAATGGTCTGGAGATAATGTACGCCGGTCTGAGTATCCAGCAGGACGCGGACAATTTCTGTGACGCCCTGGGTATAGACAATTTGAAAACGGTCATGCTTTCCCACGGTTGTTCTCCTCCAGATGCAGTAAATATTGTTTCAAATCCAGGCCTCCGGCGTATCCGCCCAGGGACCCGTCCGCCGCCGTTACCCGATGGCAGGGGATAAAAATGGGCAGAGGATTGCGGCGGTTGGCCTGTCCCACCGCCCGGAAGCCCTGGGGCCGCCCCGTCAGAAGGGCCAGCTCCTTGTAAGAGATGACCTCCCCGTAGGGGATGTCCAGCAACAGCTTCCACACCAGCTGCTGAAAGGGGGTGCCCCGGGGAGCCAGAGGCAGCCGGAAGGTCCGGCGCTCCCCCCGCAGATACTCCAGTACCTGGGCGCGGCCCCGCTCCAGCAGAGGGGTGGCGCGCCCGGCCGTCATGCCGGCGCACCGGCAGGGCAGATAGAGGGTGGTCAGCGCTTCCCCCTCCGCCTCCAGGCCCAGACGCCCGGCGGGAGTATCAAAGAATATCCGCTCCATGGTCAGTACCTCCGCACCACCGCCACCACCCGGCCCAGAATCCGGCAGTGGTCGCCGTCGATGGGCTCGTAATCGGGATTTTCCGGCATCAGCCAGGTGTGCCCGTTTTTTCGGCGGAGGGTTTTAACGGTGGCCTCGTCCTCCAGCAGAGCTACCACAATCTCGCCGTTGTAGGCGTCCTGCTGCTGATGGACCACCACAAGGTCGCCGGGGAGTATCCCCGCATACCGCATGGATTCCCCCCGCACCCGCAGGGCGAAGTGCTCCCCCGTGAGGCCCCCGGTGTCAAAGGTCAGATAATCTTCGACGCACTCTTCAGCCAGAATGGGGGCTCCGGCGGCCACGCTGCCCACAACAGGGATCTGGTTGGCCCGCTCCTCCGGGGGAATGCGGCCGGGGCCGCCGTTGACGGTGATGGCCCGGGTTTTGCCCTCCTCCTGGCTGATGAGGCCTGCCGCTTTAAGGCCTTTCAGATGAAAGTGAACGGTGGAAGGGGACTTGAGCCCTACGTATTCCCCAATTTCCCGGACGGATGGGGGATAGCCGTGCTGGGCGGCAAAGTCCACGATGTAGTCATAAATCTGCTGCTGTTTCGGGGACAAGGGCTTCATAGCGGACCCTCCTTTTCATATCACAGCCACTATAACACAACTTTGCGAAAAATGCAAACGTTTGTTCTAAGATTTTCGGGAAAACAGGAAAATTTCTTTCTAAAGGGGGAACATTTGGCTGCCGGACACCAGTGGAAGGACATTCGGTCCGAAGGGGGAGCCGTCCGCGGTCAATATCCGTTAACCACCGCGTCCAGCACTTTAGATGCCACTGTTCCCGCAGCTTCCGCGCCGCTCCCGCCGTTTTCCACCAGCACAACGAAGGCATAGGGGGTGTCCTCCCCCCGCAGGAAACCGGCAAACCAGGCGTGGGGCTCCTTTTCGCCCCCCACCTGGGCGGTGCCGCTTTTGGCGCAGAGGTCCATATTGGGAAATCGCCCGGCGCCGTAGGTTTCCGCCACGCAGCGGGCCATCATGTCCCCCAGGGCGGCGGCGGTGGCGGGCTCAATGAGGCGGGCGGTGCGGCCCGTGCGCACGGTTCCGGCGGAGAGGCCCAGGGCGTTTTCGGTTTTCAGCACCAGCTTGGGCACCGCGGTCCGGCCGCCGCTGGCAATGGCCCCCATATAGACCATCAGAGCGCAGGGGTTGACCAGGTCATTGTGCTGGCCTACGCCGGCCCAGCCCAGCTCAAGCGCCCCGGCGCCGTCCAGGTCGAAGCGTCCGGCGGCGGTGTGCAGGCCGCTGACGGAGTACTGCCCGGTGAGTCCCGCTTTCCGGGCATAGTCCTCCAGGACGGCGCCCCCCAGCTCCTGGGCCAGCAGCGCGAACACCCCATTGCAGGAACTGGTCAGCGCCCCGGCGATATCCAGCTCCCCGTGGGCGCGGGGACAGGCGACGGCGCCGTCCCCCACGGCGGTGGAGCCGGTGCAGGTCCAGGTGCGCTCTGCCACCCCGGGGAGCCGCTCCAGCGCGGCGGCCAGCGTTACGGTTTTGAACACCGAGCCGGGGACAAAGGTCCCGGACAGAAAACGGTTCAGATATACCCCCTCGTACCGGGGGTCCTCCTCCACGTTCTCCGGGGGATTCAGGGGGTCGAAGGCCGGGGCGGATACCATGCACAGGACCTCCCCGGTGCGGTAGTTGTACACACCCACGGCCCCGTTCCGGCCCGCCAGGGCTTCATAGGCGATATAGTTGTACCGGGCATCCAGGGTGAGGTACAGGTCGTTGCCCCGGCCCAGAGGGGAATAGGCCCCGGTGAGCAGATTGTAACCGGACAGCTTATCCGCGAAGGCTGTCAGGGCGCTGGTGCCGATATTGCCCCTGGCGTCCCCCACCGCGTGGAGGGTGGCGCGGCGGACGGCGGCGTTGGCGTACCAGGTCCGCCGTCCGGAGCCGTCCACCCAGGAGAGCACGTCCCCATCCCGGTCCAGCACCCGGCCCACGGACAGCTCTCCGCTGCCGTTATAGAGGTGCCGGTTAGCGGCAAAGGAGGCCCACCGGCCGCCGTAAAAGACCCAGCGGACGCAGAACAGCAGCAGTCCCGCCGCCAGAACACCCGCCAGCAGCAGACAGAAGAGGGCCCTGTGCTCAATTTTTTTCATGGCGTCTCCTCCCGGTTTTTGATGGACCTGGGGGCCAGCCCCGCGCTTCCCCGCTCCTCCCGGCGGGAGGGGAGACGGATGGCAAAGCTGGCCTGGGGGCGGGTATCGGTGGCCTTCAGAAAGGCCAGCAGGCCCCAGGAGGCCAGCATGGACGAGCCGCCGTTGGACACAAAGGGAAAGGTCACGCCGGTGAGGGGGAGAATGTCTACCGAGCCAAAGACGTTCAGGCAGGTCTGAAAAACCATCATGGAGGTGGCGGCACAGGCGGCGATTACATAGAAGCTGCTCCGCCCGGCCCGGCAGGAGCGCACCGCAAAGACCGCCAGGGTACAGACACACAGCACCGCCAGCACCGCGATGACCAGCCCCCACTCCTCGCAGAGCATGCCGAACACCAGGTCGGTGTCCGCCGCCCCTACCCGGTGGAGCCAGCCTTCGCCGGGGCCCACCCCCACCAGCCCCCCGGAAGCGGCAGCGGACATGGCCCGGGTCTGCTGATAGCCCCCCTCGGAGGCGTGCTCCCACACGTGGCCCCAGACGGCGAACCGCCGGAGGATATAGGGCTTTACCGACAATACCGTCAGCACGGCGAACACCCCGCCTCCGCAGATGAGAGCCAAGGTTGCGAAGTCCCCGGAGCGCAGATAGGCGATAACCAGAAAGGTCACGAAGAAGATGGCCGCACCGCCGAAATCGCTCATAAGCGCCAGAGACCCCAGGCATACGCCGGTCAGCAGGATGAACAGGCCCAGATTGCGCCGGCGGAAAAGCCGGTCCAGGGTGGCAGCCCCCGCGAAGATGTAGCAGATTTTCGCCAGCTCCGAGGGCTGGAGGGAGAGGGCCCCGATGCGGACCCAGTTGGCGGCCCCGAACTGGGGGGCCGCCCCCAGTACCAAAGTCATGGATACCAGACCCATGGCCGCGGCCGCCATGAGCCAGCGGATTTTCTGGGCCCGGCGCAGGTCCCGCAGAAACACCCCCAGCACCACAAAGAGGACCAGCCCCAGCAGCAGGGCCAGGAACTGCTTGAACAGGGCGTCGGGGGCAGAGGAGGCCGTTACCGCCAGGGAGAGGGTGGACAGGAAAAAGGCGATGGTCTCCATCTCAAAGCCCACCCTCCGCAGCAGGCGCATGGCCAGAAAGTAGACCCACATGACCAGCGCCAGGCACAAAAAGGCGGAGGGGAGGACAAGCCGGGCCTCTGTTCCGGCGGCGATGGTCAGCTGAAGAGCGCACAGCCCCTGAAAGACCGTCAGCAGTACCAGCCCGGGCCAGGGAGAGGCCGGGCGGCTCTCTTTGGCCCGCTCCCGACGGGCGGTTTTGTCCTCCGCAGAGGCGGGGAGCAGGACGGTTTCCACGCCGCCCAGCCCCAGCACATCTCCATAGGCCAGGGGGCTCTGCCCCGCCACCGCCGCGCCGTTGACGGTGACGCCCCCCTTGGAGTTCAGATCGTAGACCGTCCAGCCGCCGTCCTCGCCCCGGATGAGGGCGGCGTGCTGGCGGGAGACCACCGGATAGGCCAGGGTGACGTCGCAGGAGGCGCCGCGGCCCAGAATGTTTTCCCAGTGGGTCAGGGGTTCCCCCAAACCGCTGGGCAGGCTGAGATAGGCCCATACCTCGGGCACGCAGGGCACTGTCAGCAGGGAGCGGATCTGCCGGATTAAAATAAGCAGCGCCAGCACCGGGAATACAAAGCGCACCCCGGTGGTAAACCAGGCGCACAGCTGGGGATGCCCCGCCAGAAATCCGGCGAGCACCGCCATGCCCCGCTGGGGCAGAGTGAAAAGGGCCTCCACGGAAGTCCCACCTTTCTCCGGGAGTGGGCAGCACCCGTCCATCGTAGAGAGACGGGCGCTGCTGCTCTCTATTATTTACAACAAAACACTATCGCTCTCCACAAAGGCCGGCAGGCCTTCTTCCTGCGCAGGCGGAAGAGACGCCTTTGGCTCCATCGTATCTTCCGGAACGGTCTTTAACTGGAAGTCAAACGGATTCCTGCGGGTGCAATCGCCCTGTATCGCCGTATAAAAAGCCGCTTTCAAGGGCCTTGATATGCTGCACTTATTATATTATAGCATAAATAGTAAATCAACAAAAAATAACTCTTTACAAACAAAGATATAGCTGTTATAATAAAAACAATATCAATGTCTTCTGCGCGCCCGTAGCGCAATTGGATAGAGCGTCAGATTCCGGTTCTGAAGGCTGGGGGTTCGAGTCCCTTCGGGCGTACCACGTCGGAGCAAAGTTCGCTTTGCTCCGACGATTTTTATAAAAAATCGTCATCCGCTCCCTTCCTCCTCCTCTCCAAACCGCAACTGCTTTGCTGGGCTGCGGTTTGATTTTGGATGTGAATCTGTAAACTGGTACTTCTAAACTGGGCACGCACTCCAACCTGTATAGACAAAAATGATGCGTGTAAAAACCCTGCACTGAGGTGCGGGGTTTTACACATAAATTCAGAAAATCCAAAGTAATCAAGAATAATTATAGCGCATTTGAAAAATCGAGGGGCATAAGATAAACATAATCCGTTAGATCTGGAGCCTTCAGGAAATGTATGTGACTCGAACTCCCAGGCGTTTAAAAAGCGAATACCAAAAACGGTTTGTGGACATCAATCCTACTAAGTCCGGAAGCAATATTCTGACGCTTGCTGTAAAAACGCTCTCCCCGCGGACGGTATGGCAATATACCGTCCGCGGGGAGAGCGTTTTAGCGATGAAATGTCCGGAAGCGGTCAGCGGCGGGAAAGCCGGACGCGGCCCATTACATTGACCAGAAAACGGGCAAGAATGTCATTGGCCTGTTCACAGGTCAGCGTGCTCTGGGGAGAGAGAATGCTGGGCAGCGGAGCTGTGATCACTCCGGTGGCCTGGGCCCAGGCCATAGCGGACCGTGTGGCGGGACGGATCTGTCCGTAGTCGGCGTACCGGGTGAGGTTTACCTGCTGGGAGACATTGCAGCCCACATGCTTGGCGTAGCAGTAGAGGATTACGGCCGCCTGCTCGCGGGTCAGGGGTTTATCCACGCCCCACAGCACGCTGGCGTAGATGTTGGGGACAATGGCGTTGTTGATGGCCCAGAAAGTGGGCTCCCCGGAGCTGCCGCCGTCCATGCTGTAGAGGACGGAGATAAGCATATCCCGGGTGAACGGCGTGCCGGAGGAGACGACACCGTCAGTCGTGTGGGTAATTCGGCCGCCGGTGTAGGTCCACCTGGCGGCGGACTTGGCATCGGCCTGGGGCTGGACGGCCGCCGGCACAGGGGTATAGCCCGAGACGGAAGGATACCTGTCGGTAAAGGAGATCTCCACATCTACGTCGGCCGCCGGCATGAGGAAAGAGTACGCGTCCTCGCTGTTCCGGGTGAGGTACACGTCCCGGCCGGTGTTCCGGTCTGTGACAAACAGCCAATCCAGCTCGTACCCGCTGCGGGGATTGAGCTCAATGTCCACGCGGGTTCCTTCGGCGGCGGAGCTGTGGCTGATGTAAAAGCTGCCGCCGGGGGTGCGGCCGGGGGTGTAGATCTGATAGCGGTCAGGGTCGGAGGCGGGCGGGGTTGTGCCCTGCTCCGTCCAGCGGGCATAGACGGTGGTATCCTTCTCAAAGACGGTGGAAGCGGAGATTTTATCGCCGCCGGATTTCTCGGTAAACCACCCCTCAAAGGTATACCCGGTGCGCTTGGGGTCGTCGGGCAGGGCGGAGAGCTTGCCGTCCGCTCCGGTTTTCCGGGCCGCGCTGTCTCCGCTGCCGCCGTTGGGGTCAAAGGTAATTGTAAAAGTCTTTTCGTCGGGGGTGCCGCCGGAGGACTTCCAGTGGGCATAGACGGTGGTATCCTTTTCAAAGACGGTGGAGGCGGAGATCTTGTCACCGCCGGTTTTCTTGGTGAACCAGCCGTCGAAGGTATAGCCGGTGCGCTCTGGGTCGTCGGGCAGGGTGGAGAGTTTGCCGTCCTCCCCGGTCTTGCGGGTGAGGCTGTCCCCGCCGCCGTTGAGGTCGAAGGTGACGGTATAGACCTTGTCTGCCGTCGTGCCGCCGTCCTTGGTCCAGTGGGCGTAAACGGCGGAGCTCTGCTGAAATACCGTAGCGGTGGTGACTTCCTCGCCGCCGGTTTTCTTGGTGAACCAGCCGTCGAAGGTATAGCCGGCGCGCTTGGGGGCGTTGGGCAGGGCGGAGAGCCTGCCATCCTCCCCGGTTTTGCGGGTGAAGCTGTCCCCGCCGCCGTTGAGGTTAAAGACGATGGTAAATCCCTTTTCGACGGGCGTGCTGCCGGAGGACTTCCAGTGGGCGTAGACAGTGGTGTCTTTCGTGAACACGGTGTCGGTGGTGATTTTGTCGCCGCCGGACAGCTCGGTAAACCACCCCTCAAAGGTGTAACCGGTGCGGGAGGGCTCCTCCGGCAGAGCGGTGAGGCTGCCGCCCGCTCCTGTCTTCTGCCGGGGATTCTCTCCCTCGCCGCCGTTGAGGTCAAAGGTGACGGTAAAGCCCTGCTCCGGCGGCGTGGGGGCGTCCAGGGTCCAGCGCCCGTAAATGATGGTGTCCTTGTTGACCTTGTAATCGGAGTTCAGCTCTGTGCCGCCGGTTTCCGCCGAGAACCAGCCGTTGAAGGTGTAGCCCTCCACCTCGGTTTCGGGCCACGCGTCGGCGGGAATACTGCCGTCGTCGGTGATTTTACTTGTGAACTTATACTTCTTGGTCTCCTTATCCAGGTGCTTGAACGTAACCAGGAAGGAATTCTTGTTTACATATGCCGCGTGCAGCTCCGTATCCCGGGTAAAGGTGTAATCTTCTCCGATAATTTCAGGAGAGCTTAAGTCGGGGCTCAGGCTCCAGCCTTTGAAAACCTGGCCTTTATGCTCCGGCTGAGGCTCCGGCCACTTCTCAATTTTGGAGTCCGCATTTGTGGTTCGGGTCGTCGTTGCTTCGTAACCGTTATAGAATGTAACGGTATAGATATTGGGCTGGCCCAAATAATAAAGTACGCCGTCGGGGTCATAAGGGGAATCCTTGGATCTCAGCTCAAAACCGTCGGCAAGGATAACGGTTGGCTTGAGATCCTCCGACGCGGACTTGCCGATTTCAAATGCAATGTTCGCGTTGTCATATAATTCGCTTTTCTGGTCCAGCACAATGGAGGACCCCGCGGTCAGTTCCACAGAGGTAGAACCCACTGTGCCGGTTTTGCTCCCGCCGGAACCGCCCAGATTAAATTGCGGCGAAGCATACCGGCTGGTCATAGACAACTGGCCGCCGCGCATGACAATGCCCACGCCGTCCTGGGTGTATATGAGGCCGGAAGAGACGCTCAAAACCCCGTCCTGCGGGTGATAAATGCCGCAGGGGAGCTGGCCGGAGGCGGTATTTTTGCTGATCAGCGTACCTGCGTTAAGGTAGATTGCCGTGCCGCCGCCGTCCTGCGCTTCACTGCCGGAGATAACCGCGCCGCCTTTGCTCAGGAGCACCGAGCCGCCGATATCCGCGCGGGCTCCCTCCCCTGTTACCAAAAGGGCGGATTTGCCCGCCTCCGCATAGCCGCCCTGCAGCCTGGCTCGCGCTCCCGCGTTGACCCTGACGGCGCAGCCGTCTGCCGCTATGGTGCCGCTGTGGAGGGTAAAGGAGCCGCCGTTCTGCACATGGATGGCGTCGGCGCCCTGACCTGCCCCGATGCTGCCGGCGGAATACGTGACCGTTCCGTCCTCCGCGACGGCAGGCGGGGGGAAGGCCGTGCTGTCCTCCACAGACAGGTTTCCTTTCACAAGCACGACGGGGGAGACCTTCGTGTCGGCGCTGACATGGTAGCCCATGAGGTCAAGGCGGAATTCGGTGGGGCCCTCCGGAATAGTCAGAGAGTCGGTGAGAACAATGTCCCGGGTCAGCGCAATCTCCACAACGCCGGAGCCCGCCCCCTGATTTATCAGCTCCTGCAGGGTCTTTCCGTCCCCCGCGGCGGTGTCGGGGAGTCTGGCGGCATCATAGTGCAGAACAGGCCCGCCGTCGGGGGCGGATACGCCGAGCTTGTTCCACTGTGCCTCTGTGCCGCCGTAGTAGATGTCCCTCAGGCCGGAGTTTTCAAACGCCTGGTAGCCGATGGACGTGACGCCGGCGGGGATATAGAGGGCGGTCAGGCTGTCGCAGTTTGAGAAGGCGCCGGCGCCGATTTTCGAGGTTCCGTCGGGAACAGAAAAAGTTCTGAGCGCTCCGCAGCCGGAAAACGCGCCGTCTCCAATCGTTCCAACACTGCCGTGAAACACAGCTTCGCTGAGAATCACACAGTCGCGGAACGCGTCCTTCCCGATTGTTTCGACATCGCCGTGGAATACGGCGCTAAAAAGGCTGGAGCTGGAAAAGGCATTGCTCTCGATGCTGCCCACGTCTCCGCAGAAAACGACGCCGCCCAGACGGTAGCACTCGGAAAAAGCGCTGCTCCCGATTGTGCGCACGTCCTTGCGGAAAATAATTTCGTCCAGACTGCCGCAGCACTGGGAAAAGGCCCCGCTGTCAAGGGAGACGGGCCCTTCAAACTCGATATCGGCCCGCAAATTCCAGTCGGTAAAGGCCCCTTCACCGACGGACGGAATGCCGTCCCCAATGATAACCTTCCCGGCGTCGTCCGGGAACGCGGGTTCCGGGTCGGCCCTTTCTATGGGGGAGGAGCCGGAGACCGTAAGCGTCCATGTCCTGGCGTCATAAGTCCAGCTGTTTTTACCCCATGTTCCGCTCAGCGGGTCCGTCTCCGCCGCCAGCGCGGGGGCGGGCAGCAGGGTGAGCAGCAGGCACAGGGCCAATACTGCCGGTAACATTCGTCTCTTCATCATGGTTCCCTCCTGACGATTGCCGGCGGGCCGCATTAGAACCACAGGCGCGCAATGCACGCCTGTGGGCTATCGCCCACAGATTCAGCAGCCGCTTTCCACAGGGAAGGGCGGGCCGGCGGACCGCTTCCCAGCGGAAATTCGTCTCCTTATTATTATAGGATAATTTTTCTTGGGTGTCAATACTGGCAGGGACCGTTCAAACCGTAAAAAGGACGCGAACCGGGCGGTTCTGCGTCCTTTTTGAGACAATCCGTCCCTATACCGGAGTTCCGGGCCGGGCCTGCCTGTCCGCCCGCTTCAGGAAGCGGTAGTGCAGCGCCACGCCCAGCAGGGCAAAAAAACCCACATATCCACAGACGGGATACACATAGCTGACCACGTTTTTAAAGCCCAAAATGCTCCCGGCAAAAACGGCGGCGCACAGGGCGGCCAGCTGCCACCGGGGGAGAGGCCCGCCCTGCCGGGCCTCAATGCGGGCGGTGATACCGAAAAGGGAGGACAGGGCGGCGGTGAACATGCCGCACAGAAGCAGCAGGGCGTATAGCAGCCCCAGGGCGGGAAACAGCCGGGAGGCCAGGGCCAGCATGGGCAGTTCCGCGTCTCCCGTCAGGCCGCCGAACCACATCACGGGCAGCAGGATGCAGACAAAAATGACCGTAAGCACTCCGCTGCCTAGGGCCAGCCCCCGGCGGATGGCCCGCTCGTCCTCCATCTCCCGGGTGAGGGGGACCAGAATGGTAATGGCGCCCATCATGTTGTAGGACAGAAAGGACAGCGCGGAAAAGAGCCAGTTGCCCAGCAGGGGGTTGCCGCTGGATACGGGCACGGCGGAAATGGGCTCCATGGGCAGGCGGAGCGCGGCCAGTATGCCGACTACCGCCGCCGCGCCCACCAGCAGGGGCACCACCAGGTCGAAGGCGGCCACCAGCCCGGCGGCTCCGGCGGCGGCCACGGCCAGCACCAGCAGCGTCATTCCGGCATCCCCCGCCAGGGCGGGTATGCCGAAAATCTGCTCCAGCAGCGCCCCCGCGCCGGCCACCATGCCCATAGTGCAGCCAAAGAGGAAGAGCAGGAACACGGCGAAAAAAAGAACCCGCAGAATTCGGCTGTTCCGCCGGAGAATGATCTTGTCAAATTCCACGTGGCCGGTTTTTTTCGCAATAAACAGGGCCATCCAGGTAAACCCGGCGAAGCCGGCGATGGTCAGGACCATTCCCGCCAGCCCCCACAGGCCGAACTGACCGAAAAACTGCAAGAGCTCCTGCCCGGAGAGAAAACCGGCCCCCAAAAAGCTGCCCGTATACAGCATGGCCAGCTGGAGCGGGGTAATCTGTTTCCGCATGAACGCACTCAACCTCCCGTATGATTTCCGCCCGGCGGGGCTGCCGGGCGGAGCTGCGGGCTGCCGGGGAGCTCCGCCGCCTGCATTTTTTTGAGTTTTTCATAAAAGGTGCTGCGGGCCCAGCCAAGAGACTTGGCCGCGGCGCTTTTATTGCCGCCGCAGAGGGCCAGGGCATTCTGTATCCGCTCGTATTCCGCCGCCCGGCAGCCGCCGCTCCGGGGGGCAGACGGGCAGAGCCCGCGGACCGGGCCGCCCAGGGCGTGCGCCTGGAAAAACCGGAAGTGGCTGGGGGTCAGCACTCCCTCGTAGGCGTAGTTCATGGCGCGCTCCACCACATTTTGCAGCTCCCGCACGTTTCCGGGCCAGTCATGTTTCATCAGCAGGTCCAGGACCTGGGGCTGGACCGCCTGGATATCCAGCCCCATCCGGACATTCAATTGGGAAATGAACATGTCCACCAGCAGGGGAATATCCTCCTTCCGCTCCCGGAGCGGCGGAATCACACTGCGGACCACGTTCAGGCGGTAGTACAGGTCCTGGCGGAACTCTCCCGAGCGGACCAGGTCCTCCAGGGGCCTGTTGGCGGCGGAGATAATCCGGGTGTCCACCGGGATGGAGGTTCCTCCTCCCACGCGCTCCACCTCCCCCTCCTGGATGACCCGGAGGAATTTGGGCTGCATGTTCATGGGCAGGGTGTTGACCTCGTCCAGAAAGAGGCTGCCGCCGGAGGCCCGCTCGAACTTCCCCGCCCGGCCGCCCCGCTTGGCCCCGGTAAAGGCCCCCTCCTCATAGCCGAAAAATTCCGACTCCATGAGGTTTTCCGGAATGGCAGAGCAGTTTACCCGTAGAAACGGAGCCCCGCAGCGCCGGCTCAGGCTGTGGATAGAGTGGGCCACCAGCTCTTTGCCCGTCCCGGTCTCCCCCTGTATGAGCACGTTGGAGGAGGTCCTGGCCACCATGGAGATCTCCCGCTTCAGCTGATTGACCGCGGGACTCTGCCCGATGATGTCGGCGGTGGTATAGTTGGCGGAATTCTTCTGAATGGACTGGAGCTGTTTCCTGGTCTGCGCCACCTGGCGGGACAGCTCGGTGACGATATGGGTAAACTCCAGGGCGGAGTTCATGCCCCCGAAGGTGGTGTACAGAAAGCATCCCAGGCACTCCTCCCCGTCTACCAGGGGGTAATAGCTGACAAAGCTCTGCTGCACACCGTAGGGCGTGGGCGTCAGCAGCGGGCACAGAAGGACCGGCTGCCGCGTCTGGAGCACCTGGTCCACCAGGGTGTCCGGGTAGACGTCCCGCACATATTTCCCCAGCAGGTCCTCCAGCCGGTAGCCGCCCTTGCGCAGGCGCTGGGGGCTGACATAGATATACCGCCCTTCCGCGTCTGTAATTACCACCGACCCCAGGCTTTCCAAGGCCAGCATCGCGCGTTTGGCCATCATTTCGTCCATCCGGATACCACCCTCCTTCCTTATTTCATCTATTAAAGCATAGAACCTTTTGCTTTGCAAGGGAAATCTTCGGCAGAGACTCCACGGAGAAACCGTCCGGATCATGTCCGGAATTTCAGATGTGACCGGACATGATCCGGACATATCTGGAGGAATCCGGACACATTGCTCCGCAAAAGACGCTGAAATGACAGGGAGTGAAGGTTGGCACTGTTCTTGCTTTTATACAGTGCCGACAGGAGAGACCGCAGACGTTCAACCCACCATCAGGCTGACCGGGCCGTGGAAAGCGTTTTCTATATAGTCGCCGCAGTTGAAAAAGCGCAACATGCGCTTTTTCCTCCAGTGGGCCAATGGCCCACTGGAGCGTGCAATGCACGCCAGCGGCGTCTATGAAGTCCAAAGCAGGGCCGCATGAGCGGTCCCTGCGGCGATTTTCGCCGCAGGGTTCAAAAGGAGCAATTTGCTCCTTTTGAACCGCTTTGACTATAAACCGACGAACGGAGAAGTATATGAAACTTGAACTGCTAGAACACTATAAGCTGGTGGATCTATCAATTCCCATCAAAACCCCCGCTCCCGAGGAGATGGACCCCAAGCTGACGGCGGGACTGGCCGCCGAGATTGAGTATCTGGACCATAAGGACACCCGGCCCCTGGTCAGCGGATACTTCGGCTGCCGTCCGGAGGAGCTGCACGAAGGACTGGGCTGGGCCACTGAGCGGCTGCGGACCTCCACCCACGCCGGCACCCATGTGGACGCCCCCTGGCACTACGCGCCCACCTCCTCCGGAAAGACCGCCCGAAAAATTGACGAATGTCCCCTGGAGTGGTACTTCGGCCGCGGCGTTGTTCTGGATATGACCCGCAAGAAGAGCGGGGAGACCGTCTCCGTTCAGGATGTGCGGGACGCTCTGGCGGGGCTGAATTACACGCTGAGCTATGGCGACATTGTCTGCATCCGCTTCGGTACGGACCAGACCTTTGGGACCGCCGCGTACTGGAGCGAGCACCCGGGACTCAGCGCGGAGGCCACGCGGTACATTCTGGACCAGGGAGTCAAGGTCATCGGCGTGGATTCCCCCGGCTTTGACATTCCCTTTACCAAAACCAAGGCCAAATTTGCCCAGTCCCACGACAGGGCCATCCTCTGGGAGGCACACTGCGCGGGCATTGACTACGACTACTCCCACATCGAAAAGCTCGCCAACCTGGATAAGGTCCCTGAAAAGGGATTTTATATCTGCTGTTTCCCTGTCAATGTCTACCAGGCCAGCGCCAGCTGGTCCCGGGTGGTTGCCTTCGTGCCAAAGGGGTGATAAGATTATTTCCTGACACAGCCGTACACAGACCGATGGACCGCGACGAAAAGAGGACGCAAAAAAGGAGGAACATTATGAAAAAGACACTGAAACGGTTCGGGGCTTCCCTGACGGCGGCCGCTCTGCTGCTGGCCCTGGCCGCCTGCTCCCCGGCGGAGCAGACCCAGACCCCGTCTCCCGACGGGGACGACGGCAAGCTGGATTTCCCCAAGCAGGACGTTACCATCATCGTCCCCTACGCCGCCGGCGGCAACACCGACCTGTTCGCACGGGCCATGAGCACCAAGATGAGCGAGCTTATGGGTGTAAACGTCATCATTCAGAACGTGGAGGGGGGCGGCGGCGCCACCGGCACCGCCCAGGCCGTAACCGGCAAGGCCGACGGCTACACCCTGGCCTTACCCGCCAACAGCGCTTACGTGCTCAACTCCCAGGTCAATGACGTAGGGTATACGGTGGAGAGCACCACTCCCATCTGTATTATCTCCGAGGCCAGCTTTGCCTTTGCCGTTGCCGCAGACAGCCCCTATATGACCCTGCAGGACCTGTTGGACGCCGACGCCTCTGAGCCCGGCGGAATTACCTACTGCACCCCCGGCGCCAACTCCGCCGGACACCTGATGATCTCCGCGGTTGGAAAAGAAAACAATCTGGAGAACTGGAACCACTCCCCCAAGGCCAGCGCCCCCGGCGCCATCGCCGAGCTCATCGGCGGGCACATCGACGCCTACTGTTCCAATCTCTCCGTATTCAAAAGCCCCCTGGAGAATGGCGACATCCGCCTGCTGGCCGTCACCGGCGACGAGCGGGACGAGAAATATCCCGATGTCCCCACGTTTAAAGAGCTGGGCTATGACTACCCCGTGTCCGTATATTTCTGCCTGGTGGGACCCGGCCAGATGGACCCCGCCGTGGTGGAGTATCTCTCCGATATCGTGCGCCAGACCCTGGAGGACTCCGGCGTCCAGGACGCATTTTCCAAGCTGGACCAGCCCATCTCCTTTGTAGGCGCGGAGGATTTTGCCACCCGGGTCACAGAGGACTACGAGCTCTATCACAATCTGATGAAGGATATGGGCGTAATTTCGTAATCCGGATTTGTCCCGAACGCCGGCCGGAGGCCCGCGGGCTCAGAGAGCGCGGAAACGCGCCCGCCCCCGCGCTCTTTCCGGCCGGAACGCGGACGCTGCTGCGGGGCGGAACAGGCCGGAAATCCGGGCGGGCGAGGTCGGCGTCCGCCCGGCGGGAGCCGGCCTGTTCCGCCTAAAAATCAGCGATGCCCCTGCCGCCGGCCTTTTGACGCAGAAATCAACCGCCCTTTTGGAGTGAAATCATGAAAAAGAAATACATGGAGTACTGCTCGGCCCTGGTATTGATCGCGTTCGGAGCCTGGGGCTGGTATGAGACCTCCTCCTGGAATGTCCCCGTCTCTTCCGGGCGGCTTGCTCCGACCACCTATCCGCGCATTCTGTTTACCGCCATCCTGTTTTTTGGCGGCGTGATTCTGGTACGCACCCTGGTCAAGACACTGCTGCAAAAGCAGGCCTCCGGCGAGCTGGAGCAGCTGGTGGACATCCATCTGCTGCATGTGGCCGGGACGGTCGTCTTGTTCGTCCTCTACATTCTCGCCCTGCGCGCCTTTGGCTTTTTGCTTCCCACTCCGATCTTTCTGTTCCTCTCCATGCTGCTCTTCGGAGAGCGGAAGTGGCCGCGCATGGTCCTCATCAGCGTTGCCGGAACCCTTGTGCTGTATCTGTTCTTCGTCCGGCTGCTGCACGTGCATTTCTAAGGCGTGCGGCGGCCTGAATCCGCGAATTAAACATTGAGGTACTTGTATGGAATTACTGCAAAATATCGCGGCCGGCGGCGCTCACCTGCTGAGCCTTGAGGTCTGGGCCTTTATGGTGCTGGGGGTTCTGATCGGCGTGGTCTTCGGCGCGATACCGGGCCTGACCGCGACCACGGCCATGGCTATGTTTACCCCCATCACCTTTGCCCTCACCCCCTATTCCGCCTTTGCCTTTCTGCTGGGCATCTACTGCGGCGGCTACTACGCCGGCAGCATCCCGGCCATTCTGCTGAAAACCCCCGGCGCCCCCGGAAACGCCGCCACCTGCGTGGACGGCTACCCCATGCGGGAGAAGGGGCAGGCGGGGAAGGCCCTGTCCCTCTCCGTCACCTCCTCCATGATCGGCGGCATTTTCTCCGCCCTGGCGCTGATGATCTTTGCCCCCATGATCGGGGGAATCGGCTATCTCTTCGGCGCGCCGGAATACTTCGCCATCGCCATGCTGGGCATGACCTGCCTGGCCAGCATCTCCGGCAAGGACCTGTCCAAGGGTATTGTCTCCGGACTGCTGGGCATGTGCATCGCCATGATCGGTCAGGACTCTATCACCGGAATGCTCCGTTTTACCTTTGGCTCCGTGCAGATGATCTCAGGCGTCGCCCTGATTCCCGGGCTCATCGGCATCTTTGCCATGACCGAGGTGCTGAACAAGGTGGAGCAGCTCAGACGCGCTCCCCAGGGGACGGTAATGGATTTCAGCTTTTATCCCCCCAAGCTGGCCGATTATATCCACATCAAGTGGATTCTGCTGAAATCCTGCGTTATCGGCACCTTGATCGGCGCGATCCCCGGCACCGGACCCAGCATCGCCTCCTGGATGGCGTATAACGAGGCCAAGCGCTCCTCCAAGCACCCGGAGGAGTACGGCAACGGCTCCCCGGAGGGGGTAATCGCCTGCGAAGCCTCCAACAACGCCGTGACCGGCGGCGCCATGATTCCCCTGACCACCCTGGGTATCCCCGGAGACTCTGTCACCGCCATTCTGCTGGGCGCGCTGATGATTCACGGTATGACCCCCGGCGTCACCTTCGTCTCCGACCACACCGACATGCTGTATTTCTTTTTTATTGTGTTGCTGGTCTCCAACCTGATTATGTGGGCGGCGGGGCTTCTGGGAAGCAAGCTCTTTCCCTATATCCTGGCGGTTCCCACCCAGATTCTCATGCCTTTTGTGGGCGTATTCTGCGTCTGCGGCGTCTACGCCTCCACCAATACCTATTTCAGCCTCTTTGTCATTGTGGTTCTGGGGGCCGTGGGCTACCTGATGATAAAGGCCGGATTCAGCATGCCCCCCATGGCGCTGGGCTTTGTGCTGGGTCCCACCATTGAGAACAACCTGCAAAGGGCGCTCATCTCCGGCGGCATGACCCCCGCTGCCCTGTTTACCAGTCCCCTGAGCATCGGTATCTGGATTACGTCCATTGTACTGACCGTCTGGATGTTCCTGCGCAACCGGAAGTCCAAGGGATAACGAGAGAGCCATACGCAGAAAGAAGGGATTGTTATGATGGAACAGATTCGTGACGGCGTCACGACAGAACACGTTGTCCAGGATGGGATGCGGATCGACTGGGACGTGGAAGTGGTCATGGACGACGGCGTAACCCTGCGCGCAGACGTCTTTCGTCCTGTTGACGAGGGGCAGTATCCCATTTTAATGACCTATGGCCCCTACGGAAAATTCCTGCATTTTAAGGACGGCTACGCCCGCCAGTGGAAGATTATGGAGACCAAGTACCCCTGTGCGCTGGAGGGCTCCTCCAACCGATACATGAACTGGGAGACGGTCGACCCGGAAAAATGGGTCTGCGACGGATATGTCATTGTCCGCGTGGATTCCCGCGGCGCGGGCCGGTCCGAAGGGGTTATCGACTGCTGGAGCCCCCGGGAGGCCCGGGATATCTGCCAGTGTATTGAGCTTTTTGCCCTCCAGCCTTATTGCAGCGGCAAGGTGGGTATGCTGGGTATTTCCTACTACGCCGTGACCCAGTGGGCGGCGGCGGCGCTGAATCCCCCCCATCTGGCGGCTATCTGCCCCTTTGAGGGCGCCAACGATATGTACCGGGATATCGGGCGGCACGGCGGAATCGTGTCGGACTTTGCCGGCACCTGGTGGAAGCTCCAGGTGGACCGCCTTCAGCACGGCCGGGGGGACAACGGCCTGGTGAGCACAATCAACGGAAAAACCGTGGCGGGCCCGGAGACGCTGTCGGAAGAAGAGCTCCAGGCAAACCGCGGCGGGATGCTGGACCAGGCCTTTGTGGAGCACGAGCTGCTGGACGAGTGGTATCGGGCACGGATTACCGACCTGTCCCGGATTACGGTGCCTGTGCTCAGCTGCGGCAACTGGGGCGGCAACGCCCTGCATCTGCGGGGCAATGTGGAGGGCTATATGGCCGTGTCCTCCCGGGAGAAGTGGCTGGAAATTCACGGGCTGGAGCATTTTACCGAGTTTTACACCCCCTATGGGGTGGACCTGCAAAAGCGCTTTTTCAATCACTTCCTGAAGGGAATGGACACATGGCGTCAGGCGCCGGTGCATCTCCGCCTGCGTAATGTAGACGGCACCTTTACCGACCGGGACGAGCAGGAATGGCCCATCGCCAGGACCGCCTGGACAAAATTCTATCTGGACCTTGGACATCTGGGGCTCACCACCGGGGAGACGGAGGATGGGGAGGCGGTCTTCTGCGCGACGAGCAACGGGCTGTCCTTCTTTACGCCCCCCCTGGAGGAGACGCTGGAGATCACCGGAAATATCGCCGCCAAGCTGTTTATCCGCTCCTCCACGTCTGACGCGGACCTCTTCGTCACGCTGCGGGTGCTGGATCCGGACGGACAGGACGTCACCTTTGTCTCCGCCGGCGACCCCAAGGGGGTGGTGGCCACCGGCTGGCTGCGGGCTTCCCACCGGAAGCTGGATATGGAAAAGAGCCTGCCCTACCGCCCTTGGCATACACACGATGAACAGCAGCCGCTGGTCCCCGGCGAGACCTACGAGCTGGACATTGAGGTCTGGCCCACCAGCGTGATAATCCCCGCCGGCTACCGGCTGGGTGTGGCAATTTCGGGGAAGGACTTCGAGGTGCCCAATTACGGTGCAGCACTCCGGGCCTTTGGTGTGCCCTACAGCGGAAACGGGGTATATACCCACACCGCGGGTCGTCCCAAGGGCATATTTGACGGAGACACCACCCTGGTCTCCCAGGGAGACCGCAGGCCGTATCTGCTGCTGCCCATTATTCCCGGACCGTAGGGGAAACCCGTATCCACAGCCTGCCGCGCGGCGGCGGAAACAATATACCGGACAGGCCCTGCCTCCCGGCGATGCGGCTGTATCGCCCCGGAGGGGGGCCTGTCCGCACCTCCGGGGCAAAGGAATCTCTTGCCAGCGGGGGCTGGATATGGTACAATAGCGCCATAGCTGTTGTATTTGTTTTTTGCGGTAAAACCTGACGCAATTGCGGCATACTAAGAACCTGTATTCATAACCGGGGCATGCTGGATGGGCGAGGATTTTCCCGCCAGACAAGGAGATTTTCCGCAGTCATCCTGACGGATGGCAAGGGAAAGCGACGCAGTATGGCGGGAAAAAGACCGCTCAGTCGGCGTTCAACCGTTGTGAATACAGGTTCTAAAGTAAAGCGGTTCCCAAAAATGACAGGGGAAAGGCGGGGCGGCCGGTGCCGGACGCCGGTCTCCCCGGCTGCTGAATTTCTCCCTGCATATTGGGGAAAAGCTCTGACCCTGCTGAGACGGAAGGAGGAATTCTGATTGAGCTATGATATTGCGGTAGTGGGCGGCGGCCCGGCAGGTTTGTCTGCCGCGGTGCAGGGGCTGACCCGCGGCAAATCGGTGGTGGTAATCAGCAGCGACCTCCGGGACAATGCCCTGTACAAGGCCCGGCGGGTGGACAATTACCTGGGGTTTCCCCAGGCTGAGGGAGCCCAGCTGCTTACCCGCTTCCGGGAACACGCCGAGGCCATGGGTGCGGCGTGGATCAGCGGCCGGGTGCTGAATATCATGCCCGCCGGCGGCCGGTTTTACCTGGGGGTGGGCAGCGATATGGAGGAGGCCGGGGCGGTGGTGCTGGCCACCGGAGTGGTTCAGGCCGCCCGGCTTCCCGGAGAGGCGGAACACCTGGGCCGGGGCGTAAGCTACTGCGCCACCTGCGACGGAATGCTCTACCGGAACCGCCCGGTGGTGGTGGTGGGCAAGTCCGCCCACGCGCCGGAAGAGGCCGCCTATCTCCAGGGGCTGGGGTGCCGCGTGACCTATGCGGCGGCCCGGCGGCCGGAGGAACTCCCGCCCGATATCCCCTTTGTCAAGGCGGGCAGGCTGGAGATTGTGGGGGAGGATCAGGTCTGCGCGCTGCGGGCCGACGGGGAAGAGGTGCCCTGCGACGGGGTGTTCATTCTGCGCCCCACCATGGCCCTTACCGACCTGCTGCCCGGCCTGGAGACGGAGGAGGGCCGCATTGTGGTGGACCGGAGCATGGCTACCAGCATCCCCGGCGTCTTTGCCGCGGGAGACTGCACCGGCCTGCCCCATCAGGTATCCAAGGCCGTGGGGGAGGGACAGGTGGCCGGCCACCGGGCCAGTGAGTATGTGGACCGGCAAACCGTATAACAGAAAGGAAGCGGAAGCATGGCACTGATTCATTTGACAAAAGACGGATTTGACAAGGCGGTGGCCCAGGGCCTGTCCATGGTGGATTTTTGGGCCTCTTGGTGCGGCCCCTGCCGGATGGTGGCCCCCGTCATGGACGAGCTGGCAAAGACCTATGACGGCCGGGTGCTGGTGGGCAAGGTGGATGTGGACGCCGAGCCGGAGCTGGCCCAGCGCTTTGGGGTGATGAGCATTCCCACGGTGGTGTTCCTCAAAGACGGCAGGGAGATCGACCGGAAGGTGGGGGCCATGCCGCCGGCCAGCTACGCCGGCGTGCTGGACGCAAATCTCTGACTCGGTACCTGCCCGCGTTTCCGGCGGTACTGTGCAAACTGCGCAGAAATTTCCCCCGCTGCCCGCCGTGCCTGCCATTTGGGACAAAGTTGTCCCCCGGTGTCGAAAAACATCTTGACTCCAGGGGGGGAAGCGGGTATACTCAACCCATCCGTACTGAGAGAAGGCGTTCCGACCCGGAGGGGCGGAGCGCCTTTTCCCGTAATCCGGCCTATGCCGTACGGAAAGAAAGGGGACACCCGCAATGGTACATACCAAAGAAGACATCATCCGCATGGTCAGGGAAGAGGATATCGAATTTATCCGCCTCCAGTTCACCGACATTTTCGGGCAGCTGAAAAACGTGGCCATCACTGCCTCCCAGATTGAGAAGGCGGTCAACAACCAGATTATGTTCGACGGCTCTTCAATTGAGGGGTTCGTCCGCATTGACGAATCCGACCAGTACCTTTACCCCGACCTGAAGTCCTTCCGGGTATTCCCCTGGCAGCCTGCCCACAGGAAGGTGGCCCGGCTGATCTGCGATGTGTACAACCCGGACGGCACCCCCTTCGCCGGGGACCCCCGCCAGGTGCTCAAGCGGGTGCTCCAGAAGGCCGGCGATATGGGCTACGGCACCTTCAATGTGGGCCCCGAGGCGGAGTTCTTCCTGTTCCAGACCGACAGCGAGGGCAAGCCCACCACCAAAACCAACGATGAGGCGGGCTACTTTGATCTGGGCCCCTTGGACCACGGGGAGAGCACCCGCCGGGAAATCTGCATGGCGCTGGAGGCCATGCACTTTGAAATTGAAGCCAGCCACCATGAGGTGGCCGCCGGACAGCACGAGATTGACTTCAAGTATGAGGAGGCCCTCCACGCCGCCGACAACATTATGACGTTCAAGCTGGCGGTCAAAACCCTGGCCCAGCGGAACAATCTCCACGCCACGTTTATGCCTAAGCCCATCTTCGGCGTGGCCGGATCCGGGATGCACACCAATATGTCCCTGTTCAGGGACGGCAAAAACGTCTTCTTCGACCCGGACGGGGAGAAGGGCCTGTCCAAGGAGGCGTACAGCTTTATTGCCGGCCTGCTGTACCACGTAAAGGGCATGGCGGCCGTCACCAATCCGCTGGTCAACTCGTACAAGCGGCTGGTCCCGGGCTACGAGGCCCCCTGCTATCTGGCCTGGTCCGCCTCCAACCGCTCCGCCCTTATCCGCATCCCCGCCTCCCGGGGCCAGTCCACCCGGGTTGAGCTGCGCAGTCCCGACCCTGCCTGCAATCCCTATCTGGCCTTTGCGGTGTGCCTGGCCGCCGGTCTGGACGGCATCGAGAAGGGAATGACGCCCCCCGCCGAGGTTACGGAAAATATCTTTGCCATGGACCAGGCCGCCCGGGACAGACAGGGCATCGAGAGCCTGCCCGGTTCCCTGGAGGAGGCCATCCGCGCCCTGGAGGAAGACCAGCTGATTCTGGACACCCTGGGCGGACATGTGGCGGAGCACTATATCGCCGGCAAAAAGAGGGAGTGGGACGAGTACCGCACCCGCGTCAGCTCCTGGGAGCGGGACAAGTACATCATCAACTACTGACGGGATTTCCCCAAGCGGGCTGCACCGCCGGTATGGGAAGCGCTCCCGGCGCATAAAAATATACGGCGGCGGTCACGAAACCGTGACCGCCGCCGTGCTGTATAGTCAAAGCGGCTGAGAATCGGTAAAGTTCGGCGGATAAAACGGGGCGTGGACGGCGTTGTCGTCCTTGACGGGCGTCAGCCCGCCCGCGTCCTCCGCCTTGCCACGCCCCGTTTTCCCTCGCCTCCTTTTTACCGCTTGGCAACCGCATCGACTATATGCGTCAAAGGAGCGGACAATATGACAAAAATCAACCAGCATTTTATGCAGCTGCCGGGGAACTATCTGTTCTCCGAGGTGGCCCGCCGGGTGGAGGCCTTTTCCCGGGAGCACCCGGACAGGGACTTGCTCCGCCTGGGCATCGGGGACGTAACCCGGCCGCTGGCCCCGGCGGTGACGGCCGCCATGCACCGCGCGGTGGACGAGATGGGGTCCGCCGAGAGCTTCCGGGGCTACGGCCCGGAGCAGGGATATGCGTTCCTCCGGGAGGCCGTCGCCCGCTGGGACTATCAGACCCGGGGGACCGCCATCAGCCCGGAGGAGATCTTTATTTCCGACGGGGCCAAGAGCGACTGCGGCAATATCGGGGACATCTTTGGGGTGGACAACCGGGCCGCCGTGTGCGACCCGGTCTACCCGGTCTATGCGGACACCAGCGCCATGGCGGGCCGGGCCGGGCGCTATGACCTCCGCCGGGGACGGTGGGACCGCCTGATATACCTGCCGTGCACGGCGGAAAACGGCTTTCTCCCCGCCCTGCCGGAGGAGCCTGCGGACCTGATATACCTGTGCTTTCCGAACAACCCCACCGGGGCGGCGGCCGGCAGGGACTATCTGAAGGGCTGGGTGGATTACGCCAACAGCCGGGGGGCGGTTATCCTGTACGATTCCGCCTATGAAGCCTTTATCACCGCCCCGGATATTCCGCACTCCATCTTTGAGATAGACGGAGCCCGCACCTGCGCCATTGAGTTCCGCTCATTCTCCAAGACAGCGGGCTTCACCGGCACCCGCTGCGCCTATACGGTGGTCCCCCAAGCGCTGGAGCGGGACGGCGTCAGCCTCCACCGGCTTTGGCGCCGCCGGCAGGCCACCAAATTTAACGGCGTGTCCTATGTGGTCCAGCGGGGGGCGGAAGCGGTCTACACCCCCCAGGGGCAAACCCAGATTCAGGAGAATATCCGCTTCTATCAGGAAAATGCCCGGACCATCCGGAAGGGGCTGGCGGCGGCGGGGCTGACGGCCTGGGGCGGGGAAAACGCCCCCTATGTGTGGGCCAAAACCCCCGGAGATATGGGCTCCTGGGACTTTTTTGACCTGCTCCTGAGGCAGGCGGGTGTGGTCGTCACCCCCGGCGCGGGCTTCGGCCCCGGCGGAGAGGGATACATCCGCCTGACCGCCTTCGGCTCCGCCGGGGATACCGCCCGGGCGATGGAGCGCATCCGCGCCGCCCTGACATAAGCGGCGGCGCGGGCATTTCGGGGAATTTCGATTGCCTTTCCGGAAAAAAGGGCGTATTATGGGACCGGATGGTACGGGCCATCCCCGTTTTATGGATAAAAAAGGACCAAGTTGAGGAATGGTATGAAACGCTTTTTCCGCGGTGTGGGGCGTCTGCTTCTGGTTTTTCTGGCACTGGACGCTCTGCTGCTGACAGGACTGGGGGTGCTGCGCTGGCAGGGCCTGCTGCTGCTGCCCCACGAGGCTGCCCCGGACCAGTGGGAGGTCTTTGGTGTGGATGTGTCCGCTTATCAGGGGACGGTGGACTGGCAGAGACTGGCGGAGCAGGGGGTGGAGTTCGCCTTTATCAAGGCCACCGAGGGCAGCGCCCTCCGGGACCGGCAGTTTGTCGCCAACTGGCAGGGGGCGGCGGATGCAGGGGTTCGGGCCGGGGCTTACCACTTTCTCAGCTACGACAGCCCCGGCGAGACCCAGGCGGAAAACTTCATCTGTCAGGTCCCCCTGACGCCGGGGATGCTCCCGCCGGTGGTGGATATGGAATTTTACGGCCCCTACCTGGAGACGCCGCCGGACCGGGAACAGGTGCGGGCGGTGCTGGACCCTCTGCTGGACGCGCTGGAGGCCCATTACGGCGTCAAACCCATCCTCTACGTGACTTACCGCTCCTACTACCGCTACCTGGCCGGAGAGGACTATGGCGCGTATCCCATCTGGTGCTCCAGTCCGATAGTGTTTCCCCTGGTCCCCGGGTGGCAGTTCTGGCAGTACTCCCACAGCGCCCGGCTTCAGGGCTACCAGGGCCGGGAGGCGTGTATCGACCTGAACATCTTCCGGGGCAGCCGCGCCCAGTTCCAGCGACTGTACGGACCGGCAGAGGGAGTCCGGTAAGGCCGGGAGGCAAAAGAAGCCATTGGCACGCAGAAATCTCTTTCCGGAGCCAATGGCTTAGTTTGAACACTGCCTGAACATGTACCTTTCTCACCTAACTGTGTGATTTTGGCGCAGACGGCGGAAGGAGCCGCGGCGTGCGCCGCCGGTCAGAGCCAGTCATACACCACGTCCCAAAGAGCGACGGGGGTTACGTCGTTTCTGCGCAGGAGCTCTACCAGCTGGTCAATCCTGGAGATGTCGATGGTAATATGCGGCACCATGGCCTCCTCTCCGTCGGGGCCGACTACCCGGACGCCATAGCTTTCGCAGGCGAACGTGCCCTCGCTGTCCATCTGGTCTATGACAATATAGTAGTCACAACCACGCCGCACGCCGTCCTCGCCCACTTTGTTGGAACCTACCAGCAGTTCCCTCATTTTGTGTTTACCTCCCTCTTTTCTTACGGACAAACTCATTATATTGTGTCTTCGGGCATTTGGAAAGAAAAATCGTTCCGCATATTTCGACAGAGACGGCGCGGGACACCCCGTTCTCTGGAATTTCTGTCAACCAACTGCGCGCTTTTTGACACACCCCGTCGAATACTGTCGGACTGTTTTCAGCGGTACGATTTGGCGCTTGCCCGTTGGTAACTGGTTTGATATGATATGGGCGGAAGGGGGGACCTGGTTGAGTTTTTTTCAATGGATGGGGACTATGCGCCCGCTGAGCCGGTATGTACTCACCCGCTGCACCCTGCTGGCCTGTGCGCTGCTGGCCTCGGCCCTGGTTGTGCTGGTATGGGCAGGTGAGTACGCCTATGACAACGCCCGGCTCTATATCTACGCCGGACAGGTGCAGGACATGGCGCTGGTGGTTCTGGGGACGGGGCTCATCGGCTCCGCCCTCCTGGAGGATGTGCTGGTACATACGTCCTGAGCCGTCCGGCAGGACCCGGCGGGAAAAAACTGCGGGACGCCCCTAGGGGCGTCCCGCAGACTCTGCTCAAAACAGCTTTTTCAGGGAATCCACCGCGCCGGCCACCTTATCCGCCGTGAGCTTGGCTTTTACCCCCTGAATAATCTTTTCGATGGCCTCATCGGGCAGGTCAACGCCCAGCACCTGCTCCACGGCCTTAATGGGGTCCTTTTGAAATTCGCTTCTCAGGCCGTCGTCCTTGGCGACCCGCTCAATAACCTGGGTGATCTGCTCCTTTATATCCATGGCTGCCTGCTCCTTTGCCGCCGCGCCGGGCGCGGTTTTTTCTGTTTACATGTCGTCCTCAATCAGACCGTAGCCGCCGTCGTTGCGCTTGTAGACCACGGCGAAGGCGCCGTCGGCGTCGGCGTTTTTAAAGGCGAAAAACGCGTGGTCCAGCAGGTTCATCTGGAGCACCGCCTCCTCCACCGTCATGTGCTTGATGGGGAACCGCTTGGTGCGCAGGATGTTGAACTCGTCCTCCTCGGCTTCGGGGGCGAAGGAGGAGACCTCCTCGGCGTCCACCGTCCGCTCGAAGGCGTTCTCACGCAGACGCTTTTCCAGGCGGGCTTTGTTCTTGCGCAGCTGCCGTTCCACCGAGGCGACCGCGGCGTCGATGGTGGCGAACATGTCGGAGGTACTCTCAGCCACCCGGATGATGGTTCCGCCGGAGCGCACAGTGAGCTCCACGTTGTTGCGGCCCTTTTCCACGCTGAAGACAATGGCGGCCTCCGCGTCCGCCTTAAAGTAACGGTCCAGCTTGCCCACTTTTTTCTCGGCGTAGGCGTGCACCTTGCCGGGCAGATTGACCTTTTTGTCGGTAAATACAAACTTCATGGTGTTCCGCTCCTTTCGCCCTGTAAATAAAAGGGACTCTTCCCGCAGATCCGACGGGCCCGCCCGACCTGCGCACTTGAATTATACCACATGCTTTTACAAAAGTCACAGGTTATTTGAAAAAAATCAGAATTTTTTTATGCACCTGGGAGAGATTGGGCGTCAGATGCCGCTTTGAGGCGGCGCCGTGCCCGGCAGAACCGGGCCTCCTCCGGGTTCCGGTTGCAAACGGGCCCGCAAATCGCGATTTTCCGCTTGCTGAACCGTGTGCCGGGAGGTATAATGTATTCAGCGCCTGTTCAGCATGATCGCCGCACATGCCGGGATACGGAGCAGGCGCTCAGACAGGTTCCGTCCCATTTACCGGAAGGAGATTGATTCATATGAAAAAAGCAGTGAGCATTTTGCAGATTGTGTCCGGCGCGGCCCTGGTCGCCGCCGGCATTCTGGGCATCATCGACGCCTGCGCCCGCACGGTCCGCCGGGAGCGCCGGGGCCGGAGCATCAGATTTTAAGCCGCTGCATGGAGACCCGGATTTTAAGGCCGGAGGAGATAGAGACCGCCGCGGAGATCCTCCGCCGGGGAGGGCTGCTGGGCATCCCCACGGAGACGGTGTACGGCCTGGGGGCCGACGGACTGAACCCGGCGGCGGTGGCCGCTGTGTTTGCCGCCAAGGGCCGCCCGCAGGACAATCCCCTCATTCTCCACATACCGGGGGCGGACTGGCTGGAGCGGTACTGCGCGGACATTCCGCCCCAGGCCCGCAGGCTGGCGGAGCGCTTCTGGCCCGGGCCTCTGACCATCATTCTCAGGCGCCGCCCCGGGGTGGTGCCCGACGTGGTGACGGCGGGGCTGGATACGGTGGGCATGCGTTGCCCCGGCCACCCGGCTGCCCGCGCTGTCATCGCCGCCGCGGGCGTGCCGGTGGCGGCCCCCTCGGGGAATACCTCCGGGAGGCCCAGCCCCACCTGCGCCGCCCACATGCTGGAGGATATGGACGGGAAAATTGACGGCATTCTGGACGGCGGCCCCTGCGCCGTGGGCGTGGAGTCCACCATCGTGGACCTGACTCTGGACCCGCCCCGCCTTCTGCGCCCGGGGGGGGTCAGTCTGGAACAGCTGGAGGAGGTGCTGGGGCCGGTGGCGGTGGACCCGGCGGTGCGCCGCCGCATGACTGGCGGGGAACGGCCCCGGGCCCCCGGCATGAAGTACCGCCACTACGCGCCCCGGGCCCCGGTAACGGTCGTCCGGGGCACCCCTTCCGCCACGGCGGAGTATATCCGGCGCTGTGCCGGGGCGGGGGACGGGGTCATCTGCTTTCATGAATTCGCGCAGGACTACCCCGGGCGCGTTGTCCGGGACCTGGGCCCCGCCGGGGACAAGGCGGAGCAGGCCCGCCGGGTATTTGCCGCCCTGCGGAGCTTTGACGCTCTCCCTGTGCCCCGGATCTGGTCCCAGTGCCCCGACGAGGAGGAGCTTGGCCTGGCCGTGTGCAACCGCCTGAACAAGGCCGCGGGATTCTGCGTGGTGGAGCTGTAAGCGCGCTTCAGTGCGCCGGACAGCGAGGGAGAGGAGGCCCGCTATGAAAAGAATCGGCATCACCGGCCCCACAGGGGCGGGAAAGACCACCGCTCTGGGCGCGCTGGAGGAGCTGGGAGTGACGGTAATCGACGCCGACCAGGTCTACCACCGCCTGCTGGCGGAGAGCGCCCCCCTGCGGGCCGCCCTGGTGGAGCGCTTTGGGGCGGACATTCTGGACAGCGCCGGACAGCTGGACCGCAAGCGCCTGGGCGCGGTGGTCTTTGCCGACCCGCAGGCCTTGGAGGACCTGAACGCCGTCACCCACCGCTTTATCCTGACGGAGCTGGACCGGCTCTGCGGACAGGCGGAGGCGGAGGGGCGGCACGCCGCCATTGACGCCGTGGCCCTGATTGAGAGCGGCGTGGCGGAGAAATGCCACGCGGTAGCGGCGGTGCTGGCTCCCCGGGATGTGCGCATCCGCCGCATCATGGACCGGGAGGGCATCTCCTACGACTACGCCCGCAGCCGGGCGGAGGCCCAGAAGAGCGAGGCGTTTTACCGCAGCCACTGTCCCTATGTTCTCGACAACGACGGCTCGAAAACACCGGCGGAGTTCCGGGAGGAGGCCCTGGCCCTCTTCCGGCGTATTTTGGAGGAGTGAGGCGGGGCGGGCAGGTTATGCTTGCTTTTCTGTCCCGGATATGCGATACTGAAACAGGACAAGCGGCCCGGCGGGAGGGCCCGCCGGGGACGGAGGCGTGCGCGGAAGGGAGTATGAGATTTCATGGAGCTGTTGGATGTTATTGATGTAAAAGAGCTGCAGCGGGTTCAGGATATGTTTGCCCAGGCCACCGGCATGGCGGCGGTGACAGTGGATTTAAAGGGGGCCTTTGTCACCAAGCCCAGTAATTTCACAGATTTCTGCATGAAATACACCCGCGGCTCCCCTCTGGGCGCTCAGCGGTGCGAGCGCTGCGACGCCGAGGGCAAGGGCGCGTATTTCTGTCACGCGGGCCTGATGGATTTTGCCCAGCCGATTATTGTAGAAGGGGAGCAGCTGGGCAACGTTTTGGGCGGGCAGGTACTCCCCTGCCCGCCGGACCTGGAGAAATTCCGCCGGACCGCCCAGGAGCTGGGCATTCCGGAGGACGAGTACATCGCGGCCCTGAACAAGGTCAGCGTCCGTCCGGAGTCATCCATCCGGGCGGCGGCGGCGCTGCTCCAGACGCTGGTGAGCAATATGGTGCGCCTTCAGGCCGCCACCCGGAGGGGCGGCGGCGTCAGCGTGCTGGAGGAGGAGATCGGCGGCATGCTGGAGCGCTCTCAGGATATTGCCTCCAAGACCCATGACCTGAAGAAGGTCTCCACCCAGCAGAAGCTGCTCTCCGTCAACGCCGCGATTGAAGCGGGCCGGGCGGGGGACGCGGGCAAGGGGTTCCGCATTGTGGCCAATCAGATGGGGGAACTGGCGGAGTCCTCCACAGAGGTCTACGAGTCCATCATGGCCGACGCCGAGGGAATTCACACCTCGGTGCGGCGGCTTCAGTCCGCATTCAAAAAGTGGGACAATTAGGCCGAGCCTGAAAAATGGTAAAACGCCAAAAGTCACAGCTTGTCGAAAAAGGCCGGAGGCTTTTTTCGACAGGCTCCGCCAAAAGTCAGAACCTGTATTCACAACCGTTGAACGCCGTCTGAGCGGTCTTTTTCCCGCCATACTGCGTGACTTTTCCTTGCCATCCGTCAGGATGGCTGCGGAACATCTCCTTGTCTGGCGGGAAAAATCCTCGCCCATCCAGCATTCCCCGATTATGGATACAGGTTCTAAATGCAAATTCCCGGCTTGGCGGAGTACCAGGTATCTGAAGCGCGGCATCGTGTCCGGCGGAGGCCCAGATCTGGGCCTCCGCCGTTTTTTTGCCGCATTCATTGACAAATTCAGTCAAACTGTACTAAAATATATCCATTCATGCACAACCCGAGAAAGGAGACACGCGCCATGCAGCCCCCAACCTCAAAGCCGGGCCCCAATCCCCTGGGGACCGCCCCCATCAGCAGATTGCTGCCCCAGTTTGCCATTCCCTCCATCATTGCCTTTTTAGTAACCTCCCTGTACAATATCGTGGACCAGGTGTTTATTGGACAGGGCGTGGGCTATCTGGGCAACGCCGCCACCACGGTGTCCTTCCCCTTCACTACGGTATCCACCGCCCTGGCCCTGCTTATGGGCATCGGCACGGCGGCCAACTTCAACCTGAACCTGGGTGCCGGAGACCGGGACAAGGCCCGGGCGGTGGCGGGCACCGGGCTGTCCTGTCTGGCCCTGCTGGGCCTGGGCCTGGGGCTGGTCGCCCTCTTTTTCCGGGGGCCCCTGCTGCTGGTCTTCGGGGCTACCCCCGACGTGCTGCCCTATGCCCTCACCTACACCAGCATTACCGCCTTCGGCCTGCCCATGGTGACGTTTACCACCGGGTGCAGCAACCTTATCCGGGCCGACGGCAGCCCCACCTATTCCATGCTGTGCACCCTCTCCGGCGCGCTGCTGAACACCCTGCTGGACTATATCTTCATCTTTCCCCTGCAAATGGGGGTGGCGGGCGGAGCCCTGGCCACGGTGCTGGGACAGGCCGTCTCCCTGATTATGGCTCTGAGCTATTTCCTGCGCACCCGTATGCGGACCGTAACCCTCACCGCCCAGAGCATGCGGCCCCGATGGAGCCTGTTCTGGAAGATCTGTTCCCTGGGGATGGCTCCCTTTTTTAACCAGATCGCCATGCTGCTGGTACAGATTGTCCTGAACAACACGCTCACCTATTACGGGGCCCTGTCTCAGTACGGGCGGGACATCCCCCTGGCCTGCGCGGGGGTGGTGTCCAAGGTGGGCATGCTGGTGCTGGGCTGTGTCATCGGCATCGCCCAGGGCTGTCAGCCTATTTTCAGCTTTAACTACGGGGCCAGGCAGTACGCCCGGGTGAAGGAGGCCTACCGCAAGGCGGTGATCTCCGGCACGCTGATCTGCACCGCCGCGTTTATCTGCTTCCAGCTCTTTCCCCGGCAGATCGTCAGCATATTCGGCCCGGGCTCGGAGGAATATTTTACGTTTGCGGAGCGCTTTTTCCGGATATATATGTTTATGACCTTCGGCAACGCCTTCCAGCCCATCAGCGCCACATTCTTTACCTCCATCGGAAAGGCCCGGCGGGGCGTTCTGATTTCCCTGACCCGGCAGGTGATTTTCCTCATTCCCCTGCTGCTGATCTTCCCCTATTTCTGGGGCATTGAGGGCGCGCTCTATGCCGCGCCCATCGCCGACGGAGCGGCGGTAGTGGTAGCGCTGACCATCTCCCTGCGGGAAATGCGGCGCATGCCCGCAGAGGACGGGGATCCGGCATAAGCGTCCGGGTGCGGAGCTGGGGTTTTTGCTGTCTGAAAGGAGCGGACTTATGAAGCTATTGGTGATCGACGGTCAGGGAGGGCGTATGGGGCAGCAGCTCATCCGCGGCGTCCGGGAGCGCTACCCCCAGGTGCATACCATTGCCGTGGGCACCAACAGCGTGGCCACCGCCGCCATGATCAAGGGCGGCGCGCAACAGGCGGCCACCGGGGAAAACGCGGTGGCCGTTGCCTGCCGTCAGGCGGACGTGGTAATGGGACCCCTGGGCATTGTGGTGGCCGATTCCCTGCTGGGGGAGATCTCTCCCGCCATGGCGGTGGCGGTGGGGCAGTCCCGGGCCCGGAAAATCCTCCTGCCCATCGACCGCTGCAACAGCGTGGTGGCCGGCGTGGGGGACTACTCCATGAGCACCCTGCTGGAGGCCGCCCTTACCGAGCTGGGGCGGGTTCTGGCGGGCGGCGGCTGAGCGCTGGTGGATATGGCCGTGGAACGCTGCACTTGTCACCCCGCGCGAAATTTGCTATAATTATGGCGTTCGAGTTTTACACAGACCAGAATCAAAATTTTCCGACAATACGCCGGCCGGCGGGGATGGAGGCGCGGCTGTGAAATATCAACAGTGGAACCGCGCCTGCTGCGGCGCCAGAAGCCGGGCAGGACTGGAGCGGGCGGGGATCCCTCCCCTGGCGGCGCTGACGCTGTGCGCCAGAGGTGTGGATACTCCGGAAAAGGCCCGGGCATTTCTGGCCTCCGGCCGGGAGCTCCTCCAGGACCCCCTGCTCATGCGGGACATGGACCGGGCGGTACGCCGCCTGCGGGCCGCCCTGGAGAGGGGGGAGACCGTCGCCGTCTACGGGGACTACGATGTGGACGGCATCACCGCCACCTGTCTGCTGACAGAATACCTCCGGAGCGAGGGGGGAACGGTGATCCCCTATATTCCCGACCGCATGGAGGAGGGGTATGGCCTCAACCGGGATGCGGTGCGCGCCCTCAGGGGGCAGGGCGTGTCCCTGATCGTCACCGTAGACTGCGGCATCACCGCCGTGGAGGAGTCGGTCTACGCCCGGGAGCTGGGGGTGGACGTGATCATCACCGACCACCACGAGTGCAAGGAGGCCCTGCCCCAGGCCGAGGCGGTGGTGGACCCTCACCGCCCCGACTGCCCCTATCCCTTCAAAGCACTGGCGGGTGTGGGGGTGGCGCTGAAGCTGGTGCTGGCTCTGGGCGGACCGGGACGGCAGGACTGCCTGTTGGAGCGCTACGCGGATCTGGCCGCCATCGGCACGGTGGCCGACGTGATGAGCCTTACAGGGGAGAACCGCTGTCTGGTGCGCCTGGGGGTGTCCGCCCTGCGCAGAACCACCCGGCCGGGACTCCAGGCCCTCCTCCGGGAGGCGGGCCTGGACGAAAAGCCCCTGAGCGCGGTATCCATCGGCTATACCCTGGCCCCCCGGATCAACGCCTCCGGCCGGATGGGGTGCGCGGCGCTGGCGGCGGAGCTGCTGCTCACCGGCGACCCGGCCCGGGGACAGGAGCTGGCCTTGCAGCTGTGCGCCCTCAACCGGGAACGGCAGGCCATTGAAGCGGGCATTTATGAGGAGTGCCAGGCCCGGGCGGAGGCCATTCCCGCCGGGGAGCGGGCCGCCCTGGTGCTGGCGGGGGAGAACTGGCACCAGGGGGTGGTGGGCATTGTAGCCTCCCGGCTGGCGGAGAAATACTCCTGTCCCACCTTTATGATCTGCCTCCAGGACGGCAGGGGCAAGGGCTCCTGCCGGTCCTTCGGGGGCTTTAACCTCTTTGCCGCCCTGGAGAGCTGCGCCGGTCTGCTGGAGGGCTTCGGCGGCCACGAGCTGGCCGCGGGCTTTACCATTCTGGAGGAAAACATCCCCGCCTTCACCCGGCGCATTAACAGCTGCGTCCTCCAGCGCACCGGAGGGGCGGAGATGGTCTCTACCCTGGAGATCGACGGGGAGATTGACGACGGGGGCCTCCTGACCCTGGAGGAGGTGGAGGGCCTGGCGGTGCTGGAGCCCTACGGCTCAGGCAATCCCCGGCCGGTCTTCTCCCTGTCCGGCTGCACCGTGGCCGCCGCCGGAGAGGTGGGGGGCGGCCGGCATTTAAAATTGAAGCTCACTGCCGGGGGGCGGACCTATGATGCCATCTTTTTCGCCGCTACCCTGTCCGAAACCGGGGTGACGGCGGGCGAGCGGGTAGACGTGGCCTTTACCCCCCTGGTCAATGAATACCGGGGCTGGCGCAGCGTACAGCTCCAGGTGTGCGACCTGCGCCCGGCCCTCACCCGCGCCCAGGTGGAGCGGGCCCTGTTTGAGAAATTCCGCCGGGGAGACGCCCTCACCCAGGATGAGGCCGCCGCCCTGCTGCCCAGCCGGGAGGAGTTTGTCATCCTCTGGCGCTATCTGAAGGGCCACGCCCGCCCCGGCCCTCTGGAGGAGACGGTTCCGCGGCTGGCCAAAAATATCGCCCGCTCCTGCGGGCGGCGGGAGACCGTCATGCGCACCATGGTGTGCCTGGAAGTTTTTGACGAGCGGGGGCTCATCCGCATGCGCCGGACCACCGACCATCTCCAGATTGACCTGAACACCGTGGAGGGCAAGGTGGACCTGGAGGCCTCCCACATTATGCGCCGTCTGCGGGAGCTGTGCCAGTAGGCCGCTGATTCCCGAGGTGCGGCGATACGGCCCGCTGCAAGAAAGAGGTGACGTTATGGACCCCATCCTGGCGCGCTATCAGGCGCTGGAGGACAAAATCAAGCTGTATCACCCGGCGCTGGACACACAGCGCCTGTTTGCCGCCTTCAACTACGCTGACAACGCCCACTCCGGCCAGCTGCGCAAGGACGGCTCTCCCTATATTACCCACCCGCTGGCGGTGGCCGAGATTGTGGCGGAGCTGGAGCTGGACACCGACTCCATTATTGCCGCGCTGCTCCACGACTGCATTGAGGACACCGGCTCCACCCATGAGGAGATCGCCAAGCTCTTCGGGGCGGCGGTGGCCGACCTGGTGGAGGGCGTCACTAAGCTGACCCGGGTGCAGTATACCTCCAAGGAGGAGGAGCAGATGGAGAATCTGCGAAAAATGCTCATGGCCATGGCCAAGGACATCCGGGTGATTCTCATCAAAATCTGCGACCGCCTCCACAATATGCGCACCATGGCCTACCAGTCTCCCCGGAAGCAGAAGGAAAAGGCCCTGGAGACCATGGAGATCTATGCCCCCATCGCCCACCGGCTGGGTATGCAGAAGATCAAGTGGGAGCTGGAGGACACCTCCCTGAAATACCTGGACCCGGTGGGCTACCATGAGATCGCCGATGAGCTGTCCGCCCGGTCCTCCGCCCATGAGGAATTCCTCTCCGGCATTCACCGGAAAATTCAGACCCGCCTGACCGAAGAGGGCATTCACTGCTCCGTCTACGGCCGGGTCAAGCACATCTACTCCATCTATCGGAAGATGTACGCCCAGAGCAAGACCATGGACGAGATTTTCGACCTGTACGCCTTCCGGGTCATTGTGGACGACATCCCCGAGTGCTACAATGTGCTTGGGTGCATTCACGACCTGTTCAAGCCGGTGCTGGGCCGCTTTAAGGACTATATCGGCACACCCAAGCCCAACGGCTACCAGAGCCTTCACACCACCGTCATCGGCCGGGAGGGAATCCCCTTCGAGGTGCAGATCCGCACCCGGGAGATGCACAATACCGCCGAATACGGCATCGCCGCCCACTGGAAATACAAGCAGGGCATGGCCAACGCCAAGCTGGGCACCGAGGAGGCCTTCGAATGGGTGCGCAAGCTGCTGGAGAGTCAGCAGGACGTGGACGCGGAGGAGTTTGTGCGCACCATGCGGGTGGACCTCTTCGCCGACGAGGTCTTTGTCTTTACCCCCCGGGGGGATGTGATCAATCTGCCCGCCGGGGCCACTCCCATCGACTTCGCCTACAATATCCACTCCGCCGTGGGCAATCAGATGACCGGAGCCAAGGTCAACGGCCGCATGGTGCCCTTTGACACCGCCCTGAAAAACGGCGACATTGTGGAGGTCATCACCTCCAAATCCGCCCACGGCCCCAGCCGGGACTGGATGAAAATCTGCAAGTCCAACGAGGCCCGCAATAAAATCCGCCAGTGGTTTAAGCGGGAGCGCCGGGAGGAAAACGTGGCCACCGGCCGCGCCGCCTTTGAGTCGGAGCTCAAGCACGTGGGGCTGAGCCTGACGGCCATTACCGGGGAAGATGTGCTGCCTTTCGTCCTGCGCAAGGTGCGTTTTGGCACCCTGGACGATCTCTATGCCGCCATCGGCTACGGGGGCACCTCCGCCCAGAAGGCCGTGGTGCGCATCAAGGATGAGATGACCCGGCTCAGCCGCCTTCACGCCGAGCAGCAGGCCGCCGGCAGGCCGACTCAAGAGGTCCTCCGCCCCGCCATGAACCTCCCCGCGGCCGCACCCAGCGGAAAGAGCGAATCGGGCATCATTGTGGAAGGCATCGACAACTGTCTGGTGAAATTCGCCAAGTGCTGCACCCCTGTGCCGGGGGACCCGGTGGTGGGTTTCATCACCCGGGGATTTGGGGTATCAGTCCACCGGGCGGACTGTCCCAACGCCGCCCCGGAGCGCCGCAAGCCCGCGGAAATCGGCCGCTGGATCAAGGTCGCCTGGGCGGAGGGAGAGCTGTCCAGCTACCAGACCTCTCTGGAGCTCTCCGCCAAGGACCGGGACGGCCTGACCTTGGATGTGGCCATGGCCCTCTCCGCCGCCAAAGTCAAGACCACCAGCCTCTCCGCCCGGGCCATGCCCGACGGGTTCGCCAATGTCTCCCTGGTGTTGGAGGTCAAAAATCAGGGAGAGCTCACCGGAGTGATCAACCGCCTGGGGCAGATCCAGGGGGTCTATCAGGTAAAACGGTCGGCGGGCTAGCGGTTGGGAGAAGGTCCCCCGCCCCGGCGCGGCGATTGATTGTGAAAACAGAGAAAATTTCCTGCTAAGGAGAATGAAACATGACTACAATAGAGGAGGAGCGGAGCCTGAGCGCGCTGGTCTCCCAGTGTTTTGCCGGGGGACGGCTGCGCCGCCGGGAGCTGCGCCTGTCCTCCGGGCAGGCCGGCCTGCTGGCCCGGAACTATCCCGCCGATGTGCGCCCCATGGGGGACGGCTGGTACGAAATTACCTTTCAGGGGGCGGTACACCGTGAGAACTGACTTGATTCCCGTGCTTCTGGGCGCGGATATCAATGCCTACAGCATGGCCCGGGCCTTTTATGAGGCCTACGGCGTCAAGAGCATCGTCTATGGCGTCTATCCCGCCAGCGTGTGCGCCGGAAGCCGGATCATCGACTACCGGGTGCGCCCCGGCAACGACAGCGTGGAACAGGTGCTGGCCAACGCTGTGGAGGTGTCCAGGGAATATCCCGACCGGCAGATTCTCCTGCTGGGCTGCGGCGACAATTATCTGAACGCTATTTCCGCCAACCTGCTGCGCTATCCCGGCAATGTGATTGCCCCCTATGTGCCCCTGTCCATGCTGGAAACCCTGATCCACAAGGAGAAATTCTACGGTCTGTGTGAGCGGTATGGGATTGATTACCCGGCTACCGTGGTCTATCACAGAAGCATGGACCACAAGTTCGAGCTCCCCTTTGACGGGCCCTTTGTGGTAAAGCCCGCCGAGTCGGACACCTACTGGAAGCACCCCTTCCCCACCCAGAAGAAGGCCTACATCCTCCAGACCCGCGAGGAGGTAGACCAGGTAATCGACCAGATTTACAACGCGGGGTATGAGGACGCCCTGATTCTCCAGGACTTCATCCCGGGGGACGACAGCTATATGCGGGTCGTCACCAACTATTCCGGCAGCGACGGCAAGGTGCGGCTCATGTGCATGGGACACGTCCTGCTGGAGGAGCACACCGGCCACGCCATCGGCAACCACGCCGTCATTATCACCGAACATGAGCCGGAGCTGTGCGGGAAGCTGCGGGCCTTCCTGGAGGACATCCAATTTACCGGATTTTCCAATTTCGACGTGAAGTATGACCGGCGGGACGGACGGTACAAGGTCTTTGAAATCAACTGCCGCCAGGGGCGGAGCAACTACTATGTCACCGGGGCGGGGCATAATCTGGCCCAGTACCTGGTGGAGGACCGCATCGACCGGAAGGACTGCCCCCTGACGGTGACAGAAAACCGTCACCTGTGGTGGGTGGTGCCCAAACAGGTGGCCTATGATTATGTAAATCCCCAGTACCATGAGGAAATGCGGGCTCTGGACCGGGCGGGAGCCTCGGTTAACCCCCTGCTGTACCGCCGGGACAACGGTCTGTTCCACCGTCTGCGCATCTGGCGCGGACAGCGGCGGTATGTGCAGTGGTATGCCTCCTGTATGGAGAAGGTCACATGAGCGGAGCGCGGCTGGGAATTTTAGGCGGCATGGGCCCCCAGGCCACCCAGGATTTTTACCAGCGCATTCTGGACCGCACCGACGCCTCCTGCGACCAGGAGCATCTGCCTACTCTGATTTTAAGCGACACCGGAATGCCCGACCGCACAGCCGCCATTCTGGGCGGCGACGCCGAGGGCTGCTATCAGCGGCTGCTGGCCGGAGCCAGGCTGCTGGAGCAGGGCGGGTGCACCCTGCTGGCGATTCCCTGCAATACCTCCCACTATTTCGCCGGACGGCTCCAGGGGGAGCTGGCGGTGCCGCTGGTCCATATGCCCCGGGAGACGGTACTGCGCCTGGAGCGGGAGGGCAGGCGGAAGGTCGGGATTCTGGGGACCGACGGCACTGTGCAGACCGGGGTTTATCAGAAGGAGTGCGGCGTTCGGGGGATTGAGGCGGTTTCGCCGCCGCCGGAGATCCAGCGGCTGGTTATGAGCATTATCTACGACGAGATCAAACGGGGCGAGACCGGGAGCAGGGAAAAATTCGCCGCCATTGACCGCTGGCTGAGACAGGCCGGCTGCGACAGCGGGATTTTGGCCTGTACAGAGCTCTCCGTCTACCGGACCTACCACAGCCTGCCGGACTATTACCTGGACGCGATGGATGTGCTGGCGGAGACCTGCATTCTGCGGTGCGGGTATAAGCTGAGGACTGTATAGCAGCTTAGAATCTGTATTCATAACCGTGGAATGCCGAATGGACGAGGATTTTTCTCGCCAGACAAGGAGCTTTTCCCGTATTTGCCGCCGCTCAGTCTGGGCTGGTCATGCCTCCGGCGGGCCCCTTTCTGTACGGACAGAAAGGGGCGAAAGAGTCGGGGGGGGGGGGGGGGGGGTGGGATTTTTGAAGCCCCCCCCCCCCCCCCCCCCCCCCCCCCCCCACCCCCACGCGGG
>CANDFO010000019.1 GCA_947384055.1 uncultured Flavonifractor sp.
GAGAATTATAATGAACGTGATACAAAAAAGTGAAGCAATTAAGAACGGTCTCCGGAAAGGCTTTCAGGACGGCAGCTCCAAAATGGCAAAGCGTAAGTGCTACGGATACACGATCAATTCTGATGGAGAACTGGAAATAAATCCGGACGAAGCCAAGGTGGTGAACTGGATATTTGAACGGTATCTTGCTGGTGACAGCCTTGGGAAAATTGCTGCGGGTCTGGAAAGGCAGGGCATTCTCTCCCCCACCGGCAGGCCCAAATGGAATCGGGAGGCAATTGACAAACTGCTCTCCAATGAAAAATACACCGGACGGGTGCTGCTCCAGAAAACGGTCAGCACCGGCGCTGTCCAGATCGAAAACAATGGCCTCATGGAACGGTATCTCTATACCGGCTCCCATGAGGCCATCATTTCTGATGAGATATTCATGGCAGTACGGCAGGAGAAACTCAAGCGGGCCAAAAATCCCGAAAACATGATTGGTATGAGTTTCACACTGTAAAACTAAAATTCTTGGTCGGGTATACACAAACGCACAACTTTTATATAAGTACACCTGTGCAATGAGGGATATATTCCCTACATTTCAACAGGAGGTCAATTATGACAGAAGGAAACTATAATTATCGTACTAGCCAGACCTTACTACGGAACCAATTCCCTGGAACGGGAAAGCTGAAAATTCCTCTTATTCCCAAATTTGAGCCCAGGCCGGACGATTTTATTGATCTCCTTTTGATCGGATTTGATAAAACTCATTTGGAAGATCAAAACCATCTTGACCGTATGGTGCATTTTTTCCTTTACGACTACCGCTTTGAGCGGGTCTGGAAAAATCCGGACAGCGATTTAGAACGGCTCTCCCGGTATCGAGCGGTACTCTCTCCGGATTTCAGCATGTACCTGGAAATGGCGCCGGTCGTGCAGCTCTACAACACCTTTCGGAATCGCTGGTGTGGCGCATATTGGGCGTCAAAGGGAATGCGGATCATTCCAACTGTAAACTGGGGCGATGAATCCACGTTTGACTTTTGCTTTGAGGGCATTGAGAAAGGCAGTGTAGTGGCTGTTTCTACTTATATGGCTTCTGAACATGACCATAGAAGCGATCAGAAAGAGTGGTTCATGGCTGGCTATAATGAAATGCTACGGCGGATCGAGCCAGAAAAAATCATTTGCTACAATATGCCATTTCCCGAGATGCAGGGAGATATTGTATATGTGGATTATGAGCGCAGCTCCTGGCGGCACATGAATTATGAGCGGTCATACAAGGCTGAGGGGTTGGAAGCCTTCAAAATTGGTGGACAATCGCCGTCCGTTTATGATACAATTGCTTCGTTTATAGATGTGCAGCTGAAAGGCGGTGGAAGTGCCTACGGAGGAAAGTGGAGACCAAACCCGAACAAGCCGGCCGATCAACGGTATGTGGGAACACCGGGAGAAATTAAAACAACTATTATGCCTAATGGAGATGTTTTTCAAACAAAAATTGGTCCAGATGGAAAAGCTATTATGGAACGGCATCATACAGTACATCATCGGCCAGATAAGCATACTAATCCACATGATCATGAAATACGATGGGACACCCCGGATGGCCATCCTGAACCGCAGTCTCCTATTAATTATCCCGATGGAGCACCGGAATTCAAACAATATGGAGGACGAAAAACGATGGGAGACATTTTATATATACCAAACAACGGAAGCCTGAATTTCTCAACTATCAGTGACTTTAAAGAGTGTATGCGCTGGGGCGGAGAAGTTGAGTTTATTTGGAAAGGAATCCACTATGGAGTGATACGATATGGCACAAATCGCAAAATAACAATTTACCGAGCCAATTGTCCAGAAACGGAAAAGGTATGTGACACCGCAGATGAAGCATTAGAATATATCATGGGCGGTGACCGTCTCCGGGATGTAATTACTCAGATCACAGTAATGTCACGCACCGTTTAGCTTGTCCAGCTTTGCCACACCATTGAGCCAAACGATAAAAAGCAATTTTTCAAAAAATCGATTTTGACCGCTTACTCCAAAACAAATGCCCACTTTCGATGCCGTAGGCGGAACGCCTACGGCATCAGTGGTTTCTGGGTTTTTTGACCCCCGAATTTTCAGCAGTCAAACGGGAGATGTAAATGAGGGTTTTCAAGCAACTGGCGGGAGTCGAACCCTCGTGACAGGGAATTAAAAAAGGGCGCTAAATTTTTGAAGCGCCTGTTTTGAGCGCCGGTCCATCAGTTCCAGGGGAATTGATAGATCGGCGCTTTTTTCTTTTCCAGAAAAACGCCAGGAGCGCAATACCCTAGGCGTCTGTTTTGAAAACAGGCGAAACTAAAACAGGCGCCGGGCTTTTCAGAACAAAAAGTTACCATTCCATTAGAATACGAGGAGGATCAAAATAAAAGCAGAAGAAAAACGTAGGTATTTCCAGGATCTGACCCTCAACCTCCAGCATGAGGGCCTCACGATGAAGCCGGAAACGGAGGAGGGGTTCCTGCCGGTGGGGATGGACGGCCAGCGGCTCTGCCTCGCCCTAGAGACCGGCGGGGTGCGGTACTGGAAGGAGGACGCAGCCGGAGATGCCAGGAGCGCGGCTCTGGAAATGGAGGAATCTCCCGACAGCGGCAGGACATAGTTCAGCTAAAATTCAATATAGCTGCTTCCTAAAGTCAGTATATACGCGGAGAGCATTGTGGACAATGTGCAGGATCTGCGACATGAGGTTGCATAACAAATTGCTGTCATAGCTGCTCTATCCATTTGGGGTAATCCTACTGTGACCTGCGTAAGTGGTAACGCTTGGGTTGGAACATCACAGGACAACGTGGGAAGGTTGAAAGCCTGATTCAGCCGTACTGCCAGGATAAGTGTGCCATGGAGAATGTAAGTGAATCATCACAAGGGTCGTTACATTGAATAGGCGAAATAAGGCTGTTACGCCTACACCAAAAGGTATGGAGGCGGCCAAGAAAATTGTCTTGTACCCCTGGCAAATGGACATAGTCCTCCCGGCTCACAGAAGGCTCCTAAAGCGCACAGAATTATTTGTTATGTGGAACGTGGTAAGCCCTATGCGTTCCTCGAAAGGGCTCCCACAAGGCCGAATGGCTTTGTGGGAAGAGGAGCGGCAACGAATCAAAGAGGATACCCGCCGTAAGGCGGGTGCAGCGAAGTGGAGTTTGCCGCAACGAGGTATCGACCCCGCAAGGGGAAGAAATGGCGCAGAGGGTAGAGGAACGGGATAAAAAGCGAATGCCGCCCTGTAATGGGGTGGATAGGGGTTCAAACTTTGCCCCAGTCCGAAAGGGCGCTGACTTATCCTATGGTATTTCATGGCAAAAAAGGAGGTAAACCTATGAACGGTAATTGTTCAACGGCGGGGTGCAATAGCCCTGAGAGACTGCCGGACACAGGCCGGTTGGAGCGCCAGTGGAAAGAAATAGACTGGAAAAAGGCCGAGACTGAGGTTAATAGGCTGCAAGCCAGGATTGCCAAGGCGACCCAGGAAAAGAAATGGAACACAGTGAAGAGACTCCAATATCTTTTAACGCATTCGTACTACGCAAGGGCGTTGGCGGTAAGAAAAGTAACCATCAACAGAGGAAAAAACACCCCAGGCATTGACAAAGAGCTATGGAATACTCCTGCCGTCAAAATGCACAATGTACTGACCTTGACAGATAAGGGTTACAAGGCAAAACCGCTCCGCAGGGTATTTCATCGAGAAATCAGGTAAGAAACATCCCCTCGGCATTCCGTGTATGTATGACAGAGCGATGCAAGCGCTTTACGCATTGGCGCTTGACCTGGTATCCGAAACGACAGCAGATGAAAAGTCATTTGGATTCCACAGGGGCAGGTCAGCACAAGATGCCTGTGAGTACATTTTTACGGCACTCAGCAGGAGAACCTCTCCGGAGTGGGTGTTGGAGGGCGACATCAAAGACTGTTTTGACCATGTCAGCCATGACTGGTTAATCGAACATATTCCTATGGATAAATGCGTCCTCAAGCAATTCCCAAAGACGGGATTTGTATTCCAAAATGAGCTATTTCCTGCTGAAGAAGGCACTCCACAAGGCGGTGTCATTTCTCCAATACTCGCAAATATGGCGCTGGACGGTATGCAAAAGGCTCTTTCCGACCGTCTCCACACCAATCTGCTGGGCAAAATTGACCTGCGGTTTAAAAATGCCCACAAGGTCAATCTGGTGCGTTACACTGACGATTTTATAATAAAATCGGAATAATTCTTATATCGGGATAAGGAAACCTTCACGTACAGTTCTTAGGCGAGAAAGCGGGAGCAATCCCGCCGACTTAGCCGGCACAATCTTCGGCGGCTTCATCCCCAACTCCCAGACCGCCGTGGTGTCGTCAAAAGCCCTTGGTAGCCGCACCGTCATGAGCGGTTCGGTGAGCAAAGGCAGCGGAAAGGACAGCGCCAGCCGCTCCCTCCAGATGATGGAGCGGCCACCTTGCGCAGAGCAAGGACAATTTGAGAACAGTAAAAATCAGTCTTACGCGACATTTTACATAAAGCCGGCCTGCCGGGAGCCAGACCTCACCGAGTGGGCCGCAATGGTCCGCCGGGCCAAGCGTTCCAGAGGCTCGGCCGCCATCGCCCTGGTGGGCAAGTATGGGGTCCTCCGCGACGCCTGCCTGTATTGCGGGGGAATCGAAAACGGCGTATCGGCGGACATACGCTGGGTGAACGCGGAGGAGGTGACGGCGGCGGAGCTGGAGCGCAAAACAGATTTCAAAATGCGATGTCGGTGCGGAACCGGCCATCGCTGCCGCCGGTTCCGCACACAAGCCCTCATACAGCGGCTCAGGGCCGGCGGATGGAACAATTCAGGCCCAGAGCCACAGCTGCAAGGAGGCAGAGCATCGCGAAGGGGAGCAGGTAGCCGCCGGTATAGCTCAACAGGAGATTTGCCGCCATAGCAATCAGGGCGGCCCCCATCAGATTAAAATTCATGAGGGAAAAATTGATAGGAAAGTGTTCAGGACCGTAAAAGGACGAAATAAATGCAGAGGATATGGTCGGGCAAGAGCCGTAGGATATCCCAATCAGACACAGGCCAAGTACGCACAGGGGCACCGCATGCAGGATAATGGACAACAGCGTCACCAGCGCCGCTGCGATGGATACCCCGTTGAAGAGCAGCATCGTGGACCGGCGGCCTAGCCGGTCGAATACGCCGCCAGTCAAAATGCGGCCAAGCCCGTTGCATACGGACAAAACCCCAACCAACGCGGTGGCCAAGCCTGCGCCCGCCCCCACCGACAGGGCGAGATCCCGTGCAAAGGAGATGGCCGTATTTCCCACTGCAGCCAAAAAAACGATACACACGAAGGCCCGCCAAAAGGCGCCTCGGCGCAGCATTTCGGTGGGTGTATAGCTTTCAGGCACAGCCGTTTCTCCGGCGTCCGCAGATTTGACCCTGGCCTGCGGGAGGGCGGTATCGCTGCCGGGAAGCCGCAAAACAGCTCCGGTCAGAAGAAGCACTACGCCCAGTCCCAGCCCCAGCAGGGCATATGTTTTCCGCCAGCCCATTCCCGGTAAAGCAAACAGAAAATCGGCCAGGGCGCCTACCACCAGCGCGGAAGCTCCAAACCCCATCATGAGTATGCCGGAGCACAACCCCTTCCGATCCGGGAACCACAGGCTGACGGTGGAAATAATCACGTTATAGGCCATCCCGATACCAAGGGCCGCAAGCACCCCATAGGAGAGGTAGAGGGCCGTCAGTCCTGTTTGGGTCAGCCGGCAGGCAAATACAAATCCGGCACAGGACAGGACGCCGGAGGCTGCCAGCGTGGGGAATGTTCCGAACCGCTTTGCCAACAGCCCGCCGGCCGGCCCGCCCAGGCAGAAAAAACACATCGTTAGCGTGAAATTAAACGCCAGATCTGCGCCCAGCCAGCCGAATTCTGCCGCCAAAGGCGCTTTCAGAATAGACCAGGCATAAATGATGCCCGCAAAGAGCAGTGCGATCACCCCAACCGCCAGATAGAGCCAGCGGCGGGAATTGGGGACGGTGCTGGTTTTCATAAACAAAGACTCCTTTTTTCGGAATGAAAAGACCCGGCCCCGGAAGCGGGCCAGGTCTTTTTGCGGCGGGACTCAGGCGGCCTGTGCGGTGCTGAAAAGGAAGACAGATCCCAGAATCAGCGTCATCAGACACAATACGACACATACCACGGTACTGGTGTGTTTTTGCCCGGAATACAGCCGTTGGAGCAGGAGACTGTAATGCTCGCGGTTCGTCTCATAATCCGGCTGCGCCTGTATGAGCTTTTCCATCCGCTTTTTATAGCAGAGATAGTCCACATAGACCAGAGCGGGCATCACAAGCACGAATAAAAGATAGTAGTACATGTCTGACATCCCCTTGTGATTCACTTGTAATGGCGGAAAGGACAGGCACTTATGCCTCCGGAAGCAGATCGGAATACAGTGTTTTCAGGCACAGTGACATGAGCTCACTGGAAAACGGCCCATGGGTCCCCTGATCCCACCAGATGTAGCTTGCCGCATCGTACCCTGCACCGTACTCGCGCAGCATCTGATAGACATTTTTACAGGCATCGTTGGACCAACCCTCGTTCCACGTGCCCTCGTTGTCATCTTTACCGCCGATGTAGAAAAAGAGATTGCTGATATTTTTTACGGAAGCTGTATAAGAGCGGGTATCGCCGTCCTCGGTTGTGTACTGATATGGATAGCCGCTGTTGCCGATGACGCCATAGAACCAGTTTTCCCACATCCAAAAGGCAGGGTACACACACCCGACCCGGCTGAAGGCGTCGGAGTTGAGCATCGCGCAGGTCAACGCGCCGCTGCCGCCGGAAGAAAAGCCCAGAATACCCGTCTTGTCCGCCGAAGGATCCGTCCGATAGGTTTTGTCAATATAGGGCTTCAGTTCTGTGGCAATCCACCCGTAGTAGTAGTCCCCGGTTCCGTGGAGTTTGGTATCCACATCGCCCCGCCTCTGGTCCTCCAGGAAGAAGGTGGTGGTCATGGGTGGCGCTAATACGGCGGATCGGTAACTACCGGCCGGAATGGTCACGCCCACAAAAATAATTTCGGGGAGATCTGCACCGTTATTGGCATAGAGCTTGTGGAGCCCAAAGCGGTCTCCCTCTTTGGAAATCTGGCTGCCGTCCAGGACATAACAGACCGGATAGGAGCGGTTGCCCTCCCGGTAACTGGCTGGGAGTTCCACATAGACAGAGATATCGCCCGCAAGAACGAGCTCGCCCAACGAATTTTTTAGCTGGCAGGGGCGCTGAAGGGTCTCCTCCACAAGGTCATAGCCGCCCTGATCCGCCGTGCTGCCGCCGGTCAGAAGAACCGTCTGGGTGTCCTGCTGCCAGGCCACATCCAAATCCAGTGCGTCTGCCACGGCCCGAACGGGAAGGTATGTCGTGCCGTCAATTGCAAAGGGCTCTACAGAAGCGCCGCCTGCATTTTTCGGGTCTATGCTTTTGCCATTCAAGGTAATCTTGATACCAGGATAGTCCAGTGTGGCCTGCTGCTGTGAGCCTGCCGCTTCTGCCGGACGAAGCAGGCCCGCCGTCAGGAGAAACGCAGCAGCAGCAGCAGTAATGCGCATCAGTTTTTTCATAGTATGATCTCCTTACACCGTTATCGAAGCAGCAGATTGGGCAGGAAGGTCACAATGCCCGGTATATAGGTAAAGAGGAACAGGTCGGCAATCAACACCAGCAGGAAGGGGATGACCTGCTTCACCACCGCCTCAAGCTTCACATTGGAGATGTTGGCGGAGACGAAGAGGTTCATGCCGATGGGCGGGGTGATCTGCCCGATGGACAGGTTGATGATCATGATGATTCCGAAGAAGGTGGGATCGATGCCATAGGCCTTCACCAGAGGGACCAGCACCGGGGTCAGCAGAGTGATCGCCGCTACATTGTCCAGCAGGGCCCCCGCCACCAGCAAAGCCAGGTTGCACATCAGCAGGACCACCGCTGGGCTGCTGGTGAAGCCCTGGATTGCATTGGTGATGAGGATGGGAATCTGCTGTACCGTCAGCATCCAGCCAAAGACGGCTGCCGCACCGATGAGAAAGAGAATCATGGAGCAGCTAATACCGGTTTTAACACAGCAGTGAAAGGCCTCCTTCAGGGAGAGCTGCTTGTAGACAAAGTACCCCACCAGCACGCCGTAAAGCACGGCGATACCGGCCGCCTCTGTGGCGGTAAATTTGCCGGAGTAAATCCCGCCCAGAATGATCACCGGAGAGAGCAGCGCCAGGAAGCTGTGGATGATAATTTTCGTCTTGCTCTGGCTCTGGAACTCCTCTAGCTCAAAGACGGATTTGCCGTACCCCTGCCGCTTGGCGACGAAAAACTCTACAACCATCAGGGACAGGCCCATGATGATGCCAGGGATAATGCCGCCGGTGAACATCTCCAATACCGACACATCGGCTACGATGGCGTACATCAGCATAGTGCCGCTGGGGGGAATGATGAGGCCCAGCAGGCCAGAGGCGGCGATGACGGCGGCGGAGAAGTCCCGGCGGTAGCCCGCCCGCTCCATGGGCGGCACCATAATGCCGCCGATGGCCGCCGCGGTGGCGGTGGCGGATCCGGAAATTGCGCCGAAGAACATACAGGCTAGTGTGGTGACCATGGCCAGGCCGCCCCGGAACCGGCCCACGACTTTGTTGGCCAGATAGATCAGCTTGTCGGACACACCGCCGATGGACATGACCTCGCCGGCCAGCGTGAACATGGGGATGGCCACCAGAGAAAACTTGTTGACGCCGCCCATCAGCTTTTGGGTGACGATTAGGGCGTTAAACGCCCCCTCAGTCACGATGGTGAGCAGAGACGCAGAGCCCAGCGCGATACCGATGGGCACCGCGCCCAACAGCAGGATACCCACACAGATCAGCAGAAATGCCGTCATTTGCGCTCCCCCTCTCCCTGCGCTCCATGAACCAGCGTATCCACGCGGTCAAGGATAATACACACAAAATTCAGAATCATAACCACCGCGCCAAAGGCCACCGCGGCATAGTACCAGCCGAAAGTCACCGGCGAGGCGCCCACAATCACCGACATATTCTCCATAGTTAGGGAGAAAGCCTGTTTGGTGACAATCAGCAGAAAGACAATGCTGATAACATCCGCTACAATGAGGATGACGTTCCGGACGGTCTGGGGCAGCGCATCCACAAAGACCTCCAGGCGGATCTGCTTGCCGTTGGCTGTGGCGGAGCCGGCCCCTAAAAAGACCCCCACCACCAGCAGGAATACAATCAGATCCTGGGACCAGGGCAGCGGCAGAAAGGCCACAAACCGGGAAAAAATTTGCAGCAGCAGAATGAGAAACAGAGCCACCATATCGATGCCCAGAAGCAAGGCGCAAACTTTGTTTACGGCGCCCACGGCGGCGCTCAGCTTAGTACGCAATGTAAAGCCTCCTTTTCAAGCGGGTAGTACTCCCGCAGATGCTCCGCGGCTTAAAACCTGTATGTACAACCGGTGAACACCATCTTGGCGCGGGCTCCCGTCATCTTGCGTTAAATTTTCGCGCTATACGCCGGTGTGCCTGCGAAAATTTGTCTTGATTGCCGGGAGAACCCACACCAATCCGGCATACCCCGATTGGAGCGACAGTCGCTTACTCCCCGGCTTTGATGGCGTTGAGCAGATTGGTAAAGTCCTCGCCGTACTGCGCGCAATAGGACTGAGTGACCGGCTCCATTGCGTCCATGAAGGGCTGTAGATCGGGATAAGTAATGGTCACACCGTTGCTCTCAATAAAAGCAAGGTCCTCTTCCTCTGCGTTGGCGCACAGCTCCACGTCGGCGGCGCACACCTCCTTGCCCACCTCCAGCAGAATCTCCTGCACGTCGGCGGGCAGGCTGTCGAATTTGGCCTTGTTCATGATGAGGGGCTCGGACACATACTGATGGTGGGTTACGGCCAAATAGGGCTGAACCTCGTAGAACTTGCTGCCGATGATATTGGAGGTGGGATTCTCCTGGCCGTCCACAATGCCGGTCTGAATTCCATTATAAGTGTCGCCCATAGAGAGGGTGGTGGGGCTGGCGTTCAAGGCGGTGAGCATGTCGGAAATCAGTTTGGCGGAGCCCACACGGATTTTTAGCCCGGAGAAATCGGCGGGGGTGTTGATCTCTGTTTTGGAGGTGGTGACCCGGAATCCATTGGCCGCCCAGCCGAGAATTACCATGCCCTGCTCCTTGGCGGCCTCCTCCAGGGCTTTGGCGGATTCGCTCTCCGGGAAGGCCTTGACCGCCTCCCAGTCCTGGAAGACATAGGGCATGCCGATGGTGTTGAAGATGGGGTCGTAGTTGGCCAGATAGGCGTCGGGGTCTAACACCAGATCTTGGGTGCCGGATTTCACGTTTTCCAGCATCTCAACGCCGGACCCCAGCTGCTCGGCGGGGTAGATCTGCACGGTTACCTGGCCGCCGGTCCGCTCGCTCACCTGCTCAGCAAAGGTAGTGGACAGGGTTTGATAGTGGTGTTCCAGGTTATTGGTGTGGCCCAGCATAAGGGTTACGGCCTTTCCGTCGTTAGCGGGGGCCGGGGTAGATGTCCCGCCGCCGGAGGGGGTGGCGCTGCTGCCGCCGCTACCGCCGCTGCAGGCGGCCAGGCTCAGGGTCAAGACAGAGACCAGCAGGAGTGAAGCGAGTTTCTTGTTCATTTTTCTCTTCCTTTCTTTGCGTCTGTTTGAATGGTTGGGATCTCTCACTGCATTTTACAATAAAGCAAACCATATGCCAAATGCAAAAGGTGTCAAAAGTTTTTCTTACCCTTTTCTGGTTTCTCCTCAATTGCAAGTGTTTTCGCAAGCTTTTCTCCCTTTTTGGCGGCATATTCCGGCAGCACGCCGGCCGCTGTTATCCCCTCCCTCCATTTAAGAATGTTAACTTAACATTACATGGGTTAACATTTCTTCCGTCCGGGTCTTGCGTATTGACCGCCTGTCCCATATAATAATATCATCTGAAAGGACATAGTAAGGAGATCAGTGTATGGCTTATTGTATTGGATATGTAGCCACCGATCAGGAGGAGGTACGCCGCGTTACCGAGGAGGTATTTCCTCAGGAGGTGGCCCTGGGGGAGCTGCTGGCCGGGGCGGCCGAGCCGGAGCATGTCTTACCGCTGGCCCGGGAGTTGATCCGGCAGGGGGCTCAGGCCATTGTGGCCAGAGGGGGCAATTTCCAGAATCTCCAGGCCATTGCCGCCGACCTGCCCCTGATTGAGCTGAACATCATGGCCCAGGATGTCTTTGCGGTACTGGGAAAGGTGGCGGATCAGTATGAGGAGATCTGGCTGGTGCTCTCCTCTTTTGCGAAATTCGATTACAGCGCCTGTCAGGGGCTGCTGCCGGATAAGGTCCACTATTTCCACTATGGTCCGGTGGAGGATATGCGGGAGTTTCTTGCGGAGCTGACTGCGCCGGAGAACACGCTGATCATCGGCGGCGGCTATGTGGTAGGCCCCGCCCGGGCCAGAGGCTTTGACGCCATCCAGATCCGCAGCAGTCCGGTGAGCCTCCGGGAGAGCTATGCCGCCGCCCAGACCATCCTCCGGGAGCGGGATAAGGAGGTGGCCAAGGCCAGGCAGATTACGACGATCCTCTCCAATATTGAGGACGGCGTGGTAGTGCTGGACGAGAAGAACCGTGTAACCCTCTGCAACCGCAAGGCGGAGGAACTGCTGGGATGCGTGTTCGACACCCTGCGGGGCAATGAGATGACCGCAATCCTTCCGGCGTTTGTCCCCGTCTGGGAGGCCTTACAGCAAAAAAAGGCCCGGCAGCAGCTCATGCGGACGCCCACACATATCCTCTCCATCAAGGCGGCGCCCATCACAGACGTTTCCAAGGAGGTACCGGCAGGCGGGATACTGCTCACGCTGCAGGATGTCACCAAGCTCCAGGAGCTGGAGAAAAATCTCCGGTTCCAACTGGTGAAAAAGGGTCTGACTGCCCGCTACCACTTTTCCGACATCCTGACCCAGGACCGAGCCATGACGGGCCTGATTCAGTGGGCCATGGAGTGCGCCGCGGCGGAGGACACAGTGCTCCTCTACGGGCAGAGCGGCACCGGGAAGGAGCTGTTTGCCCAGTCCATCCACAACGCCAGCCGCCGGAGCAGCAGCCCCTTTGTGGCGGTCAACTGCGCCGCCCTCAGCGAGAGCCTGTTGGAGAGCGAGCTCTTCGGCTATATCGGCGGCGCCTTTACCGGCGCCCGGAAGGAGGGCAAAGCCGGACTCTTTGAGCTGGCCCACGGCGGCACGATTTTCCTGGACGAAATCAACAGCATGTCCCTGAGTACCCAGGCCAAGATCCTCCGGGTGATTGAGGAAAAGGAGGTCATGCGCCTGGGGTCGGACTATATCATTCCGCTGGATGTCCGGGTCATTGCCGCTGCCAACGAGGACCTGACCCATATGGTCCGGCAGGACAAATTCCGCCGGGATCTGTTTTTCCGGCTTAACGTGCTGGAGCTCCACATTCCCACGCTCAACGAGCGGCCCCGAGATATCCCGCTGCTGTTCCGGTCTTTTGTAGCCCAGCTGCGCCGCTGCACGCTGGAGGAGGTGGTCCTTTCCGACAGCCTACAGGAAAAGCTGCTGCGCCATAATTGGTGGGGCAACGTGCGGGAGCTGCGGAACATGGCCCGACGGTATGCCATCCTGGGGGAGGATTTCCCCATGGCCGCGCTGGAGGCGGCGGATACCGCCTGCGCCGGAGATCTGCTGGACGACAGTTTCCGGGTGGACCTCAAGGCGCTGAACCGGGCGGTGGAGGATATGGTCATCGAATCCCTGCTCTCCCGGGGGCTGACCAAGACTCAGACCGCCCAGGCGCTGGGCATCAGCCGCACGGCGTTATTTAAAAAGATGGAAGGGCATAGGCGGCGTGAAGGGGAGCCGCAACCGGCGGATAAATAGACGTAGTTTCTCTGAACAAAGAGAAAGGGATGTTAACTTTTGTTAACATCCCTTCAGTCTGTCGAAAAACTTCCTCTGCGGGAAAGCCTCGCAGAGTTTTGCCGCGCGAAGGCGGCAAAATAAAGTTAGAATTGGTCATTTTCGGGGACATGTGCCTCGAAAATGACGCATCTCGGCCTGCAAGTGTGCCCAAAGGGTGCGCGCAGCAGGCCGTATCCCGCTTGTCGAAAAAGGCCTCCGGCCTTTTTCGACAAGCTCAAGGGATGTTAACTTTTGTTAACATCCCTTTTCGTTTTGCTGGTAAGCGCACCGCTCCAAACGAACGCACGGACGGAAAACACCTTTAAAATCAGGAGATTCCAAGAATTTTTTAAAACAGGGATAGTTGGCACGGCAGTTGCTTGAGTTTAATGATGTCAAGATTTTAAAGGCAGAAGGAGGATAACCATGACGGAACAACTATTAAAGGGCGTCCGTGTCATCGACTTTACCGATTTCCTGGCTGGTCCCTATATCGGGATGTATTTTGCCGATATGGGCGCGGATGTGATCAAGTTTGAGAATCTCCGCAGCGGCGGCAACTTCGTCCGCACGGCCCGGCCCAAGGAGAAGAACTCCGGTCTGAGCATGTACTTCCAGAATCTGAACCGCAACAAGCGGGGGGTAGCTCTGGACCTGAAGCAACCGGAGGGAAAAGAGCTTTTTGCCAAGCTCATCGCCTCGGCCGACGTACTCATTGAGAACAACCGCCCCGGCGTGATGAAGCGGCTGGGCTTTGACTGGGAGGCCTGCAAGACAATCAATCCCCGGCTCATTTACGCCTCTATTTCCGGCTTTGGGCAGTATGGCCCCAACTCCCACCGTCCAGGCTATGATCTGATTGCCCAGGCCATGGGCGGCTCCATGAGCATCACCGGCTGGCCGGGCTCCGAGCCCACCCGGGCAGGCATGGCCATCGGCGACATGTTCGCCGGGCTCAACGCCGGCTTTGCCATCTGCGCCTCCCTGTATAAGCGCATGGAGACCGGAAAGGGAAATCACATTGACGTGGCCCTGGTGGACTCCATTGTCTCCGGCATGGAGGCCAAGCTGATGCAGTACCTGTACGAGGGCGTCTCCCCTGTTATGACCGGAAACAAGTATATCTCCAGCGCCCCTTACGACTCCTTTAAGGCAAAGGACGACTATTTTGTCATCGCCTCCGGCACGGATAAGCACTTTGCCAGCCTCTCCGCCGCCATGGGGATGCCCGAGCTGGCCAGCGACCCCCTGTACCTCGACACAGAGAGCCGCAAGGCTAACGCCGACGCGCTGAAGGCCATCATCAATCAGTGGGCCTCCGACAAGACGGTGGACGAAGTGGTGGCCATCATCGACAGCGCCGGTATCCCCGTGGGGCCCATCTACAACTGCCAGCGGGTGTGTGAGGACAAAAACATTGTAGACGTGCGGGAGATGCTGGTGCAGATCCCCGCCCCCAAGGGCCATCCGGAAGCCCCCGCCCAGCTGACTGTGATCGGGAACCCCATCAAAATGGAGGAGACCCCCTGCCAGTACACCAAAGCCGCCCCGGATCTGGGGGAGGACAACGAGGCTATCTTTCAGGAGCTGGGTGTGACCGGCGAGGAAATTGCCCGCTACCGCGAGATGCAGGTTATGAATTAACGGAGGGAGCGGTTATGAGTATGTTGCCCAAACAGGTTCGGGTGGCTGAGGTCTGCCCCAGAGACGGCTGGCAGAATCACCCGGTACAGATTCCGACGGAGGTAAAGATCAAGTATATCAGAAAGATGGTGGCATACGGGGCCCGGAAAATGGAGATCACCTCCTTTGTCAACCCCAAGTATGTGCCCCAGATGGGGGACGCCAAGGCGGTATTCCAGACCCTGAAGGACGAACTGGAGGCGGCCGGCGTCACCACCTTTGCCCTGGCGCTGAATAGGCGCGGGCTTGAGGACGCGCGGACCGCCGGCGTCCGCCATATCAATTTTGTGCTCTCGGCCAGTGAGGAGCACAACCTTCGCAACTCCCGCCGCACCATCCAGGAATCCCTGGACGAGTTTAAAGCGCTGGCCAAAGAGGCCGCCGGTTTGCACATGATTCTATCTATGCCCTGTACCTTTGGCTCCCCCTTCGGGGACGAGGTGCCGCTGGACCGGATTAAGCGCCTCATTGATGAAGCCGAGCGGGTGGGCGTGGCGGAATTCGGCGTAGCCGATACCGCGGGAATCAGCAATCCGGACAATACCCGCCGGGTGCTCGCTGCCATCAAGGAGTATACCGATATCAGCAAGGTCTCCCTCCATATGCACGATACCTACGGCATGGGGCTGGCCAATGTCTACGTAGGACTTGAGGAGGGTATCACCTCCATAGACGCCTCCCTGGGCGGGATGGGCGGCTGTCCCTTTGCCCCCGGCGCAAAGGGCAATATCGCCATGGAGGATCTGATCTACATGCTCCACTCCATGGGCATTGAGACCGGATATGATTTGGAGCTGCTGAAAACCACTGCCCGGGAGATGGCCCAGGAGATTCAGGCCACATTGACCAGCTGTCAATGCTGCGCCTGACCCTCCCGGCGCACAGTGGAAGGGAGGATCTGGCGGTATGTCTGCGGAAACAAGGTACCATCTGCCGGAAGGGGCGGCAAACTTTGTGTTTCTGGGCGAGGCGGGGTGCGGAAAAAGTGAGCTGGCCATCAACTTCGCATTGGCTTTGGCAAAGGAAAAGGCCCGGCCGGTCCACTTTTTTGATTTGGACATGACAAAACCCCTGTTTCGCGCCCGGGAGCGGGCGGATCTGCTGGAGGGGGCCGGAGTTTCGGTCCACTATGAGGAGCAGTTCATGGACGCCCCCACCCTGACCGGCGGCGTGCGGGAGCGGCTCCAGGATCCGGCGTGCGCCGCTGTTTTAGACGTGGGCGGGGATTTTATTGGCGCCCGGTCTGTGGGCGGCTATGCCCCTTTGCTGAACCGGGCGGATACGGCGGTCTATTTTGTCATCAACCCTTACCGTCCCTGGTCCAATACGCTGGCGCGGATTGACCGGGTGCTGGGGGAGACCCTGGGGGTATCCCACGTCCGGCTGCCCCATCTGCGGCTGGCGGGCAATCCAAACCTCGGCTGGGGGACGGCGGCGCAGGACATCATTGACGGCGCTCAAATGCTGGAGCGACTGGTGGGCGCGTATAAGCCCATCGAATTCTTCTGCGTACCGCCCTCCGCGCCGCCGGAGGTGTGTCAGGCGCTTCCCGGCCCGGCTTTTCCCCTTCAGCTCTATCTCACCTATCCCTGGGACGGTGAATGTATCGGCCCCCTTCCTGACGGCAGCGGGGTATGAAAAGGAGATGCTTCCATGGCAAAAGTAGAGATCATAGCGGAACGCTGCAAAAGCTGCGGCTATTGCATTAAATTCTGCCCCAAACAGGTGTTGGCCGTGGGCTCCAAGGTCAACTCCAAAGGCTATGAATATGTGGAACCGGTGCAGCCCGAGGCGTGCATCGGCTGCGCGGTGTGCGCGCGGATGTGTCCCGACGGGGCAATTGACGTTTACCGGTGAGGAGGCGAAAGCATGAAACGAGTCTTTATGAAGGGCACGGAAGCGGTGGCGGAGGCCGCCGTCCGCGCCGGCTGCCGGTTTTTTGCCGGCTATCCCATTACGCCGCAAAATGAAGTGCCGGAGTACTTCTCCCGCCGCATGCCCGAGGTGGGCGGCGTGTTTGTGCAGGGGGAGAGCGAGGTGGCCTCTATCAACATGGTCTATGGCGCGGCCTCGATGGGCGTACGCGCGATGACATCCTCCTCCAGTCCTGGCATCGCCCTGAAAAGCGAGGGGGTCAGCTACTGCGCCGCCGCCCGCATTCCGATGGTCTATGCCAACTTTGCCCGGGGCGGCCCCGGCGTGGGCTCTATCCATCCAGCCCAGATGGACTACTTCCAGGCTACAAAGGCCAGCGGAAACGGCGGCTTTCAGATGATGGTATTTGCCCCTGCCAGCGTGCAGGAGGCGGTGGATATGACCTACCGGGCCTTTGACTACGCCGACCGGGATCGGAATCCGGTGCTGCTGCTGGCTGACGGCGTAATCGCTACGATGATGGAGCCCGTAGAGCTGCCGGCGATGAAGAGCGACGAGGAGATCGCCGCCCTCAAAGCCGCGAAACGCGGCTGGGCCTGTGTGGGCCACAGCCTGGATGTCCAGCGGGCCTGGATTGAGCCGGGCCATTGGCGCACGGAGGATATGCAGCGGGCCAATGAGGAGGCCGCCGCCCTGTATGAGACCTGGAGGGACCAGGCCCAGGCGGAGGAGTATCTGCTCTCAGATGCCGAGGTGGTGCTCACCGCCTACGGCATCTCCGGCCGGGTGTGCCGCTCTGCGGTGGATCTGCTCCGGGCCCAGGGGGTGAAAGCCGGTATGGTCCGGGCTGTTACCGTCCACCCCTTCCCTTACGCCGCCTTTGACCGCATTGATTACGGCAGGTGCAGAGCGGTTCTGGACGTAGAGATGTCCATCCCCGCCCAGTATGTTCAGGACGTAGCCGTAGCGGTAAAGGACCGCTGCCTGATTGAGACGTGCCTGTGCTCCGGCGGGAACATGATCAGCCGCGAGGCGGTGATAGCGGCGGCAAAACGGATCGCGGAGGGCTGAGATATGGAAAAAATCTATACAAGAACAAAGACGATTCAAGCGGACAAGGTCTCCGGCTTTTGTCCGGGCTGTATGCACTCCACTGTGATTAAGCTAATTGGGGAGGTGCTGGAGGAGCTGGATGTGGTGAGCCGGGCTGCCTGCGTGCTGGGCATCGGCTGCTGCGGCCTGCACATGGATTATATGGCGTATGACAATACTACGGCCCCTCACGGCCGCGCCTGCGCCGTGGCCACCGGCATGAAGCGCGTCAGCCCGGAGTCCCTGGTGTTTACCTATCAGGGAGACGGCGATTTTGCCTCTATCGGCCTGGGGGAATCGGTTTCAGCGGCCAACCGCGGAGAAAACATCACGGTTATCTTTATCAATAACGGCATTTACGGTATGACCGGCGGCCAGATGGCGCCCACCACCTTGGTGGGCATGAAGGCCTCTACCGCGCCAAAGGGCCGAGACCCCAAAGAGCACGGGTATCCCCTGCACATGTGCGAGCTCCTGGATCAACTCACCGCACCGGTTTATCTGGTGCGCACCAGTTGCAATACGCCGGCCAATGTGAATAAGACCAAGGCCGCCATCAAGAAGGCCTTCCAGAATCAATTGGAGGGCAAGGGATTTTCGATGGTGGAGATAATCACCAGCTGTCCCACCAACTGGGGGATGGACGCGCTGGCCGGTCTGGACTACATAGAAGAAAAGATGCTGCCCGAGTTCCCGCTGGGCGTGATTCGGGACCGCTGAGAGGAGGAGGCAAATGGAAACCAATCTGTGTGTGGCCGGATTCGGCGGACAGGGAGTCATGACATTGGGCAAGTTTTTGGCCGGTGCTGCCTGTAGCGCCACGGATAAAAACGTTACGTTTTTCCCCTCCTACGGTGCGGAGCAGAGAGGGGGTACCGCCAACTGCTATGTAGTGATTTCCGACGCGTATATCGGCGCGCCTCTGGGGGATACAATGGACGATTTGATTGTGATGAACGGCCCCTCCCTGGCCAAATTTCTGCCCAAGCTAAAAGCCGGAGGCACCCTCTTTCTCAACACCTCCATCGTCTCCGAGGAGATAGGCCGGACGGATGTCAAGGTGGTAAAGGCCCCGGTTACGGAGCTGGCCTTGGAGCTGGGGAGCGCCAAGGTGCTCAACATCATGATGCTCGGGGTATACTTGGGCTGTACCGTGGTAATTGATCCGGCTGTTGTATGGGACGAAATTGAGCACAAGCTGTCCTCTAAGCCCAAGCTTCTCCCGCTGAATAGGCAGGCCTTTGAGCGGGGGCTGGAGATCGGCAGAGCGCAGCGATAAGTTCCCCGGAATTTCTCTGCCCTTTTGCGCCGGACAACACCTGACAACGGCATAAAAACAGCTCCCGGCCACGGCCGGGAGCTGTTTTTATGCCAATCAAGAGGGGGCGGGCAGGGTAAAGCTCTCCCGCAGCTGCACCAGGGGCTCCAGCTCCACATGGATGGGATCGGCAGGCGGATGCTCCAAGAGCTCCAGCAGCACAGCCATAGCCTGCTTGTCCACGTTGGGCGGAACCGAAACGCAGCTAATGGAGGGCGTCAGATACTGCATGGTCTCCGGCTCCTGCATCCCCAGGCTCAGCAGCTCTACATCCCCCGGAACGGCGACGCCGCAGCGCAGAAGGGTGTACAGTCCGCCCTGGGCCATACAGTCCTTTTCGTAATAGAGCGCCTTTGGGCGTTTGGTCAACGCACAGTATTCCAGCGTGGCCTGGGCGCCGCCGGTGATGGTGGCCGGCCCGCTGAAGCTCCACTGCGGAAGGACGGAAATGCCCAGTTGTGCACAGGCATAGAGAAATGCCTTGGTGCGTTTGGCCGTACCCCGGTGGAGCTCCGCCGATTTCACGATGGCACACTCCTCATATCCCTTTTTGTGCAGCAAGCTGGCCACCTGAAGCCCCATCTGTTCATGGCTGATCCCAACGGTGGAATACCTCTGGCTGTCCGTGTTCATCAGGACCACGGGCGTGACGAGGGAAGCGGCCTCCAGCTGGAGGCTGTCGGCATCGCTGGCTCCGGCGATGATGGCCCCGCTATAGCGCCCCGTGATCAGGGGTGCCAGCCGATCCTCCAGGTGGCCGTTGAAGTAGGTCTGTACCACGATTTCATAGTCCAGATCCTGCTCTAATAGAACGCCATAGAGATTGCTCAGGCGGCGGCCTAAGATATTGACCCGGAAATCCAGCGGCCAGTAGAAGGCCAAAACAGGGCTGCGGGCACTTTTCGCGCGCAGCAGGCGGGCGTTCTGATTCGGCTGATAATGTACTTGCTCAATCGCCTCATAGACCCGCTGTATGGTGGCGGGAGAGATCCGTTTCAGCTCGCCGCGCCCGCTGGCCACGATGGAAGCTGTAGTAAGAGAAACCTGCGCAAGATTTGCCACATCTTTTAATGTCGCCATAGCGTCCTCCGCCGTCGATGGAATGGGTAGTATAGTCCTATTATAGTGCTTACAGAGGAAATGTCAATTAAAAATGATGAATTTTAGTAAAATTTTATCAGCCTAATCCTACAAAATACAGAGAATATATTGGGTATTTATCTGAAAATAGCGCGATAAACTTGACATTTTCATTATATTTTATATAATTTTTGTTGTATTTTAGATTTAACGTTGCATCAAATGAGAGGAGGCTGCAACAATGTCCACAGGCGACAACTGGATAGGCCGCGACATGGCTGGACAGGCGATCACCCTGCGCCCGGACTATGTGGTGATTACGGACGGACCCTCCCATCAGTGCCTCGAACACGTGACCGCCGTCGCACAGCCGGAACGGGTAAAGGTTATCTTTGACCATGATGTCCCTACCGGCAGTCCGGAGGGGGCGGCCCGGCTGGGCAGAATCAACCGGTTTGCCCGGCAGTTTGGGTGCGCCTTTATCCAAAGCGCAGGGGTGGGCTACCAGTGGATGCTGGATCAGGTAGTCCGGCCGGGACAGATTGTTCTGGGCGGCGGAGCACATAACAGTATCTACGGCGCGGCAGGTGCGCTGGGGCTGAATGTACCTGTGAAAGCCCTGGCCCGGGTATTGGAGGAGGGGACCTATACCGTTACAGTTCCGGAGACCTTTACCGTCGCGTTGACAGGGCGGCTGACACAGGGATGCTCCGCTATGGATGCGGCGCTGACCCTGCTGTCTCAGGCCGGAGCGTCCTTGAAGGGAAAGACGGTGGTATTTATTTGCCCCAGCGGAGGACTGAGCCGGCAGGACAAAGCGATTCTATGCGGGATGGCCTGCGGTACCGGCGCAGTTACAGCTTTGTTTGCCGAACGCGGGGAGGCGGATCTGACGCTGGATCTTACCGGGGTGACTTCAATGGTGCGGCTGCCCTGTGCCGGGCGGGAGGTTCAGTCCTCCGCCCCGATTGAGCCTGTGGGGGCGCTGTCCGGCACGGCGTTCCAGGCGGGGCAGATCGGCGGCTTTACCGGCGGAACCATTGACGGCCTGCGGAAGGCGGCTGAGCTGATGGCGGGAAAATCCTTGGCCCGGGGCTTTCGTCTGTCCATTGTCCCCGCTACTGCCGGGGACTACCTGCTGGCGCTCAAAGAGGGACTTATCGAGCGCTTCCTGTCATTCAACGCCCAGGTCCATGCGGTGGGGGACCGCAGCGCCGTACAGCAGGGCCCCGGCGTCATTGATACGGGCGAGCGCCTGATTACCACGGGCTTATATACCTACGACGGCTGCATGGGTGCGCCTGGCAGCCAGGTCTATACCGCTTCTATTGAATCCGTTTTGCGGGCGGCCACATCAAAAACACTGTAGGGGGATGTAAGAGATGGAAACCATATTCTGCGGCCGCGCCTGGAAATTTGGAGATGATATTGACACGGATACCATCATCCCCGGCAAACGTGGAACCATTCCCGACATTGCCGAGATGAAGCAGTACGCCTTTGAGCTGCTGAGGCCGGAATTCGGCGCACAGGTTCAAGAGGGGGATATCCTGGTCGCCGGCAGCAACTTTGGCTGCGGCTCCTCTCGGGAGCAGGCGGCCTCCGTTTTGGCCGAAAATGGCGTGCGGTGCATCATCGCCAAAAGTTTTGCCCGTATTTTTTTCCGCAACGCCTTCAACTCCGGGATTCTTCCCATCACCTGCGACGGCATTCAGGCGATCTGTCAGGAAGGGGATACGGTCACGGTAGAAGTGGGCAAGCGCGTCAGTGTAAACGGGCATACCTTCCCGATTGCCGCCTGCCCGGAGCACCTGTCCCGGATTTTGGAGAGCGGCGGCCTGATTCAGGATACAAAGCGCCGCATCGAGGCAGGCGAAAGCCCGGCAGTCCCCACGCCGCCGCCCTACGCCGGGCGGGGAAACGGCAATTACACGATGGCGGAAAAGCTGCTGATGGCCAATACCGGAGCAACAGAATGCGCGCCTGGAGATATCCTCGTCACACATCCGGAGTTCTTCATGATCCACGATATCTACACCCCCTATGTACTGGATACCCTCCACAAAATGGGGGCACAGAAGATCGCCGATCCGGACCGAACGGCAATTATTTATGACCACTGTATGCCCACCGCCGTAGCCCGGAACGACACCAGCCATTACAATGCCGGACTGGCTTTGGGGGATGAGTTCGGCATCAGGAAGCACCATATCGGCCAGGGCATCTGTCACTCAATTATGCACGAGAAGCGGTATGCCAGGCCGGGACAGATCGTGACGGCAACCGACTCCCACACCACGACCTATGGCGGGGCGGGCTGCTTCTGTTCCGGGATTGGTACCGCCGAGCTGTGCGCGGCGCTGATTACCGGTGAGCTGTGGTTCAAGGTCCCCGAGGCAATTAAAATCGTGCTCACGGGCCATCTGCGCCAGGGGGTCACATCTAAGGATGTGATTCTAAAAATACTGGGCGATATCAAAGCGGACGGCGGGCAGTACAAGAGCCTGGAGTTTGTGGGGCCTGCCGCCCACGAGCTGTCCATGATGGCCCGGTTCACCGTGGCCAATATGTCGCTGGAGGCGGGGGCCAAGTGCGCCCTGTTTGAGTGCGATGAAAAAACCGCCGCCTATTATGACATGCCGCTGGATGAAATCAGCTGGGTGAAAGCCGGGGACGACAGCCGCTATGAGCAGGTGCTGCATTACGATTTAAGCGATCTGGAGCCCCAGGTGGCCTGTCCCCGGGGGGTGGACGACGTACACTCGGTTTCCGAAGTGGCGGGTACAAAAATTGACGAGGTATATCTGGGCTCCTGCACCAACGGCAGCCTGGAGGATTTGGCCATCGCCGCCGGCCTTCTGGCGGGAAAGCACACGGCCCCCGATCTCCGCCTTATTGTGGTCCCCGCCACCAATCAGGTCTATCAGGATGCCATCCGCCTGGGGTATATCGAAACATTTGTCAGGGCGGGGGCCGTAATCTGCCACCCCTGCTGCGGCCTGTGCTGCGGGATGCCCTATGGTCTTATGACGGACGACGAGCGGATTCTGTCCACAGCAAACCGGAATTTTGTTGGCCGGCAGGGCACCAAAAAAACGCTGTCCTACCTGTGCTCGCCCGCCGTCGCGGCCGTGACAGCGGTTACCGGGGTCCTTACCGATCCTTGCCAGTACCATTGAGGAGGCTGTTTATGAAAGACACCGTCAAGTATGGACATGAATTGCTGGACATCGAGATCCCGGAGGAAGCGGATCTGTCCGTCCTGCTGCCCAGGGAAACAGACGCCGAACCCGCGGCAGAGGAGGAGATTGTCCGAAACGCCCTTGCCGCTCCCATCGGCAGCGGCCGGGTGAGGGATGAGATCAAGCCAGGGGATAAGGTTTGTATCCTCACCAACGACATCACCCGCCTGACCAGAAGCCACATCTACATTCCCATTTTGGTGGCTGAGCTGAATCAGGCAGGAATACCGGATCAGGATATTACGATTCTTTTCGCCAACGGGATGCACAGCGGCATGGAGGAAGCCGGGATGATCAGCCTGATTACCGAGGATATCTACCGCCGGGTCCACGTGTTCCAGCACAATTGTGAGACCTCCCCCTGCCGGTATGTGGGCACCACCTCTTACGGACATGAGGTGTGGGCGAACCAAATTGCTCTGGACGCGGACAAGCTGATCCTGACCGGCGGTATTTTGGTCCACCATATGGCGGGTTTCGGCGGAGGGCGGAAGGATATTATCCCGGGCTGCGCCCGGAAAGATACCATCCTTGCCAACCACAGCATGGTGGTGGACCCCAACGCCCAGGCTGGTGTGCTGGAGGGGAATCCGGTACACCAGGACTTTATGGAGGCTTGCGCCTTTACAAAACCGGCCTTTCTGTTGAACGTCCTGTGTGACGACCACGGCATGATTTGCAGCGCAGTGGCCGGCCACTGGGAGAAAGCCTATCTCCGCGGTACGGAGCTGGCAAAAAAACGCTATCTCTATCCCATAAAGGCGCGGCCTGATGTGGTCATTGCCTCCTGCGGCGGCTTTCCGAAGGATATCGACCTGCGGCAGAGCAAAAAGGGCTTTTATAACGCCTCTCGGGCGGTCAAACCGGGCGGCACCGTTATCTGCCTGGCGGAGTGCCCGGAGGGCTGTAGCAAGGAACTTGACGATCCCTTTGAGGAATGGCTGGGCCGGTTCGGGACGCTGGAGGCCGTTCGGGCGGAGATCCAGCGCAATGTGAATATGGGCGGCCTGAATTGCTATAAAGTGCGGGAGGTGCAGGACCGGTGCCGCCTGATCCTGATTACCGATCTGGATCGGGCGCGTATGGCTCAGGTTGGCGTAACATGCCGTCCAAAAGGGGAATTAAATCAGGTGATCCGAGAGGTCCTGTCCGAATACCGCCGGCCGAAGGTCCTCTATATGCCTCAGGCGGGGCTGACGCTTCCTTACTGTCCGGAGGAGGAGCGGGACGCTCTGCGGAAAGAAGGAGAAAGGAGTTTGCGCGATGGAATTTAAACTGGCGGTAATCCCGGGAGACGGTATCGGCGTAGACGTAATACGGGAGGCAGTCCGTGTGTTGGACAGAGTGGGGGAGGTCTACGGCCACACCTTTCACTATGAGTACCGCTTGGTAGGCGGCTGCTGCATCGACGCCCACGGCGTCCCCATTGAGGAGGAGACCCTGCGGACCTGCGAAGACTGCGACGCCATCCTCTTCGGCGCGGCAGGGGGACCAAAGTGGGACCATCTGCCCAGGGAGGGTCGTCCGGAGCGGGGACTGGCCGCCCTCCGGCGGGGCTTCAACCTCTATTGCAATCTCCGGCCCGCAAAAATTTATGAGGCAATTCAAGACAACTCGCCCCTAAAAGGGGAAATCACCGCGAAGGGCGTGGATCTGATGCTGGTTCGGGACCTGATCGGGGGGATCTATTTTGGGGAAAAGGGAACCCGACAGGGGAAGTACGGCCCGGAGGCCTATGATGTGGAATGCTACAGCGTCTTTGAGGTGGAGCGGGTCGCCCGCCAGGCCTTTTCCATCGCCCGCTCCCGCCGCAACCATGTCACCAGCATTGACAAGTCCAACGCCTTGGAGTCCTCCCGCCTGTGGCGGGAAACCGTTACCCGGATTCACGACTGCGAGTATCCGGAGGTAGGCCTCACCCATCTGCTGGTGGACAAGGCCGCGATGGAGCTGGCCTGTAATCCCGGCCGGTTTGATGTGATGCTTACCACCAGTATTTTTGGCGATATCCTCTCCGACGAGGCGGGCGTCGCCACGGGATCGGTGGGTATGCTGGCCTCCGCCGCTATCAACGATAAGAAGTTCGGCCTCTTCGAGCCCATCCATGGGACGGCACCCGATATCGCCGGTATGGGCATTGCGAACCCCTTGGCTGCCATCGGCGCGGCGGGGATGCTGCTGGAGATTGGCCTCGGGCTGAAGGAGGAAGCCCACGCGGTGGATCGGGCCATCCATGCGGTCCTCCGCGACGGCTACCGTACATCCGATATCTACCGGGGCGGCCGTGAGGAGCGGAGTGTGACCACCGAGGTCATGGGCCGGGAGACCGCAGCCCGGATCGGGCAGTAGGGACTGCACCAGTATTTTCACAATTCCGAAAGGAGCGCAGCGATGCCTGACAACATTGTTTACCAGATTTTGAGGGGCCATCTGAGCGCCGGAACGTTGCTTCCGGGCCGCCCCATTACCATCCGTGTGGATCAGACCCTGGGGCATGACCTAACTGCCATTATGGCCGGGCAGACCTTCCTGGCCGTTGGCGCAGATCGGGTCAAGACCGAGGCATCCGTATTCTACTGCGACCACAATACGCTGTGCATCAGCTCTGAAAATGCAGACGACCACCGGTTCTTGAAGACGGCGGCGGCCCGCTTTGGGGCCTACTTCTCCAAACCGGGCAACGGGATTTGCCATTTTCTCCACTGTCAGCGGTTCGCCAAACCGGGAAAGGTCCTCCTGGGTGCGGACAGCCATACCCCCACCTCCGGCGCGTTGGGGATGCTGGCCATTGGCAGCGGAGGCCTCACCGTAGCAGAGGCCGCCTTGGGTCAGGGCTTTCGCATGAACGCCCCTAAGGTCATAGGGGTAAAATTGACCGGAAGGCTGCGGCCGGGCAGCAGCGCGAAGGACGTTGCCTTGGAGCTGCTGCGCCAGATCAGTGTGAAAGGCGGAGTCGGATACATTTTGGAGTATTTTGGCGGCGGCGTTGCTACGCTTTCCATTCCGGAGCGGCAGACCATCGCCAACATGAGCATTGAGACCGGCGCTACCACCGGGATATTCCCTAGCGACGAAGCAACACGGTCCTTCTTGAAAGCCCAGTGCCGGGAGGTGGATTATATCCCCCTTCAGCCTCAGCCCGGCGCGGCCTATGACAAGGTGGTGGAGATCGACCTGTCCGCACTGGAGCCCTTAGCGGCCGAGCCTTCCATGCCCGATCAGGTCTGCGCGGTCCGCTCCATTTCCGGGGTCAAGCCCAACTCGGTCTTTATTGGCAGCTGCACCAATGCCTCTTATTCCGACATTGCCAAGGCGGCGCGGATTTTAAAGGGCAGGAAGGTACACAGGGACATTGACTGCACCGTGGCCCCCGGCTCCCGCCAGGTCTTAGCCCATCTGATTGCAGACGGCATCCTGGCCGATCTGGTGGAATCCGGCTGCCGTATTCTGGAATGCGCCTGCGGCCCCTGTATCGGGGTGGGGCAGGTGCCCCCCTGCCGCGGAATCTCTGTGCGCACCTCAAACCGGAATTTCCCCGGCCGGTGCGGATCCAATGATGCCGGCGTTTACCTTGTCAGCCCGGAAACTGCGGCGGCTACGGCGGTGGCCGGCTGCATCACCGATCCCCGTGATCTGGTGAATGCGGAATATCTGACCGGGATCCGAGAACCGGAGCAGTATATCATAGATGATTCCGCCATCATCGCGCCGGAGGAGATCCCGGACCGCCATAGCGTTGAAGTGATAAAAGGGCCCAACATTTCCGATCTGCCTATGCGAGATGCGCTGCGGGAGCGCATTGACGCAGAGGTGGCGCTCAAGCTGGGGGATAATATTACAACCGACGACATCATCCCAGGCGGATCATCTATTCTGAAATTTATCTCGAACATTCCGGAGTTTGCAAACTATACCTTCTGCTACACCGACCCCACCTTTGTGGACCGCGCCCGGAAACTGGGGCACAGCGTCATCGTGGGGGGCAGTAATTACGGCCAGGGCTCCAGCAGGGAGCATGCCGCAATGTTGCCCATGTACCTGGGGGTGGAGGCTGTTCTTGCAAAATCCTATGCCCGAATCCATAAGGAAAATCTCATCAATTACGGCATTCTGCCCTTGGTCTTTGAGCGGGAGTCCGATTATGAAGCTGTTCAGCAGGGGGATACCATCGTAATTGAAGATACCCCCGCCAGCGTCCGTACCGGAACCTTCAGGGTGGAGATCCCAAAGAAGGCAATCGCCTTCCCAGCCAGACTGGAGGTCTCCGAGGAGGACAAGTCCCTCCTACTGGCCGGCGGCGCCTTAAATTACCTGAGAAAAGGCAGTTGATATGGGAGGTGGTAAAATATAGTTGGCCGGATTTAGAGGAGCTACCGCATGATAAAGCGAAAACAGGAGGAGTATGATGAATGTAAATAGGGTTCCGGAAACTGCCTATGTTAATGGCAGAGTGTACACAGTAGATGACAAATTTTCTGCCGCATCGGCCTTTTGTACCACTGGAGACCGGTTTTTATCTGTCGGAACGGACGATGAAATCCTGTCGCTCTGTGACAAAAGCACCCGAATTGTTGATTTGCAGCAGAAAACAGTGCTGCCAGGGCTGATTGACTCACATCTTCACCTTAATTTTGTCGGTGCCAAACGGATGGAATTGGATTTGTCCGGGTGCACAAAGACGGAAATCTTACAAAAGGTAAAAGACGCATATGCGCAGGCAAAACCGGGGACATGGATTCTGGGAAACGGATGGCTCAATGATTCCTGGGAATTTCCAACAAAGGAGGAACTGGATGAGGTGTCGCCGGACCTGCCAGTCTATCTGAAACGGGCCTGTTTACACGCATCCTGGGGCAACAGTGAGGCCTTCCGCAGGGCGGGCATTCGAGAGGACACGCCTGATCCGGTTGGAGGAGAATACCTTCGCAAGGAGGACGGTACGCTTCTGGGTATCGTTACCGATCAGGCGCAGGCACCGTTTGACAGCGCGATCCCCTCCTATACGAAAGAGCAGCTTCAGCAATGCGCCTTATTGGCTCAAGAGGACTTTTTCAAAGTTGGCCTGACAACCGTGCATGACGCCGGAACCGACGGAGAAACGCTGAATGCCTGGAAAGAACTCTATGAGGCAAAACAACTGAAATTGCGTATCTATGCGGTTATGCGGGTTCCCGGACGGCCAACCTATGAGGAGCTTTACAGGGAGGCTCAGACGTACTTCAAGGACGGGATCCAAATCGGAATGTACGGAAACCGGCTGACCGCCAGGGGCTTCAAGCTGTCCTGCGACGGTTCTCTGGGAGCCCGCAGTGCCTGGATGCTGCAAGCGTACAGCGATCGTCCCGGACACTGTGGAAATGGGAAATTTACGGATGAGCAGCTCTATACGATCCTCTATGATGCACGGCTGGCCGGTTTTCAACTCCTGTGCCATGCAATCGGTGATGCGACGAACCGACAGGTCCTGGACGTATATGAACGGATTCTGAAAGAGCTTCCAAGCGCCGACCACCGTTTCCGGATTGAGCATGCGCAGGTGGTTTCGCCGGAAGATATTCCGCGTTTTTCCCGGCTGGGAGTTATTCCTACCGAACAGACCGTCTTCCTGCGCTCGGATAAAGAGGTTGCCGAGACGAGAATCGGGGCAGAACGGATGAGAGGGGCGTATGCCTGGCAGACCCTGATTCAGGCGGGGAATTGTCCGCCGAATGGGACGGACGCTCCGGTTGAACCCTTCAATCCTTTTATTGGCCTTTCCTGCGCGGTATTGCGCACGGATGAACAGGGGCGGCCGGCCGGCGGCTGGTACCCGGCTGAAGCGATGACACGAGAGCAGGCGCTCCGTTCTTACACTAGTTGGGGCGCCTATGCAGGGTTTGAGGAGGAGATTAAGGGAAGTATTGAACCCGGGAAATTAGCCGATTTTATTGTAATCGACAAGGACTATATGACATGCGGCCAAGAGGAAATAAAGGATATTCGGGTCTTACAGACGGTATTAGGCGGTGAGACGGTTTACACGGCCGAGCTGCCGTAATTTCAGAAGAGAGAGGGTGTCAATTAACATGAAAAAAGAAGAGAATAAGAGCGCATTGATGCGGTTTATGGGCGGCGTCGAACGGATCGGAAACAAGCTGCCCCATCCGTTTTATCTGTTTGCACTCTTGGCAGTTGTAGCTGTTGTTCTGTCTGTCCTCTTTAACGGGGCGTCCGTCACCTACGAGATGGCCTCCAGCTCCGGCGGTGCTGCGACGACGGCCACCGCCACCGTCAAAAATCTGCTTAATCGCGAAACTATCAGCTATGTTATTACAAATCTCTACAAAATTTATTTCAGCTTTTCCCCCATGATGATGATGGGGCTGCTGACCCTTTCCATCGGCCTGTGCGAACAGGTTGGACTGTTTGACGCCGTGATCCGGAAGACGATCCTCGGCGCAAAACCCGCCCTGATTTTTGCGATTGTCTCCTTCATAGCATTCCAATCCAACATGGCATCCAGTGCAGGCATTCTGGGATGTACAACGGTTGCGGCCTCACTCTTTGCGTCACTGGGATACAACCCATGGCTCGGTATCGTTTTGGCCTATGCGGCAGGCAACGCAGGTATGTTTGCAAATATTTTCCCAGGTCAAATGGACGTATTACTGGTAGGCGTAACCCAGTCTGTTTGTGCATCTCTGGGACTGGATGGAACGTCCGCACATGTTCTGATGAACTGGTTTTTTATGCTCCCCTGTGCTGTGATTCTTACCATCGCGTATACGTTAATAACCACAAAGTTTACCAGCCGGTTTATGGGGCCTCCAAAGGACCTGAGCCTAATTAAAATCGAAACCCAAGAAAAAGCAGAAAATGCGAATGAAGGCAGGGCATTACGGAAAACAGCCATTGCAGCCGTCCTGTTCTTTGCGATACTTATCGCTGCCTGTATCCCAAAGAACTCCTTCCTGCGTTCGGCTGACGGTGCGCTTTTCCCTGCGTCTCCGCTGATGAGCGGGATCCTGACACTGATGTTCCTGTTTTTCCTGGTCGTGGGGCTTGTATTCGGCCGCACAGTGGGGAAGATTCCAACCTGGAATACTTTGCCGAAACTGTTTGCGAACAGCATTGGGACGCTTGTAAACTTTATGGTAATCGCCCTTCCGGCATCTGTGTTCATTTATCTGTTTAACGAGTCCGGAATTCCGACTGTTTTAGGCGTTACAGGCGCGCAATTCCTCAAATCCTCTGGTATCAATGGATTCGGACTGCTTATTTGTATCGCACTCCTGTCCACATTCCTGAATCTGTTTATGACCAGCGGAATCTCCAAATGGATGATTCTGGCCCCTATTCTGATTCCGATGTTTTATGCAATTGGCTTTAGCCCTGCTCTTACGACTATGGCGTATCGCATTGGCGATGCCTCCACCAATGCGATTGCTCCTATTTCCACCGATATTGCTTTAGTTCTGGCACTGCTGACTAAGTATAATACTGATAAAGATAAGACGCCTGGAATGGGCACCGTAATGGCAGGCTGTCTCCCATATGCAGTTGTCACTTTTATCATTGGCCTGCTGGTCTTAGCAGTCTTTTGGGTCTTGAAGCTACCGCTTGGCCCCGGGAGCCCCTTGTTTGTATGAGAGTGCCTTAAAATTTGTCCATCTAATATTTGATTTTCGCCGTATTGCAATCTTGTCGTATAGATTGCAAAGTGCAGGCCACCCATATAACGGGTGGCCTGCACTCGCCCTATATCGTAGTATTTCCGTATCTCCGGGACGAGGAACCGGGCAAAGGTTTCTATAATAGCTTGCGGCAGTTCGATTTGACAGGTTTCAGTTTGAGTTTTAAATTGCTCTTTTGCCAGATAAGTCCCCCCTTTCCAAAATGCAAGACAAGGCCCGCAGGCGGGAGGAACATGGAAAGGGTAAGCTGTTCCTCCCAGCCGGGGCCGGTTATCAGTTCACACCGAGAATAGCTCGGATGAGTTTGTTTTCCAGACGACTTTTCATGTACTCGTCCAGACAGGCGTAGGGACAGCCACTTTCGTCGTAGACCGTCCGGGTGCAGAGCTTATTTATGTAACCCTCATCGTACCGTAAGACCTGCTCCGCAGCGTCAGCATCCCCGGCCTGGGCCGCATCGCTCACCGCCAGCGGCAGCAATTCACGGCCCTTGTAGTTCCGGCGCTTCATGTCGCTAACCTCCTTTCCTCGCTGTCAGCTTTGTCCGCAGGACATTCAGCGATTTTGTTCTCCGCCGCTATCTCGCAGATGTGCAGCGAATCTACTGAGCCGGTCTATATCACCAAAAACGGATACGGCGAAATGGTGATTATGAGCATGAGAGCCTATGAGGAAAAGCTGGCTAAGCTGGATGTTTACGCAAAATTGGCGGAGGCGGAGGCAGAAATCCGGGAGGGAAAAACGGTGGATACCCGTTCCTCACTCAAAGGATTGAGGGCGAAATATGGCATATAAGATCATCAAAACCGAGTTGGCCGAGCAGGATTTAGACAGCATCCTTGGATATATGGTACACTCTCTTGCAAATCCTTCCGCAGCGGCGTCCTTTGCCGATGCGGTTGAGGCGTGTTACTCCGAGTTGGAGAAAATGCCGCTGATGTATGAGCTGTGCCGCGATCCCCGGCTCCGTGCGCTGGAATACCATAAAACGGTCATTAAAAACTATACCATGGTCTATAAGGTAAACGGAGTGTGATTTTATGTATCGCCTTGTAATTGCAGAAAAACCTTCGGTTGCCATGAGCATCGCCAAGGTGCTGGGTGCCACGGCCCGGAAGGAGGGCCACATGGAGGGGTGCGGGTCGCCAGTGGCGACCTCTAAGCGCCAAGGGCGCTTAGAAGCACCGACCGAGCCGACAGGCGAGACAGGCTGGCTGGTGAGCTGGTGCATCGGCATCTGGCAGGGCTGGCTGAGCCTGCTGTCTACAACCCCGACTATGACAAGTGGCTGCGGTAAGATTTGCCTACCGCATGGTGTGTGGCCGAAAATATCATGCTGGCGGTTATCAACGTCGCCGGAAGGATGCTGGATTGTCCCGCCAGAAACTCTCCCTGATGGCGGGACTTCCGAAAAAAGCTATCCTTCGCATTGAAGCGGGCCGGGCCAGCTACACCTACCCAATCAGAGCGCGGGCCATTTCTGAAGCACTGAATTGCCAGATCGGAGATATTTTTGACGAAGTGAAGGGAGCGTAAACACCAAGCCGAAACGGGCCACGGCCCGTCACCGGGAACCGCCCCGCCGGTCTGATGATGGCAGGGCAGAAAGGAATCAATATGAACAAATATTTTTACACCTTTGGCTCTGATCCCAAGTTCCCCTATCAAAACGGCTGGGTGGAAATTCACGCCGACTCCTGGGAAGATGCTCATGAGAAATTCTGAGCCAAGTTCCCAGACCGCTATCAAAATACCCTAAATTGTGCTTTCTTTTATGATGAGAAGCGGTGGGCCGAGATGGACCCGGAGCACACCTGGCACGGCTGGAAGTGTTGGGAAGTTATCGAGTAGCTGCTCACCAGGGAAAATACGTACATGTTGCAGTGCGGGCGCTTTTGGCCGCCCTGTGTCTCAAACATGCCCTGCGCACGGCTCAGAAACACATACCCCTGGTAGCCTGTATCCACGATAAACTCTCTGCCCATATAGAGCACTTCCTTTCCGGGGCGCCTGGCCCCTGCCCTGTAAAAAAATAACAGCCGGACAATTTCCGACTGTCCATTTACATATTAAAACTTGCCTAATAAAGAAATGCGGAGAAAAAGATTGACATTTATAGCGATTTATTTTATAGTTAAGCTATCTTTTTATGGAGGTCTCTGTTATGGCAGGACGTAAAACTGTAGAAGAACGCATCAAGCTCATTGACGAAAAGATCGCGAAGAAGCAGAGCGAAATTGACGTTTTGGAGGCACAGAAGCAGAAACTGCTGCACCCTGTTACCATGAGAGCGGTCATTGCAAAAGCGAAGGAATCCGGTTTTTCTCCGGAGGAAATTGCTGAGAAGCTGGGACTCGAAGTCTAAAGGCAGCACTGGACGGTCCGCAAATCAAGCGCGGCGGCAATCTCTCTTTTTGAGATTGCCGCCGCTTTTTGTGCAAATTTTTTAGAAAGTGTGTTCATAAACGGAAGACGCGGGACGGGCGGGGAGTTTTGCTGCCGGGAAAAGGTCCACCGGGACTGCGCCCAGCAGCCGTGGTTGTTATTCAAAAGGTGCCAGTTCCCAGCGCACAAACCACCCCTGGGGATGTCTGCACATGGGACAGACCTCCGGGGCGACAGAGGCGTCTACAATGTGGCCGCAGTTGAGGCACATCCACTTAATCTTCGTATCGGCAATAAAGAGCTTGCCCGCTTCCAGCAGGTCGGCAAACTTTTGAAAACGCTCCCCATGGGTCCGCTCAACTTCAGAGACCATGGAAAAGATGTGGGAAATCTGCTCAAAGCCTTCCGCTTTTGCGGTCTTGGCAAACTCCTTGTAGTCGTGTTCCCACTCCTGAAATTCGTTGTGCTGAGCTGAGCGGAGATGCTGGAGCACTTCCGGCCACAGCTCCACGGGATAGCTACCGTCAATCTGAATATTTTGGCCGGACACCGCCTGCAGCTGGTTATAAAAGAGCTTGGCGTGGCTCTCTTCCTGCTTGGCGGTAAAGGTAAATACCCCTTCGATGACCGGAAGGCCTTTTGTTTTGGCCAGGCCTGCGGCGAAGGTATAGCGGTTGCGGGCCTGGCTCTCTCCGGCAAAGGCCCGGAGCAGATTGACGCGGGTCTGGCTCTGTTCAAACGCAACGGACATTGAGATTCCTCCTGAATTGACAGATGCGGAAAGTATGCCCCGATCTGCTGCGGATTATACCGCAAGATGACCATTCAATGGCAGTTTGACTTGTCCATGGGGGCTGCTTGGAACCCATAGGTTTTTCACCAAAAAATTTCTCCGCGATGTGTGAAAACCAGCTCTTAATGCGTCTTATAGTACGAGGCCTCACGCAAGACCAATAATCCCGCGCCGGGATACAGTTTTCAACATAAAAGAAGGTGCCCGAATGACAGAGACGGAATTTCTGCTCCTGTTCGACCGCTACCACGACATGGTTTACCGCCTGGCCCTGAGCTGCACCCGCTCCCCCCAGGATGCGGAGGACATTGTCCAGACGGTGTTTCTCAAACTTCTGGACGGCCGGACAAAGCCCATGCCTGGTAAAGAGCGGCCTTGGCTGGCCCAGGTGACGGTCAATGCCAGCCGCGACCTTCTGCGGGCCAGCCGGAGACGTCAGTGGGAGCCCCTGGATGTGGACATTCCCTTTGCCCAGCCGGAGGAGAGCGCCCTGTTTGACGCTGTCATGGCGCTGCCGGACAAGTACCGCGCCGTGGTGCATCTGCACTACTACGAGGGCTATTCTTATCAGGAGACCGCGGAAATTCTCCGCACCAGTCCATCGGCGGTCTCCATGCGCCTGCATCGGGCACGCAACCTGCTGCGGAGCAGATTGGAGGAGGACGAGCATGAAACAGCTGTATCAAAAGACCTTTGACCAGATCAAGCTGCCGGAGAAGCGCGCCGCCGCGCTTCGTTCCACCCTGGCCTCCCGGTGCTCCCAAACCGAAAAGGAGGTTCAACCCATGAAGTTTTTCAAACGATTCCATCGGCCCGCCGTCGCTGTGGCCGCACTGGTCCTGGTATTCGCGCTGTCGGCCACCGCCCTGGCCTATGGCGGACAGTTCTACCGGTTTATGACCGGCGGCGTAACGCGTGACATTATGGATGAAGACGGCAATGTCATCGGCGTGGAGGGCCAGATGGACCCGGAGCAGATTACAGACCCGGTGGAACTCCGGGAGGACGGGAAACTCTATCTGACCGCCAGCGGACAGGATACCGATATCACCGGACTGTGCTCCTACGAGACCCCGTATATCTACGAGTGCACCGGCTCCGACGGCCTGCGCCATGCCTTCATTATCGGCGGAAATCCGGGCGCCATCGGCTGGGCGGAATTCATCTGGGACGAGGACGGTCTGCCCCGGAGCGGGCAGGTCAGCTTCGGCACCAGCGGCGGTTCGGACGACGCCCCCTGGCTGGCCGCCGGCAAGGAACAGCTGGATCTGCCCTGGTAGCGCGCCAGGGATACCCTCACCGGAAGTTTTGAATTAAGCGTTTAACGAACCGGCCCCGCCGTCTGCCTGTGGCAGATGGCGGGGCCGGTTACTCTCAGGGCCTGTATTCACAGCTGCCAAGCGCAGTCCGGCCGGTCCCTTTCTGGGCCATACCGCGCCAAGATTTCTTGTAACCTGCAAGTACTCCGTCCAGCATCCCCCGCTTGTGAATACAAGTTCTTATGGCAGCTACAGCTCCCGCACCAGCTTGACCGCCACGCCCACAATCCGGGCCAGGCCGTTGTCAAAGTCCTGCGCGGGAATAATCCGGGGCTCGTAGGAGGGGTTCTCCGGCTGGAGAATCACCATTCCCTTCTGCGCCCGAAAGCGTTTCAGGGTGGCGTCCTCCCCGTCCACCAGGCAGGCCACAATCTGACCGTTTTCCGCCGTATTCTGCTGGCGCAGCAAAATCAAGTCTCCCTCCCGAATTCCCGCGTTGATCATGCTGTCCCCTGTCACCCGCAGATAAAAGTACTCCTCCGGGTCGGACACATCGGCGGCGGCATATCCCTCAATATCTTCCACCGCCAGGATGGGCTCCCCCGCCCGGATTACACCCAGAATCGGAATGGCAGACTCCCTCCCCGCCGGGAGCATTCCTTCCGGGGCCGGCGTCCGTATGCGGGGCACATCGTACCCCTGAAGCCACAGGGGGTCCACCCCCAGCGCCAGGGCCATGGCGGAGGCTACGCCCGCCTTGGGCTCCCGCCGGCCCAGCACATAGCGGTTCAAAGTCTGGGGCGTCATGCCCACCAGCCCGCCCAACTGTTCATAAGTATAGCCCCGCTCCTCCATCAGGCAGTGCAGGCGTTCTCCCAGCGTGCTTTCCAGCGTCATGGCAAAGCCTCCCGGTCCGTTTTTTGGGACTATCCTATCACAGTTTATCACCATTTGCAATGTTTTTCAAAAAATGCGGTTGACAAATATCTCCGTTTGGTGTTATTCTTAGCAAGAATTAGAACGCAAGTTCTATATCATGTCTCCAAACGGGTTCTTTAATACCTGCCATCTCCATTTGGCACCACGTCTGTATGTTAAAAACGCCCCGCCGGTTGGCAGGACGTTTTGGTGGAGGAGGGTGGATTCGAACCACCGAAGCTATCGCAACAGATTTACAGTCTGCCCCCTTTGGCCACTCGGGAACTCCTCCATATGAACTTGTCCGCGAGGAATACAGGAAAACTTGTGGAGCTGGTGGACGGATTCGAACCCCCGACCTGCTGATTACAAATCAGCTGCTCTACCAGCTGAGCTACACCAGCATGTCAGCCTTTGCTTGTCCACAACGGAGCTTATTTTAGCAGAAAGAGGGTGGGTTGTCAAGTGAAACACCGCATTTAAAAAAATTTTTTTGAGGCGCCGCAGGCGGAGCGGACAGAAGGGGGAATTTTCATCTGGGTAAAGGTGTGGGCCGACCCGCTGCGGGACGTCCAGCTGCGGATGCCCGCCGGTTGGTGCGCCCGGTGCGGGGATGAGCTTTACGGGGACGAGGAGCTGTGCGCCCGGTGCCGGACGGAGCTCCAGGAGGAAACTTACGTACAGGAGGAGAGAGAATACATACCATGACGTTACGGGAATTATCGGCAGAGTATTACGCTGGCGCGGCCGCGCTGCAAGAGCGGATGCGCCTTCTGGAGCAGCGGCGCGGCGCCGCGGAGGACCCGGGGGAAGCGCTTCTGCTGGCTGACCGCATCCGCATACTCCGGGCCATGCTTCGGGAAACCCGGGAGCTGGCGGTGATGTGCGAGCATTACTACGAAAGGGGGTACTGCCGCAATGCCAAATACACAATATAGGCGCGGCAGCGGCTACGCGGCGGATATGGCGGTCTATGCGCGGACCATGGCGGAGGACAACTCCGCCCAGATGAGCCGCCTGAAACGCAACCTGGTGCGTGCCCTGCGGGAGGACGTCACGGCCCGCCAGCGGCAGGTGCTGCTGCTCTACTACGGGGAACAGCTGAACATGCGACAGATTGGGGAGCGGCTGGGAATTGACAAATCCACCGTCTCACGCACTATCAAGCGGGGCGAGCGCAGGCTCCAGCGCTGCCTGCGCTATGGCGCCGGAGCGCTCCTGAATCCCGGGGACTCCTGAGCCCTGCGTTTTCCTTGAGCTTTCCTTAAAACGACCGGATCCCGTTGACCCGTCTGACCTGAAAATGATATCGCTATAAAATGCTCGCCCATCCAGCATTCCCCGGTTATGAATACAGGTTCTTAAACAGGTTCTTACAGTTTTTCAGGCGTGCCGACTATATAGTCAAAGCGGTTCAAAAGGAGCAAATCGCTCCTTTTGAACCCTGCGGCGAAAATCGCCGCAGGGACCGCTCATGTGGCCCTGCTTTGGACTTCATAGACGCCGCCGGCGTGCATTGCACACTCCAGTGGGCCATTGGCCCACTGGAGGAAAAAGCGCATGCTGCGCTTTTTCAACTGCGGCGACTATAT
>CANDFO010000020.1 GCA_947384055.1 uncultured Flavonifractor sp.
GAACTTTGCGACGACGCGGTTGGATGCCCTGCCAGAACCACGTTGTTGAACTCGGTCAGCAGCCGGTAGTCTCCCTCCAGGCCGCTGGCTGTCAACTGGGGCGCCGCCTCCATCTGCCCCATGTACGCGGCGGTGGTTTTGGTGATGGCGACGGCCTTTTCCAGCGCCGCGCTCCTGGCATCTCCGGCTGCATCCTCTTTCCAGTACCGCACCCCGCCGGTCTCCAGAGCGAGGCAGAGGCGCTGGCCGTCCAGCTCCACCGGCAGGAGCCCCTCCTCCGTTTCCGGCTTTACCGTGAAGCCCTCATGCTGGAGGTTGAGGGTCAATTCCTGGAAATACCTGCGTTTTTCTTCTGCTTTTATTTTGATCCTCCTCGTATTCTAATGGAATGGTAACTTTTTGTTCTGAAAAGCCCGGCGCCTGTTTTAGTTTCGCCTGTTTTCAAAACAGACGCCTAGGGTATTGCGCTCCTGGCGTTTTTCTGGAAAAGAAAAAAGCGCCGATCTATCAATTCCCCTGGAACTGATGGACCGGCGCTCAAAACAGGCGCTTCAAAAATTTAGCGCCCTTTTTTAATTCCCTGTCACGAGGGTTCGACTCCCGCCAGTTGCTTGAAAACCCTCATTTACATCTCCCGTTTGACTGCTGAAAATTTGGGGGTCAAAAACCCCAGAAACCACTGATGCCGTAGGCGTTCCGCATACGGCATCGAAAGTGGGCATTTGTTTTGGTGCGGATGACGGGACTCGAACCCGTACGTCCATGGGACACTAGCACCTCAAGCTAGCCAGTCTACCAGTTCCAGCACATCCGCATAATAGCATTATATCTTTGTATATTATAGCCGACTATGTTTTATTTGTCAACTACAAAGATTTATAAATTTTCGCCTTTCTCTTGACAAACGGCGACAAAAAGAAAAACAGGGTTCCAGAGTTGGCATGGAGGGTGTGTCTTTTGGGGACGTACTGCGAAAATCAAAAAACGTCAAGACCAAAAAATTTTCCCGGGTTTGCGAAAGCGCCCGGGAAAATTTTTTACGAGTGGCCCTTATGGGCCATTCTTGACCGTTTTTAGACTTTCGCAGTCTGGTAATGACACACAGCTCGCGAGCGAGCTATGCTGCACCCATTTTTTATTTTGGAGGGCGGTCATATGCTGAAATTTGTTTTCGCGACATCAGGTGGCGGACTGTACCGGGCGGTGTGCCGAAGCGTGGACTATGACCCGTACGAAGGCTATACGCTGGACAGCGTAACGGGAAACAGCCGGGGAACCGGGCCCCGCGGGGAGGCAGGGACGCCGCCGGAGTGGAGCATCCTGCGGGCAGAGGAAGTATAAGCGTCAGGATCCAGGCCGACCTACCGGCTTTACGGGGAGAAAGGGAAACGCATGAGATTTTGGATTGTGAAAAAACAGAGCACCGTCAACGCAATTTTTCGGGCCATTGAAAAAGGGCAGTGCGAAACGGAGGCACAGGTGGAGGCACTCGCGGCAAGACACAACGATTGTGTTACATGGGCTGAGCCCTGGCCCGGCGAGGAGGCCGACACATGATTCCAGCGGGACGAGAAAATGAGTTGCTGTTTTACTGGCAGGCGGAGACGCCGGAGGCGTGGAGCCAGGAGTGGCGGGAGGAGCTGAGCGGGGAGGAGCGGGAGCGGCTGTTTCACTTGCAAAAGGCCAGGGAAGAGCTGCGGAGGCTGGAACAGGATATCCGGAGCGCACGGCATTATTTCGGGATTGTAGAGCGGCGGGCAAAGGCAATCGCGGAAGCGGCGGAAAAGGAGGAGATGTAACACAAACGGCAGCGCCGGCTGCCGGGCAGAGTTGTGTTACAGGCGGCAGCGTAACACAGATAAGGTCCGCCGGCGCGCTGGCTGCCAAGCAGAGTTGTGTTACAATAAATGCCGTCCACAGCCTTGGGCGTGGGCGGCACTGTTTAAGGCCAAATACTTTTACGCATTGCGGAGGTGCGGGGTTATGGCGAAAAAACAGCATTATATGACGATGGACGAGAGAAGGACCCTTGAAATTCTGTATAACGAGGAAAAATTAAAAGCGCCCCAAATCGCCAGACGCCTGGGGTTCTGCCGCCAGACGATTTACAATGAATTGGAAGTCGGCATGTATGAACACGATTTCGGCTATTACAGCCGGAAGCGCTACTCGGCGGACAAGGCCCAGCAGATACACGATTACAACCAGACCGCGAAAGGGAGGCCGTTAAAAATCGGCAATAACCGGGCCTGCGCGGATTTTCTGGAAAAGAAAATGCTGGGCGTCCAGGACAACGGAAAAACAGACCGGCGCAAGCGCTATTCCCCCGCGGCGGCGTTGGCGGCGGCCCGGAAAGAGGGCTTTGGGGTCTCCGTCTGCGTAACGACCCTGTACAGTTACATCGACAAGCGGATATTCCGTAAGCTGACCAGCAAGGAGGACTTGCCCCTCTGTAAAAAATGACAGCCGGACATTTTCCGACTGTCCATTTACATATTAAAACTTGCCAATGCACAATTGAGCGAACACTTGATGAAAAAGTTCTCACTAATATGGATACAAGGGATGATAAAATGATTGAGAAATTGGTCGAACGCATATTTTTCAGATGTGCAATTGCACATGCCAAGGGAGATATCGATGAATATTTGGTACCCTCTTAACCTCAGTAATGACACTGTTCAGGTTGAATTGCCATTACTGAAAGAAGTAGCATATCGAGCCCCCTGCCTTTGGGGGAAATAGAAAAAAATGAATGGCCACTCATCCTAAAGTTTCCCATCACTTACAATAAGTCCGGCGCTACCCAAAACGTCCGATGCCCGGACAAGCCCTTGCTCCGCAAGGCTTTCCGGGCATCGTTTACATTAAGCGCGGCGGGATACGTAGGAACGTGATATACCGCACTTCGCAGCAATCTCCCGCTGGGTCAAGGGTTGCTCTCCAGTTAAGCCATAGCGCAATGTAACGATCAAGGCCTCTCTCTGGTCCAGACATTGAACTACACACCGCCGCAATTTTGCACAAGAATCCCGTGTATCCAATTCCTCCAACATATTGTCGTCTACACTGATGGTATCCATCAGCGAAAGTGCGTTTCCATCCCCGTCCCCGTCGATAGAATCAGATAGCGATACTTCGCCTTGAAGTTTTTTCTGTGAGCGAAAATACATTAAGATCTCATTTTCGATGCATCTGGACGCGTACGTTGCCAAGCGCACATTTTTATCTGGTTTAAAAGTGGATATCCCCTTTATCAGCCCAATTGTACCGATAGAGATTAAATCATCTTGATCACCGTTAGGGGTATAATATTTTTTTATAATGTGGGCCACCAGGCGTAGATTGTGCTCAATGAGTATATTTCTGGCCTCCAGATCTCCCTGGGCGAAACGGTCCAGATAGATGCGTTCCTCTTCGGCCCTCAGCGGGCGGGGGAATGAGCCGCTGCCGCCGGACAGCCGCAGGGTAAAAAACAGGCTGTTCAGCATCAACAGAATCCAAGCTGTCAACATTTTGGATACACCTCCTTCTTTCAGCCTATTCCGCCGTTGCCTGTCTCTATGCGGCATAGGCCCTGCTGAAACTTGGAAATGTACCTGCGGTGGTCCCCGGTCTGAAAATTATTACAGAAAATTTCGGCTTTTATTTGTCGATTTTGTCAAATTTGCGAAAAGTCCGTTGGAAGCATTTACGAACCTCCATGTTCGCGTTATAATCTATCGTGGATGAACAGGCAGGTGCAAAGGCTTTGACAGTGATGTCAGATATGGAGGAAGACTGTGACGATTGTAGATGCAGCCACCATGCTGGGCGCAATTGCCGTGCTTATGTTCGGCATGTCCACCATGACGGACGGCCTGGAGAAATTCTCCAGCGGCCGGTTGGAAAAGATCCTGGAGCGTTTGACCAGCAATGTGTTCAAAGGAGTACTTTTAGGCGCGGTAGTCACCGGCTTGATGCAGAGCTCCACCGCCACCACCGTCATGTGCGTGGGATTTGTCAATGCCGGCATTATGAAATTGGAGCAGACGGTGGGCATCATTATGGGTGCCAATATCGGCACCACAATTACCGCTCAGCTGCTGAGCCTGGGGGATATTTCCTCCGACGCACTGATTTTTACTCTGCTCAAGCCCACGTTTTTGGGGTCGGCGCTGGCTGTGATAGGCATTGTATTCTACATGTTCTTCAACGGCGGGCATAAGCGCTTTTTGGGACAGATTCTGCTGGGGATGGGGCTGCTGTTTATTGGAATGAGCAGCATGGAGACGGCTATGCGGCCGCTCCAGAGCTCCCCGGCTTTCCAGGCTATGTTCGCCTCGTTCTCCAACCCCTTCCTGGGCGTCGTGGTGGGCGCCCTGGTGACTGCGCTGCTCCACAGCTCGGCGGCCTCGGTGGGCATCCTCCAGGCGCTCAGCGCCACCGGCGTCGTGACTTTCAATATTGCCTTTCCCCTGATCATGGGTCAGAATATCGGCACCTGCCTCACCTCCCTGGTCTCCTCCGTAGGGGCGAGCAAAAACGCTAAGCGCACCGCCGCTCTCCACCTCACCTTTAATATTATCGGTACTGTGGTCTTTCTGGTCCTCCTTTACGGCGGCAACGCTCTGTTCCGGTTTGCCTTCTGGGAGAGCACCATGACCCGCGGTTCCATTGCCAACCTGCACCTGTGCTTTAACGTGGCCTGCTGCGTGACGCTGCTTCCCTTCCACAAGCTGCTGGTGCGGCTGGTCGAGCGGATTATCCCCGGCGGAGTGGAGGAACAGGCTATGTCCGTCCTGGATGAACGTTTTCTCTCCTCCCCCTCGCTGGCGCTGGAGAAAGCCCATGACACCGTGATGCAGATGGGCTCCTTTGCCAAAGGCAACGTGGCCCTGGCCGGAGAGCTGATTGCCCACTTTGACCCCAAAAAGCTGGAGCGCCTCAATGAGACTGAAAACGCCCTGGACAAGCTGGAAGGGATGCTGGACAACTATCTGGTAAAGCTCACCGACCAGCCCCTCTCCTCGGAGGAGAGCATGCGGGTTTCCGAGCTTCTGCACACCTTGTCGGATTTTGAGCGCATCGGCGACTATGCCGTCAACGTCTCCGAGTGCGCGGTGGTTCTCCACAGCCGCGGCCTGGTCTTTTCACCCCAGGTACTGGAGGAGCTGGAATGCCTCAGTTCCGCGGTAGATGAGACGCTGGAAAAGACTCTGTCCTGCTACCATACCCGCCGGCGCTCCGACGCCGTTCAGGTGGAGCCCCTGGAGGAGGTAGTAGACCTGATGGCGGACACCCTGAAGAACCGCCACGTGGAGCGGCTGAAGCAGGGAGAGTGCACCATTGAGATGGGGACACAGTTTTTAGAGCTTCTCATCAATCTGGAGCGTATTTCCGACCACTGCTCCAACGTGGCCCTGCGCATTATCCGGGAGACCTCCTCAAAGGACGATATCGTCCGCATTGACTCTCACACGTATATCCACAGCCTTCACCACGGGGCAGATCAGGAATTTGACCGTCTGTTTGAGGGATATCGGAAGAAATATTACATACCCATTGAGAATACACCTCAGAAGTAACCTGCCGAGTGTTATCCCACATCCTCCCGTCTTGTTCCGCGCTATCTGTTCTCTGCTCTTTTTGCCGCAAATTCTGAAGAGCGCTGTAAAATCTGTTAACAGGGGTTCCCCGCGGCGCAGGCCGTGCGGGGAACCCCTGTTAACATGACCGCAGTATTCCGCGGCGGCGGTTCTATCAGGTCTCTGTCCTGCGCCGTCCAGTCCGTTCCGGCAGTTTTGACGAGGGTACTGCGGCTCTGGACGGAGATTTTGGAAGAAGTTTCAAATCTTTAAAACCCCCCTTTACGGTGCCCGTTTTCCGATGATATGATCGAAGCCGGAACCGGTTCCAATTATATACTGATTGCCATCAGAACTGGAGGCAGACTATGACTATCACGGCCATCATTTCCATGTTGGGCGCCATTGCCACCTTCCTCTTCGGTATGACAACCATGACAGACGGCCTGGAGCGGCTCTCCAGCGGCCGCCTGGAACAGCTTTTGGAGCGGCTTACCAGCAGCGTCGTCAAAGGCGTCCTGCTGGGGGCGGTCGTCACCGGGCTTATCCAAAGCTCCGCCGCCACCACTGTCATGTGCGTGGGATTTGTCAATGCGGGCATTATGACGCTGAATCAGACCGTAGGCATTATTATGGGCGCCAACATCGGCACCACCGTAACCGCCCAGCTGCTGAGCCTGGGGGACATCTCCTCCGGCAATATGCTGCTGATGCTCCTGAAGCCCTCTGTCCTGGGTCCGCTGCTGACGGCGGCGGGCGTTCTGCTCTACTCGTTTATCAGCGGCGGGCATAAGAAGAGCGTGGGGCAGATCATGCTGGGGCTGGGCCTGCTGTTCATCGGTATGGACACCATGTCCGCTGCCGCCGCGCCCCTGCGAGACCTCCCTGAGCTTCAGGGGATCTTTACCGCGTTTTCCAATCCCCTCCTGGGCGTGGCGGCAGGGGCGCTGGTGACAGCCCTGCTCCAGAGCTCTTCCGCCTCTATGGGCATTCTCCAGGCCATGACCTCCACCGGGGCGGTGACATTCCACGTGGCGGTTCCCCTGATTATGGGCCAGAATATCGGCACCTGTATTACCGCCCTGCTCTCGTCCATCGGCGCGGCAAAAAATGCCAAGCGCACCGCCATGCTCCACCTCTCTTTTAATATTCTGGGAACGCTGTTCTTCCTGGCGGCGCTCTACGGCGGGAACGCCCTCTTCCACCTGCCCTTCTGGAGGGATACCATGACCATGCACTCCATCGCCAACCTCCATCTGGCTTTTAACCTGGCCTGTACCGCTCTGCTGCTCCCCTTCCACCGGCAGCTGGTGCGGCTGGTGGAGCGTTTGGTCCCCGGCGGTGTGGAGGAGCAGGCCCTGTCTGTCCTGGACGAGCGCTTTCTGAGCTCTCCCTCCCTGGCGCTGGAGAAGGCCCACGATACCGTAATGCAGATGGGGCTTTCCGCCCGGGAGAATACCGCGCTGGCCTGTGAGCTGGCCGCCGCCTTTGACCAGAAAAAGCTGGAGCGTCTCAACGAGACGGAGCACACACTGGACCGGCTGGAGGGTGCGCTGGAGAATTATCTGATCAAGCTCACCGACCAGCCGCTTTCACCCGAGGAGAGCATGCGGGTTACGGAACTGCTGCACACCTTGTCGGACTTTGAGCGCATCGGCGACTACGCCGTCAACGTGTCGGAATGTGCCGCGGCGCTCCATAGCCGGGGCCTGGCGTTTTCAGCTCAGGCACTGGAGGAGCTGAAATTTCTCAGCGCCGTAGTGGACGCCGCCCTGGACAGAACGCTCTCCAGCTGCCGGACCCGGCGGCGGGAGGAGGCGGTGCAGGTGGAACCCCTGGAGGAGGTAGTGGACCTGATGGCGGACACTCTGAAAAACCGTCACATTGAGCGCTTAAAGCGGGGAGAATGCACGGTTGAGCTGGGTACGCAGTTCCTGGAGCTGCTGATCAATCTGGAGCGCATCTCGGACCACTGCTCCAATGTGGCCATGCGGGTGCTGCGGGAGACAGCTTCGGCAGACGACATAGTGCGCATTGATTCCCATACCTATAAGCACGGTCTCCACCATGGGGCGGATCAGGAATTTGACCGCCTGTTTGCTCAGTGCCGGGAGCGCTACTTTGTCCCTATGGAGCGCCGACCCTGAGCGGCGGGCGGACCGGCTTTCAGCCTGGAAGCATCAGACTGAATGGTATGATTCTGCCATTGCATAGAATTTTATGCTATACTGTACTTATAGTGCCCGCTGTATATGCGCCAAAAATGGTTCAGGAGGTAAGCCAGCCATGAGATGTCCGTACTGCACCCATTTGGAGAGCAAGGTAGTGGACTCCCGTCCATCTGACGAGGGGGCCAGCATCCGCCGTCGCCGGGAGTGTCTGGAGTGCCATAAGCGCTTCACCACCTATGAGACAGTGGAGAGCCTGCCCCTGGTGGTAATCAAAAAAGACGGCAGCCGGCAGACCTTTGACAAGAGCAAGCTGCTCAACGGAATGCTCCGGGCCTGTGAAAAGCGCCCGGTAACGTTTGCGGCCCTGGACCGGATTGCCAATGAAATTGAGCAGAGCCTCCAGAACGAGATGGACCGGGAAATTTCCACATCCAAAATCGGCGAGCTGGTGATGGACAAGCTACGGGGCGTGGACGAGGTGGCCTATGTGCGCTTCGCTTCAGTGTACCGGCAATTTAAGGATATTAATACCTTCATGTCTGAGCTTACCAAGCTGCTGGAAGAAAAGCACTGACGGACGGCTCCGGCCGTATCCCTTTGGGCACACTTGCAGGCCGAGATGTGTCATTTTCGAGGCACATGTCCCCGAAAATGACCAACTTTGACTTTATTTTGCCGCCCGAGGGCGGCAAAACTCTGCGAGGCTTTTCCGTGGGGGAAGTTTTTCGACAGTCTGAAACGCCCGGGGCCGCAGCCCCGGGCGTTTGATGTTGTCTGTTTTTTATTGGGGATTGAGCGTGTAGTTGGGAGCCTCTTTGGTGATATAGATATCGTGGGGGTGGCTCTCCTTCAGGCCGGCGGCCGTAATCTGCATAAACTGAGCTTTGCTGTGGAGCTCCTCAATATTGCGGCATCCGGTGTAGCCCATACCGGCCCGCAGGCCGCCCATCATCTGATAAATGGTCTCTCCGGCGGCTCCCTTGTAGGGCACCCGGCCCTCCACGCCTTCGGGGACCAGCTTCTTGTTGTTCTCCTGGAAGTAGCGGTCCTTGGAGCCCTTGCTCATGGCCCCCAGGCTTCCCATGCCTCGGTAGACCTTAAACTGACGGCCCTGATAGACCTCGGTCTCCCCGGGGGACTCCTCACAGCCCGCCAGCAGGGAGCCCAGCATAACCACGCTGGCTCCGGCTGCCAGAGCCTTGGCAATGTCGCCGGAGTACTTGACGCCGCCGTCGGCAATGATGGGAACATCATACTGGGCGGCGACGCAGGCCGCGTCGTAGACAGCGGTGATCTGAGGCACGCCGATGCCCGCCACCACCCGGGTGGTGCAGATGGAGCCGGGGCCAATGCCCACTTTTACGCAGTCGGCCCCCGCCTCAATCAGCGCACGGGTCCCCTCGGCGGTGGCGATGTTGCCCGCGATAAGCTGCACATCCGGATAGAGGGCCTTAATGCGGCGCACACAGTCCAAAATATTGTGGGAATGGCCGTGGGCGGAATCCAGTGTCAGCACATCGACCCCCGCGTCCACCAGGGCCCGGACCCGGTCCAGCACGTCGGCGGTGGCGCCGATGGCCGCCCCCACCAGCAGGCGCCCCTTTTCATCCCTGGCGGAGTTGGGGTAGACCTCCGCCTTTTCGATGTCCTTAATGGTAATCAGGCCCTTGAGCCGGAAATCCTCGTCTACAATGGGGAGCTTTTCCACCTTGTGGCGGCGGAGGATTTCCTTGGCCTCCTCCAGGGTGGTGCCCTCTTTGGCCGTCACCAGATTTTCCCGGGTCATAACGTTGTCGATGAGCTTGCTCATATCGGTTTCAAACTTCATATCCCGGTTGGTGATGATGCCGATGAGCCTGCCGTTGTCGCAGATAGGCACGCCGGAGATCTTATACTTGGCGCACAGCTCGTCGGCCTCCGCCAGAGTGTGGCCCGGGGCCAGCCAGAAGGGATTGGTGATGACGCCGTTCTCACTGCGCTTTACCATATCCACCTGTTCGGCCTGCTGACCGATGGACATATTCTTGTGGATGATGCCGATGCCGCCCTCCCGGGCGATGGCAATGGCCATCCGGTATTCGGTGACGGTATCCATGGCGGCGCTCATCAGGGGGATATTCAGGCTGATCTTACGGGTAAGGCGGGTGCGCAGGTCGATATCCGCTGGGAGAATGTCGCTCTCCGCCGGAATCAGGAGCACGTCGTCGAAGGTGAGGCCCTGCTTGGTAAACTTTTGGCTGGCATCAGTGTTGACCATGGTGCATCTCCTTTTTCAGTGGTTATGTTTCTGAATATTTTCCCTATTCTAAGCCCCTACCGGGCAGATGTCAAGGACGATTCCGGCCCCGGAGCCATTTTCGGCGGCCTGCGGGGATTTGAGCGCCGGTTTTACCTGCTTATTCGTAATACTCCACAAATTCAAATGCACCGATGGCCTGGCACACCCCGCACACGTCCGGGCGCGACTGAAACACCGCGCCGCAGAACTGGCACCGCCAGCCCTCCCGCTTCTGCCGGGGAGCGGACTGTTCCGGAGTGCCGTCCTCCGCCTCCGGGGTTCTGCGGCGCCTGGCCAGGAGCGTCAAAAAGCGGTTCTCGTGGCTGCGCTCAATGGCGGCCACCTGTTCAAACATCACGGCCAGCTCTTCCAGCCCGTCGGCTCTGGCCTGCTCTGCGAAGGCGGGATACATATCGTGCCACTCAGCATACTCCCCCCGGGCGGCCTGGGCAAGACAGTCGGCTCCGCCGCCGGGTTTTCCATAGAGCTGTTCAAACCAGAACTTCGCGTGCATCATTTCATTTTTGGCCATCTGCTCAAACGCGGCGGCGGCCTCCTCGTCCCCGCTGTCCCGGGCGGCCTGGGCAAAAAAGGTGTACTTGTTTCTGGCGATGGACTCCCCAGCCAGGGCTTTGCGGAGATTTTCCTCAGTCTTGGTGCCAATCAGTTTCATCATGTATGCCTCCCATTCATATTTCATGAACGCGCAGAGTATCTCCCTCTGTCAGGAACCTGTGCGCAGGCTTGCGATAAACTGCTTGGCGGTTCTGGGGGTGCGGCCGGGATGCCGCATCTCCCACCGGACCGCCCGGGCCCGTAGCTCCTCCGGCTCCATAGCGAAGCCTTCCCGGGCCGCCAGGCGCTCTGTCAGCGCCAGAAATCTCGCCTTATCCAGAGCCAGATAGGGAATGCGCAGGCCGAACCGTTCGGACAGGGCCGTCTTCTCCTGAATGGTCTCTCCGGCATCCACCTCGTCCCCCGCCCGGTCGGAGAAGGTCTGCCGCACCAGCCGGCGGCGGTTGGAGGTGGCGTAGACCGCCACGTTTTCCGGGCGGCGCTCCACACCCCCCTCCAGAATGGTTTTCAGGGCGGAATAGGTTTGGTCGTCCTGGTCAAAGGCCAGGTCGTCAATGAAGAGAATAAACTTCTGTCGCCGTCCCGCCAGGGTGCGGATGAGCTGGGGCAGGCCCTCCAGACCCTCTTTCTGCACCTCGATCAACCGCAGCTCCTCAAAACCGGGCAGATTCAGCAGGCTTTTCACCGCGGCGGATTTCCCCGTGCCGCTCTCCCCGTAGAGCAGGACGTTGTTTACCGGATTTCCCTCCAGCATGGCCCGGGTATTGGCCGCCAGCTGGTCCCGCTGAAGCTCATAGCCGATGAGCGCGTCGGGGCCCGGGGCGTCCGGGTCCGCCACCGGGCGGAGAACGCCGCCCTCCCATAAAAAGGCCCGGTATTGGGCAAACAGTCCCGCTCCGTCAACGCGGTAGCACTCTGTCAGCTCCTCAAAGGTAAAGGGGCCGTTCCCCAGAAGAGAGAGCTCAGCCAAAGGCCCCATCGCCCCGGACAGGACGCCCTCCGTCTCCCAGCGTCGCTCCAGCTCCGCCAGCAGAGCAAAATTCTCAATATCCCGCCGGGCGGCGGCAGCCAGGGCCGGGTCCGTTCCGCCCCGCTCCATCAGACGGGCGTAGGGAAATTCCCCGTACCGAAGCTCGCGGTACAACCATTCCCCCAGACTGCGGCATTCCGCCCGGCGCAGCTCAAAAAACAGCTGGGCATAGCGCTCCTGGGCTCCTTCGCCATCCACTGCCGCCAGACATTCCAGCACCTCCATAGCCAGGCGCACGGGGGGCGCGGCGATCACCGGGCGGTAGGCGGCCGTGCACCGCACAGCCCGGCACAGCTCCTGTATAGTCATTTTATCTGCCTCCTTCTGCCTTATTGTAAGCGCTGGCGACGGCGCTGTCAATGAATACGCGCCGGTCCCTCCTGTGCGGGGGTGCCCTACACGGCGCCCAGAAAAACGACATTAAGTGCGGGGGCTTTCTGGCTTTGCCGGGACGCTCCGTTTGTCAATGGGCGGCCGCTCAAAAAATGGCCCTGTAAAATTTTATCGGAACAACCGGCGCGGACCCTTGAGAATGCCAAGGGAACAGCGGCAGAGTGTTCCGATAAAATTTGTACACAGGAAATCGCAGAAACGGAGGGGGTTCCGCCCTATGAGATCACACAGCTTCCCCGGACCATGAGGGTAACAGCGGTAGAAGCCCGCACGCCTCTTCCCTCAATCGTAGCCAGATAGAGGTGGTTCGCCGTCAGAATTCCGCCGCCGGGCAGCGTCGTCCCGCCGGTCATGTCCACCAGTCCTGGAGCGGAATCCGCCACGCAGACGGCCGTCCCGCTCCGCAGAAGAAATTCACAGGCAGTGCTTCCGGTGATAGTCTGTCCGGCGGCCAGGGTGACGACCTGATAGGCCCCGCCGGTGCCGGAGGGAGTGGGCGCCGTGCCGCCGGTTCCCCGGAGCTTGTCCTCCACCTCCCGGATATAGCGGTCCACCACGGTGGAGAGCTGGCTGCGGAGGTCGGCCTCCCGCTGGGTGAGCTTGGCGTCCACCTGCTCCAGAATGGCGGGCGCGGCTTTCTGCTCCAGGTAGCTCAACGTGACCAGCGGGTCAGCGCGGGTGCCCTGCTGTCCGGCGGCCAGGGCCGCTCCCGCCAGGGGAAGGCAGACCAGTGCCGCCGCCGCCAGGCGGACGAGCCATTTATAGGGCTGTTTCATATGTAATCTCCTTCCGTTTGGATCGGCGGGGCCCTGCCCGGGCCCCGCCCTTACTGTATTGGTCAGACCATGGTGTCCGTATGCAGACCAAAGCTCACCGCGATGGCGTTGTCCACCCGCTGCATCTGCACCTCGTCCAGCCGTCCCATATGCTCTCTCAGCCGCCGTTTGTCCAGGGTCCTGATCTGTTCCAGCAGGACCACCGAGTCCTTGGGCAGGCCGTAGGTTTTGGCCGAGAGCTCGATGTGGGTGGGCAGACGGGCCTTGCCGGTCTGGGACGTGATGGCCGCGGCAATCACTGTGGGGCTGTGACGGTTGCCGGTATCGTTCTGCACAATCAGCACCGGACGCACCCCTCCCTGCTCACTGCCCACAACGGGGCTCAGGTCGGCATAAAAAATATCTCCACGTTTGACACTGTTGTCCACAAAAGCTCACACTCCGCCGGAAAATAGTCACCAGCGTCACACGGACGGGACCTATGTAACGCGGTCACTATGATTCTCCCACGGGGCGGCGGGATTTATACACGTCTGCGCAAAAAAACGGCAGATGAATCCTTCCGCCGCCGGCCCGGACGCTTCCTCCCCGGACCAGTTTATGCACACGGGAGCACTAGGGTGTCTCCGGACGGTAGAGCCTGGGGACCCGGGGGGAGACGGCGCACAGAAGCTCATATGAAATGGTGCCTGACAGCGCAGCGGCCTCCTCTGCCGGAAGGTGTTCGCCAAACACCTCCGCCTTCTCGCCGGGGCGGACCCGCACTCCGGTGACATCCGCCATGCACATATCCATACAGACCCGGCCCACAATGGGACAGCGCTTCCCCTGAATCCAGACGCTTCCCCGGTTGGACAGCAGGCGGGACAGGCCGTCGGCATAGCCTATGGGCAGGACCGCCAAGGTGCGTTCCCCGTCCAAAACGGCGGTGCAGCCATAGCTGACGGGGGTCCCGCCCGGAAGCGTGCGTACGGCGGCGGCCCTGGTATACAGCCGCATAACCGGGGCCAGCCCAGGGCCGTCCAGTCTTTCACAGCAGGGGTCCGGGTAGTGCCCATACAGGGCGATGCCGGGGCGGACCATGTCCAGATGGGTGCAGGGATAGCGCAGCACCGCCGCGCTGTTGGCGCAGTGGCGGAGCCGGAACACGGTTCCACGGAGCTTGAGGGCCTCCAGCAGGTCCAGAAAGCGGGTGAACTGGACCATGGTGTAGTCTTCACTGCCGTCCGCGTCGGCAAAGTGGGTGAAGATACCCTCTGCCTCCAGGCCGGGCAGGGCTGCGGTCAAGGCAATCTCTTCGGCCGCCTGCTCCAGCCGTCCGTCGGTGCAGAGAAAGCCCAGACGGGACATGCCTGTGTCCGCTTTTATGTGTATTTTAAGCCTTTTTCCCGCCCCGGAAGCTGCGGCGGAGAGGGCTTGCGCCGTCTCCAGATCCCCTACGGTCTGGGTCAAATTCATGTCCAGCAGTACCTTAGCATCCTGGGGCGGCGTGCACCCCAAAATCAGGATGGGGAGACCGATGCCCGCCCGGCGGAGCCGGACAGCCTCGTCCAGGCAGGCCACCGCCAGATAGTCCGCGCCCAGCTCCTCCAGCCGCCGGGCGATGGGGACCGCCCCGTGGCCGTAGGCATCGGCCTTTACCACCCCTAAAAAGCGGCAGTCCCTGGGCAGCAGAGCCCGCAGGGTGCGGTAATTGTGTTCCAGACTGGGCAGGTTAATCTCTGCCCAGGTGCGATTTTCTCCGTCTCCCACAAAAAAGCCCCCTTTGCCGCGTTCAGCGGTTTGGTGTGTTTATTATACTACGTCCGGACGGCGGCGGCAAGTGTGATGTGCGGCGCTTTCAACGGCTCTATGGCCCGCTATGGCGCGGCCCGCGAGAAACCCAAGGACACATGTACCCTTGGGTCAGACTGTCGAAAAACTTCCCCCACGGGAAAGCTTCGCAGAGTTTTGCCGCCCGAAGGCGGCAAAATAAAGTCAGAATCGGTCATTTTCGGGGACATGTGCCTCGTAAATGACACTGCTCGGCCTGCAAGTGTGCCCAAAAGGTGCGCGCAGCAGGCCGTATCCCCTTTGTCGAAAAAGGCCTTTGGCCTTTTTCGACAGGCTTATCCAAGGGCACATGTACATTTGGTTTTTTTGTAATAGATTAGCAGTAATGTGAATTCCTCTGATCCTTTGCTGCCAGTCCAGTAAAAAATAACTGTAAAATTAGAATTTTTAACAAACTATTGCTACTGCAACTGTTTGGCGAAGATAAGCGGGTTCGGACCGCTGACCTCTTGAAAAAGGGGCAAAAGATTCCAGGGATTTCGGGACACAGACAGCGGGTGGGCGCGCGTCCGCGCGCCCACCCGCTGTCTGTGCAGGTTCAGCTTTTTTCTTCAAAGCTTACGCCGCAGTTGCGGCAGTTTATGGTGATGCGCCCCTTCCCCCGGGGCACCCGCAGATATTGCCCGCAGTTGGGACATTTAAAATAGCGGTGCTCCTTGTCCCGGAAGATGGTGTGGCGCATTCTGCACCACCGGATGACGGGGCCCGCCAGAGCGAGAAACCGGGCGTTCTCCGCCCTCCGGCGGTCAATCCGCCGGGAAAAGATCCGGTATACATCCCACAGCAGCACCGCCAGGGCCAGCCAGTTCAGCAGCCCCAGAAAGGGCAGCGCGGAGAACAGACTGAGCATCAGATAGACCAGCAGGAGGAAAAAGGAGAGCTGGTCGCTGCCGTACCGGCCGGCCATTAAATGTTTGAGCATATTCATGAAAGACAGGTCGTCTCCTTACGAATAAACTGATACGGATAGGACTGCGCTCGCATGCCTCGGGGAGGGGAGAGCCGGCAGCGGCACAGCGTACCGGGGGGCCGCCGCGGACTGGAGCAATTTTTCTTTTATAACTATAGCGCCGCAGGGCTCCCGCGTCAAGCGCGAAAGCGTAAACAAAATGTGAATTGTCTTGCGTCCGGGAGAAAAAGACGGTATACTGGAGGCAAACAGTCCGGAGGAGAGAGATATGGGACGTATTGACAAGGAAAACTACTATCTGGATATTGCGGAGACGGTGGCGGAGCGCTCCACCTGCCTGCGCCGATGCTACGGGGCCATTATTGTCAAGAGCGATGAGATTATTGCCACCGGCTACAACGGGGCTCCCAGAGGGCGGCGCAACTGCGTAGACCTGAACCACTGCACCCGGGAGGCCATGAACATTCCCTCCGGGGAACGCTATGAGCTGTGCCGCTCAGTCCATGCGGAGGCCAACGCCATCATTTCCGCCGCCCGGCGGGAGACCCTGGGGGCGACCCTGTACATGGCATGCAAGGACCCGGCCACCGGAGAGCTGATCCCCGGCTCCACATCCTGCTCCATGTGCCGCCGGTTCATTATCAACGCCGGCATCAGCCGGGTGGTGATCCGGGACACCCGGGAGCGGTATTCCGTGGTCCATGTGGAGGACTGGGTCCGAGAGGATGATTCGGCGCTGGCCCCGGATGCCTGATTCCACTCCGCCGGACGGCGCTTTTTTATGTTCCGCATACGAAATTCCTTGACAGAAAAGCCCCTGGGTCTTAAAATAGATTCGGTGTACTTTTTGAAGAACGAGGGGTCAGCTCTTCAAATTTTGCGCGGCTGAGGCCGGAAGGCCATGTACGCCGCTCAGTCCGTCGGAGCTCCGCCGTCCTTGGACCGGCCCGCGCCCTGTCTTTGTCAGGGGGAGCGGCCTGTCGAAAGGAGAGGCGGATTCTGCCGGTATACCGAAATTTTAGGAAAGGACGGAGGTGTATTCACCGCTTATGATGCCCATTTGGATTGGAGTTGTCATCGGACTGGTCCTGGCTGTGGCCGGCGCGGTCGCCGGCTACCAGTACCGCCTGAAGGTGGCTGAAAAAGAGATTTCCAGCGCCGAGGAAGAGGCCAAGCGCATCCTCAACGACGCCATCAAGAGCGCCGAGAGCAAAAAGCGTGAAGCACTGGTGGAGGCGAAGGAGGAAATCCTTCAGGCCCGCAAGGAATATGAGCGGGAGGAGAAGGAGCGCCGCAGCGACCTGCAAAAGCAGGAGCGCCGCCTTCAGCAGAAAGAGGAGAATCTGGACCGCAAAACGGAAAATATCGAGCGCAAGGAGGACGCTCTCCAGAACCGTCTCAACGACGTGGAGAAGGTCCGCGGGGAGGTGGAGCTGCTCCGCAAGTCTCAGATGGACGTGCTGGAGCGGATCTCCGGCTTCACCAGCGAAGAGGCAAAGACATACCTGATCGACCAGCTGGCCGAGGAAGTTACGCACGAGTCCGCTATGAAGGTCCGGGAGATTGAGTCCCAGTTCAAGGAGGAGGCCGACACCCGCGCCCGGGAAATCCTCTCCCTGGCGATTCAGCGCTGCGCCGCCGACCACGTGTCGGAAGCCACCGTCTCTGTGGTACCCCTGCCCAATGACGAGATGAAGGGGCGCATCATCGGCCGGGAGGGGCGCAATATCCGCACCCTGGAGACCATGACCGGCGTGGACCTGATTATTGACGACACGCCGGAGGCCATTACAGTGTCCTGCTTCGACCCGGTCCGCCGGGAAATTGCCCGGATTGCCCTGGAAAAGCTGATTCAGGACGGGCGCATCCACCCCTCCCGCATTGAGGAGATGGTGGAGAAGGCCAAGCGGGAGGTGGACGCCACCATCAAGGCCGAAGGCGAGCGGGCGATTTTTGAGACCAATGTCCACGGCCTGCACCCGGAGCTGATCAAGCTGCTGGGCCGTATGCGCTACCGTACCAGCTACGGGCAGAATGTGCTCAACCACTCTATTGAGGTCTCCCACCTGGCGGGACTGCTGGCCGCGGAGATCGGGGCTGATGTCACCGCCGCAAAGCGGGCCGGCCTGCTCCACGACCTGGGCAAATCCATCGACCATGAGGTGGAAGGCTCACATGTGCAGATCGGTGTGGAGCTGGCCCGGAAATACCGGGAACACGACGATATCATCCACGCGATTGAGGCCCACCACAACGATGTGGAGCCCCGCACCATTGTAGCCTGCCTGGTGCAGGCGGCCGACGCGGTGTCTGCCGCCCGGCCCGGCGCCCGGCGGGAGAACTTGGAAAATTATATCAAGCGCCTGGAAAAGCTGGAGGAAGTCACCTCCTCCTTCCCCGGCGTGGACAAGTCTTACGCGATTCAGGCCGGCCGGGAAGTCCGCATTATGGTGGCTCCCGACAAGGTTAGCGAGGACCAGATGGTGCTTCTGGCCCGGGACATCGCGAAAAAGATTGAGGAAGAGCTGGAATATCCCGGTCAGATCAAGGTCAATATGATCCGGGAGACCAAGGTGATTGAGTACGCCAAGTAGCTGCACAGAACCAGGGGACGGTACGGCAGTGTACCGTCCCCCTGTGATATCTAAGGACCTGTTTAGCGTTTCCCCGCGTACGCCTTGAGGTATAGTTCCCACTCTGGCTGCGTTAAAATCTTTGCCATCTGTCAGGATGGCCGCGGATTTTTGCCTTGCGGGGTAAAAATCCGCCCGCCAAATCGTACACGTTGAGCTACGAAACAGGCGCTAAGGAGAACTGGTTATGAAGAAGCAGAAGAGAGCGGAAGGGGCGCGGCTCCTTGGAAAAGAAGCGGAGAAGAGTGCCGCGGGAGAGGCCTACGACTGGCTTCAGGTATTTGTAATTGTGGCGGTGGCACTGGTGTCCGTGTTTACCTGTGTGGGCCGGGTGACGCCGGTAAACGGCCGCTCCATGGAGCCCACCCTCTGGCATGGGGATCTGATGCTGGTGCGGGACATAGGTTATACCGACCCTCAGCCCGGGGATATTGTGGTTTTGACCAAACCCTTTGACGCCGCCGAGGGTCCTATTGTCAAGCGGGTTGTGGCCGTAGGAGGACAGCGGGTGGACATCGACTACGCCTCCGGCGTGGTCTGTATTGACGGCGAGCCCCTGGAAGAGCCCTACATCAAAGAACAGATGCTCTGTCCCCACTATGGCGGCATTACCTCCGCCGTTGTGCCGGAAGGCAGCATCTTTGTGATGGGGGACAACCGCAACCATTCCAATGACAGCCGGGACGAGACCCTGGGTCCGGTGGACGTACGATGCATTATGGGGAAGGTGGAGCTGGTATTTTTCCCGCTGGGGCATTTCGCCGCCTACTGAGCCTTGCCTGAAAGCGGCTGAAACGTCCAGGCAGCGGACGCCGCCGCAGAGCCCATTTCATGTGGAAGGGACTGGAAGACATTTCTTATGACATTTCCCCGTGCATACAGGCGAATGCAGGTTTTTACATTTTCTCTTGACATTCTGTCCGGGCATTGGTATACTAAAACAGCCGCTTTGAATGGGTTTAACAAGCGAGGGGAGTACCGGGCAGGTTGTGTCGGCGCATTCCGCTCCACCCCCGAGAGCGAGCCCGTAATGAAGGAGTTGAGCACATAAATGCACGCAATTATTGAGACCGGAGGCAAACAGTACAAGGTGGCGGAGGGCGATACCCTCTTCATCGAGAAGCTGCCTGTAGAGGCCGGCGGCGCTGTAACCTTTGACAAGGTTCTGGCTGTTATTGACGGGGAGAACGCCACGTTTGGAGCCCCCGTGGTAGAGGGCGCCAAGGTAGACGCCACGGTAGCCAAAAACGGCAAGGGCAAGAAGATTATTGTCTTCAAATACAAGCCGAAGAAGGGCTACCGGCGCAAGCAGGGCCATCGTCAGCCTTACACCAAAGTGACCATCGGCAAGATCTCCGTATAATGACCACCGTCTCCTTTTCTATGGAAGGCGGGCGTCTGACAGGCTTTACCGTACATGGGCACAGCGGCTGGGCGCAAGAGGGCTCCGACGTGGTGTGCGCGGCGGTGACAAGCGCTGTTCGCCTGACTGAGTGCGCCGTCAACGACGTGCTGGGTCTTGGTGCGGCAGTGAAGCTCCGGGAGAAGGAGGCGTCTCTCTCCTTGAAGCTCCCCGGCGGACTGGGAGAGGCCAATGAGCATTTCTGTCAGAATTTGCTGACCGCTTTGATGGTCTACTGCACACAGCTCCAGGAGGAATATCCCGACAATGTTTTCGTGGAGGAGGCGGACTAGCCTGCTCCTTCGGCAGCCATACACGTGTTTGGAGGTGTAATACGATGCTGAATATCGGTCTTCAGTTTTTCGCCCATAAAAAAGGCGTGGGTTCCACCCGCAACGGCCGTGATTCCGAAGCCAAGCGCCTGGGCGTAAAGCGGGGCGACGGTCAGTTTGTCCTGGCCGGCAATATTCTGGTCCGGCAGCGGGGCACCCATATCCATCCCGGCGTGAATGTGGGCAAAGGCAGCGACGACACGCTGTTCGCCCTCAAGAGCGGCAGGGTCAAATTTGAGCGCCTGGGCAAGGACCGCAAGCAGGTTTCCATTGTAGAGACCGCGGAGTAATTGGGCATACTGGAGGTTCCGAACGTTTTGCCGTTCGGGACCTCTTTTTCTGAAAAGGAGAACAGTTATGGCAGCACCTTTTGTAGATACCGCACGGATCACCGTCAAATCCGGCAGCGGCGGCAGCGGCGTGGTATCCTTTCACCGGGAGAAGTATATTGCCGCCGGCGGACCTGATGGCGGCGACGGCGGACGGGGCGGCGATGTAATCCTGGAGATCAACGACCATCTGTCCACGCTGATGGACTTCCGCTACAAGCGTAAGTATACGGCCGGAAACGGCATGGATGGCCAGGGCAAGCGGTGTTCCGGCAGGGATGGGGAGGACCTCGTCATCCGTGTCCCCCGGGGAACCGTGGTACGGGATGCGGACAGCGGAGAGATTATCTGCGATATGTCCCGGTGTGAGCGCTTCGTGCTGGCCCGGGGCGGCAACGGCGGCTGGGGCAACAAGCATTTCGCCACTCCCACCCGGCAGGTTCCGCGGTTTGCCAAGGCCGGACTGCCCGGGCAGACCCGGGACGTGGTGCTGGAGCTCAAGCTCCTGGCGGACGTGGGACTGGTGGGCTTCCCAAATGTAGGAAAATCCACCCTCCTGTCAGTGGTGAGCAAGGCGCGGCCCAAAATTGCCAATTACCACTTTACCACCCTTTTCCCCAATCTGGGAGTGGTATATCTGGATGAGGGGGTATCCTTTGTCCTGGCGGATATTCCCGGAATCATTGAGGGAGCCAGCCAGGGGGCTGGGCTGGGCCACGATTTCCTGCGGCACATCGACCGCTGCCGCCTGCTCATTCATGTGGTGGACGTGTCCGGCAGCGAGGGGAGAGACCCGGTGGCCGACTTTGAGGCCATCAATGAGGAGCTGCGCCGGTACTCCCCGGAGCTGGCCGGACGGCCTATGCTGGTGGCGGGCAATAAATGTGACATTGCCCAGGACCGGACGGGGCTGGAGGCGCTGAAAGCTCACGCGGAGGGACTGGGCCTGCCCTTTTTTGAGCTCTCCGCCGCCGCCCAGCAGGGCACCCGGAGGCTGATGCTGGCCGCCGCGCAGAAGCTGACGGAGCTGCCCCCGGTCACGGTGTACGAGCCCACCTATGTGGAACGGCCGCCAGAGGTGGACCTGTCTGAGCCCATGGACATTACCCGGGAGGAGGATGGCACCTGGATTGTGGAGGGCCCCGCCCTCCAGCGGCTTATGTCCAACGTCAACTTTGGGGATTATGAGTCCCGCAACTGGTTTGATAAAATGCTCCGTCAATGCGGCCTTTTTGACCGCTTGGAGGGGCTGGGAATCAAAGACGGGGATACGGTATCCCTCTATAATCTGGAATTTGAATATCAGCGGTAGAAGCGCCGGACCCTCCCCATAAAGATAAGAACCTGTATTCATAAACGAAAATGCTGAAAGACACGGCCAGGCGCGTTGACGTTGTGAATACAGGTTCTAAATGAACCGCCGGAAGTCCTTGGGTAAAATTTTCTAAAATCAATTGACAAGACCAGGGAGTTATGGTAGATTTGAATCAGGAAATAGTAACAATTCCTATTATGAAAATTTTATTTGAGGAGGTCTCTTTCATGCTGTTTCAAACCACTGAGGCCCACGAAGCGCTGCGCGCCAAAATCCGCGCCTTTGCCGAGACGGAGGTTAAGCCAAACGTCATTGTAATGGACCAGGAGAGCAAATTCCCCGCCGAGGCCATCAAGCAGCTGGGCAAAATGGGCTTGATGGGCATTCCCTATCCCAAGGAGTACGGCGGAGCGGGCCTGGATGCCCTGAGCTATGCCATCGCCGTGGAGGAGCTCTCCCGGGTGGACGGTGGCACCGGCGTTATTCTGTCGGCCCACGTGTCCCTGGGCACATGGCCCATCTTCAACTTCGGCACCGAGGAGCAGAAGAAAAAGTACCTGGTTCCTCTGTGCAAGGGGGAGAAGATCGGCGCATTCGGTCTCACCGAGCCCAACGCGGGCTCCGACGCCGGCGGCACCGAGACGACCGCCGTGGACAAGGGCGACCACTGGCTGCTCAACGGACAGAAGATTTTCATTACCAACGGCGGCGTGGCGGATACATACGTGGTCTTTGCCGTCACCACACCTGATATCGGCACGCGGGGTATCTCCGCGTTTATTGTGGAAAAGGGCTGGAAGGGCTTCACCTTTGAGCCTCACTATGATAAAATGGGTATCCGCTCCTCCGAGACCTGCCAGCTGAACTTCGACGATGTGAAGGTTCCCAAGGAGAATCTGCTGGGTAAGGAGGGCCAGGGCTTCAAGATTGCCATGGCCACGCTGGACGGCGGGCGCATCGGCATCGCGTCCCAGGCGCTGGGCATCGCCCAGGGCGCTTACGAGGCTGCGGTGGAATACGCCAAGGAGCGCGTTCAGTTCGGCAAACCCATCGGCTTCAATCAGGCCATCGGCTTCAAGCTGGCGGATATGGCCACCAAGCTCCGCTGCGCCCGGCTGCTGGTCTACTCCGCCGCCGACATGAAGGAGCACCACGTGCCCTACGGCACCGAGTCCGCTATGGCCAAGATGTACGCCTCCGATATCGCGCTGGAAGTCACCAACGAGGCCCTCCAGATTTTCGGTGGCACCGGCTACCTGAAGGGTATGGATGTGGAGCGCATGTACCGGGACGCCAAAATCACCACCATTTACGAGGGCACCAACGAGGTCCAGCGGGTGGTTATCTCCGCGGCCATTATGGGCAAGCCTCCCAAGAGCGAGGGCGGCTCCTCCAGCCGGCCCAAGAAGCCCGCGCCCATTACCGGCGTCCGCAAGGGCAATATCCTGAAGGAGGGCTCCGCCCAGGAAAAGGTCAACGCCCTGGTGGAAGCCCTGAAAAAGGACGGCTACGACTTTACTGTGGGCATTCCCGCCGATACCCCCATCGCCCAGGCCGAGCGGGTGGTCTCCGCCGGACAGGGCATTGGCGACAGGAAAAATATGAAGCTGATCGAGGAGCTGGCCCAGGCTGCCGGCGCTGCCATCGGCTCCTCCCGTCCGGTGGCCGAGACCCTGAAATACGTGCCCATGAACCGCTATGTGGGCATGTCCGGTCAGAAGTTCAAGGGCAATCTGTACATCGCCTGTGGCATCTCCGGCGCGGTCCAGCACCTGAAGGGAATCAAAGACGCCTCCACCATCGTGGCCATCAACAAGAGCGGCAACGCCCCCATTTTCAAAAACTGTGATTACGGCATTGTGGGGGATGTCAATGAGATTCTGCCCCTGCTCACCGCGGCCCTGGGGACCGGCGAAAAGCAGCCCGCCCCGCCCATGGTGAAGATGAAGCGCCCCGCGCCCCCCAAGCCTGAACCCATCGGCAAGCGCTATGTCTGCGGCGGCTGCGGCTATGAGTACATACCCGAGGTGGGAGATGAGGACGCCGAGGTCGCTCCGGGCACCCTCTTTGAGAACCTGCCGGAGACGTGGGTATGCCCCGAGTGCGCCGAGACCAAGGATATGTTTATTGAGGCGTAAGCCGGGCTTTACAGCGGGCTCCGGCCCGCGGTCCGGGTCCCTGCTGAACGGCTGTCCCTGCCTGCACCTGTGAAAATACGGATATCAATAAGGAGGCACTATTATGTACTGTGTACGCAGCGTCACCGACAATCTCTATTGGGTGGGCGCAAATGACCACCGCCTGCACCTGTTTGAAAATATTCATCCCATTCCCCGGGGCGTCAGCTACAACGCCTACCTGCTGCTGGACGAGAAAACCGTGCTTTTTGACACGGTAGACTGGTCTGCCTGCCGCCAGCTTCTGGAAAATCTGGACTATCTGCTGGGGGAGCGTCCCTTGGACTACCTGCTCATCAACCATATGGAACCCGACCACGGCGCATCCATTGAGGAGATTCTGATCCGCTGGCCTCAGGTGAAGATCATCTCCACCCCCAAGGCCTTTATGCTCATGCGGCAGTTCGGCTTCCACGTGGACGGCCACGAGCTCATTGAGGTCCGGGAGGGAGACACCTACTGCTTCGGCAAGCACACCGTCACCTTTGTGGAGGCCCCCATGGTCCACTGGCCCGAGGCAATGGTCACATTTGACACCACCAACGGCGCTCTTTTTGCCGCCGACGCCTTTGGCACCTTCGGCGCGCTGGACGGCAAGCTCTTTGCCGACGAGGTGAACTTCGACCGGGACTGGCTTGACGATGCCCGCCGCTACCTGACCAATATTGTGGGCAAATATGGACCTCACGTCCAGAAGCTGCTGAAAAAGGCCGGGACCATTCTGGACCAGATCAAATTTATCTGCCCCCTCCATGGCCCCGTGTGGCGGAAAGACCTGATGTATTTCATTGACAAGTACGACAAGTGGAGCAAGTATGAGCCCGAGGAGAAGGGCGTACTGATCGCCTACGCCTCCATGTACGGCAACACCGAGGCTGCTGCCCAGGCTCTGGCTTCCAAGCTGTGCGAAAAGGGCTGCACCAATGTGTGGGTCTATGACGTGTCCAACACCCATGTCTCCCAGCTGGTCAGCGAATCTTTCCGCCTGAGCCATCTGGTTTTTGCCTCCGTTACCTATAACCTGGGCATTTATCCGGTGATGCACGACTATCTGATGCACCTGAAGGGTCTGAACTTCCAGAACCGCACCTGCGCCATCATTGAAAACGGCTCCTGGGCGGTGAAGTCCGGAGACCTTATGCAGAAGTTCCTGGAAGATGAGATGAAGAACATGACGGTGCTCAACGACCGACTGAGTCTGGCTTCCGCGCTTCATGGGGACAAGGCCCTGGAGTTGGACGCCCTGGCGGATTCCATTATCGAGTCCATGCAGTAAGCCCCCGCCGGGGGAGCTGCTCCGGCGGCGGTCCCGTTTCTTATAGTCGAAGCGGCTGAGAATCGGTAAAGTTCGGCGGATAAAGCGGGGCGTGGACGGCGTTGTCGTCCTTGGCGGGCGTCAGCCCGCCCGCGTCCTCCGCCTTGCCACGCCCCGTTTTCCCTCGCCTCCTTTTTACCACATCTCAACCGCATCGACTATAAAATTGAATGAAAAGTACGCCCCCTCTCTTGACAGAGGGGGCGTACTGATGTATTTTATACATACCGACGGTATGTATGTAAGGAGGCATATCTGCCATGGCCCGCAATAAGCATCCGGAGGAGACCGTGCGCAGAATTCTGGACGTATCCTTAAAGCTGTTTCAGGAAAAAGGATATGACGCCACCACAATTCAGGATATTGTGGACGCTCTCGGCATGTCCAAGGGGGCCATCTACCACCATTTCAAGTCCAAGGCAGAGATTATGGACCTCCTCAGCGAGCGGTATTACCGGAATCTGGGCTGGTATCCCGAGCCCAAAGGCGTTCCCGGGGAGAATGGGCTGGAGAAACTGCGGTATATCTTCCGCTTTTTTCTCTCCGACCCCCATAAAGAGGAGATCGACGGGATGATGCTGGCTCTGCTGCGGGACCCCAAGATGGTCTCCCTCTCCCTGGACTCGGTCTTTCGGGAGGCTGCTCCCTATATGAGGCGTCTGGTTCAGGAGGCCATCGACGACGGCTCCGCCTCCCCCCGATTTCCGGATGCGCTGTCGGAGGCCTTCATGCTGCTGACCAATGTGTGGATGTGGGCGGAGCTTTACCGGTGTGACCGGGAGGGATACCGGCAGAAATTTCTCTTCTGCAAGGCGATGTTGGAGCAGTTTGGCCTGCCCATTCTCACGGATGAGCTGGTGGAGGTGGCCATGGACTACTATGATCGCCTTCTGAAACGGCGCGCGGAAGCAAACTAGTACTCTACCAGGCTAGAACATTGCATTTGCCTTTGGGCCGGATTTCCGCATGGTTTCGTTGTCGTCCCTGGTGGGCGTCAGCCCACCGGCGTCCTCCGCCTCGCCCTGCAAAAATCCTGCTCCAAATTCAATCTGTAATTTCTGCCTTGGTAGAGTACTGGGACCGCCCCAGCGGGCGGTTTTTTCCGGGCCCAATACATACCGACCGTCGGTATTATATTGAGAACCTGTCTGTACCCGTGCAAAACGATGCCCGGCGGTGACAGGTTCTGAGAGGAGACCGCCTATGACATCCACCGCTTTTTTCCGCGACTTTAAGCTCATGGTCGCGGGGCAGATCATTTCCCTGTTTGGCAACAGCGTCCTGCGCTTTGCCCTGTCCCTTTACGTGCTGGAGCTCACCGGGTCTGCCGCCGCCTTTGGAGGGATTCTGGCCCTGTCCATGGTCCCCACGGTACTATGCGCGCCCCTGGGCGGGGTGCTGGCTGACCGGGTGCCCCGGCAGCGGATTATGGCCGGACTGGATTTTCTCACCGCAGCCCTGGCCGGGGGCTACTGCCTTGTCGCCGGAGGAGGGGGGACCGTCCCAACGGTGGCCGTCTTGATGGTCCTGCTCTCTGCAATCCAGGCCTTCTATCAGCCCTCTGTTCAGGCCAGCATCCCGGCTCTGGTGCCTCCGGAGGGGCGCATGGCCGCCAACGGCGCGGTAGCTCAGGTACAGTCCCTAGCCAGCCTGCTGGGACCCATTCTGGGCGGAGCCCTGTACGGCCGGACGGGACTGGCGCCTATGCTGTGGACCGGCGGCGGGTGTTTTCTGCTGTCGGCGGTAATGGAGTGCTTTCTGCGCATCCCGTTTACCCCTCCAGAGCGGCAGGGGGCGGCCCTGACGGGGGTTGCCGCCGACCTGAAAGAGGCCGGAGGGTTTCTGCTGCGGAAAGAGCCCTGGCTGTTTCGCCTGCTCCTGCTGCTGGCGGGGCTGAATCTTCTGCTGGCCCCCGTATTCCTGGTGGGGCTGCCCTACCTGATAAAGGTCCACTTGGGCCTCTCCGCCCAGATGTACGGCGCGGCGGAGGGGGTGATGGGGCTGGGCTCCGTGCTGGGGGGTATGCTCTCCGGCCCGGTACTGGGCCGGACGGGATTCCGGCGGTCCCACCGCTTCCTGGCCGGCAGCGCTCTGTTGCTGCTGCCCATTGCGGCCGCCCTGTTCCTGGAGGCTCCCGCCCTGGGGACCTACGGAGTGATTCTGGTCTGTGTCCTGCTGGGGCTGGCCTGTGTCATGCTCTTCAACATTGCCGCGCAGACCTTTTTTCAGCAGGTGACGCCGCCCCATCTCATGGGCAAAACCGCCGCCTTTATCTCCGCCATCAGCACCTGCGCCGTTCCGCTGGGGCAGGCTCTTTACGGGGTGGCCTTTGATCTGCTGCAAGGGCAGGTGTGGCTGCCGGTGGTGCTGGGCGCGGCGGCCGGGCTGCTGCTGTCTCTGGCGGCGGGGCGTGTTATGGCGGTGCTGTCCGGCTCTCAGAACCTGTATTCATAATCGGGGAATGCTGGATGGGCGAGGATTTTTCCCGCCAGACAAGGAGATGTTCCGCAGCCATCCTGACGGATGGCAAGGGAAAGCGACGCAGTATGGCGGGAAAAAGACCGCTCAGTCGGCGTTCAACGGTTGTGAATACAGGTTCCCGCTCTGCCGGTTGATTTTTCCTCCCGCAGAGGGTATACTGTAAGCTGATCCAATGCACATATAACAGATCCAAAGGGAGGTTTCCATGAGCCATAAGGTATATGTCATCCCCTGCCAGGATTACAGCCAGGCGGCGGAACAGCTCTCCGCCCTCATTGCCGGCATGGGCGGAATGGAACGCTTTGTCCGCCCCGGCGAGCGCATTCTGCTCAAGGCCAACCTGCTGGCTGCGGCCAGGCCGGAGCAGGCGGTGTGTACCCATCCGGCGGTGGTGTCCGCCGTAGCCAGGCTGGTGGCGGACCAGGGCGGCCGGGCCGTAATCGCCGACAGCCCCGGCGGGCCCTACTCGGAGCCCGGTCTGCGGCGGCTCTATGAGCGGGGCGGCATGGTTCAGGCGGCGGAGGAGAGCGGCGCGGAGCTCAATTACGACCTGACCTCCCGGCAGATTACCCTGCCGGAGGGAAAGGTGCTCCGGCAGGCGGAGGTCATCGCCCCGGCGGTGGAGTGCGACGGCATGTTTGACCTGTGTAAGATGAAAACCCATACCTTTATGAGCATGACGGGAGCGGTGAAGAATCACTTCGGACTGATTCCAGGTGTGACCAAGGTGGGCTTTCACGCCAGCCACCAGGATAAGGGCCGCTTTGCGGACATGCTTCTGGACCTGTCGGCCTGGGCCGCCCCCCGCCTGTGTGTGATGGATGCGGTGCTGGCCATGGAGGGGGAGGGACCGGGGGCCTCCGGCACTCCCCGGCAGGTGGGGTTGCTGCTGGCCTCGGACAGTCCGCTGGCCCTGGATGTGGTGGCGGGGGAGATTATGGGACTTCCTCAGTCGGAGAATCCGGTGCTGCTGGCCGCCCGGCGCCGGGGACTGACCCCCAGCCGAATGGAGGAGGTGGAGCTGGTGGGCGGGCGCATGGAGGACCTGCGGATCCCCGATTACCGGTTTCCCGGTCATGTGCGCACCGACATTATGGAATTTTTTGGACCACTGACCCCTTTTATGGAGCGGCTGACCAAAAATCTGATGGCTCAGACCCCAAAAATCCGCCCTGAAGTGTGCATCGGCTGCGGTATCTGCAAAAATGCCTGCCCTGCGCAGGCCATCACCATGAGGGATAAAAAGGCCCGGGTCGCCCCCGGCAAATGTATCCACTGCTACTGCTGTCATGAGCTCTGTCCCCAGAAAGCGGTGGCCCTGAAGCGGGGCATGCTCAGTCGGCTGCTGGACTGAAGCCGCCGCCCGGTTTCCCTTGCTCCCGCGGGAAAAACGTAGTATACTCCAGATAAGCCGTATGCCTGGATGGAGGGAGGGGTGGAGCTATGCCCAATAAGCAGCGCGGCGGAAAGCCGGAGTGGTATCCGCTGGACAATGCGGGCGTACTCTACTCCGCCATCCAGAAGGAAAAATATTCTGCTATTTATCGCTTTTCCGCCCTGATGACGGAGCCGGTGGACCCGGCCGCTCTTCAGCGGGCGGTGCTGAAAACCATGCCCCGGTTTCCCACATTTGCGGTGCGCATCAAGAAGGGGGCTTTTTGGTACTACTGCGAGCCCAACAACGCGCCCGGTCCTTTTGTGAAAGAGGACATCGCCAACCCCTGCCAGCCGGTGCGTTTCCGGGAGGATAACGGGTGGCTGGTGCGCTTTTACTACTATGAAAGGCGCATCTCTATTGAGGTTTTCCACGCCATCAGCGACGGCGGCGGGGCTCTGGTTTTTTTTAAGACGCTGCTGGCGGTTTATCTGCGGGAGCTGGGCCATAAAATCCCCAATACCTGCGGAATCCTGGACATTGACAGCCCACCCCGGCGGGAGGAGCGGGAGGACGCCTATGCCCGTTATGCGGGAAAACGGGTGCTGCGCCTTCCCATGGGCGGGAAGGCCTACCCCAATACCGGCACGCCGGAGCCTTTTTATACCCTCAATGTGACCATGGGTTTCCTCCCGCTGGACCGGCTGAAGGAGAAGGCCAGAAGCCGAGGGGTCTCCATCACCGAGTACCTGACGGCGGTGCTGCTGAAAGTTCTTTTGGACAAGCAGCACCGGGAGCGGCCTCGGCGGGAGCTCCCGGTGGCCCTGGCGATTCCTATCAATCTGCGGGCCTGGTTTCCCTCAGAGACGCTGCGGAACTTCATACTCACGGTGCGGCCCTGCATTGACCCATCCCTGGGGGAGTATACCTTTGAGGAGATTGCAAACCAGGTTCACCACTATCTGCGGCTGAACATCAACCGCCAGCAGATGCGGGCTATGCTGACGGGAAACGTGCGCTTTACCACCAATAAGCTCCTGCGGCTGATTCCGGTGGTGCTGAAGGACCCGGTGATGGCGCTGAGCTATCACATAGCGGGCGTACGCCCTTATTCTGGCACATATACCAACCCGGGGCCTTTCCCGGTGCCGGGGGAGATGCGCCCCCATATCCAGCGCATGGAAGTAATCCTGGGCCAGGCCACTCTGCCCCGAGTCCACTGCGCCTCCATCAGCTATGGCAATCAGATGGAGATTACCTTTGCCGGAACCCTGGCGGAGACCGATACCGAGCGGGATTTCTTCCGCTTTCTGGTGCGGGAGGGCATTCCCGTAAAGGTGGAGAGCAACCGCCTGGGGCGCTCCCAGCTGATTTTTTAGGAAGGGGGAGAACGGTTGTGTCCTACTGTGTCAACTGCGGCGTGGAGCTGGACGATACCGCCCGGTTCTGTCCGCTGTGCCATACCCCAGTGCTCAACCCCAACCAGCCGGTAGATGCCGCCGCCCCCACGCCCTTTCCGGAGGAGCCCGGGCAGGTGCTTCCGGCGGTGAAACGGGATGCCGCTATTCTGCTCAGCGCCATGCTGGTGTCGGTGGCGGTGTGCTGCGGCGTCCTCAACCTGTTCCTGCGTCCGGGGCAGACCTGGTCGCTGTATGTCATCGGCGCGGCGGCCATGCTGTGGCTGTGGCTGGTTCCGCCGCTTCTGGCCAGGGGTATGCACCTGCTGCTGCGGCTGCTGCTGGATATCGGAGCGGTGGCCCTCTATGTGGCGGCCATCGCCCTGGGAATGGACGGCTGGAGCTGGTATCTGGGACTGGCTCTGCCCATCATCCTGTGGGGCGGGGCGCTGCTGCTTCTGCTGGGCCTGGTGCTGCGGGTAAACCGGCACAGCGTGCTGACCACGGTGATGGTGCTCACCGGCAGCATCGGTCTGTTTGTGGTGGGTGTGGAGTTTTTCATTGACCGCTGGCTGACCCGCTCCTGGGACCCCGGCTGGTCCCTGGTGGTGCTCACCGTCTGCGGCGGACTGCTGATCCCCCTGCTGGTGGTGCGGCGGGTGCCCTCCCTGCGGGAGGAGGTCAGGCGGAGATTTCATGTGTAAAACTAGTACTCTATCAGGCTGGAACATTGCATTTGCCTTTGGGCCGGATTTCCGCATGGCTTCGTTGTCGTCCCTGGTGGGCGTCAGCCCATCGGCGTCCTCCGCCTTGCCCTGCAAAAATCCTGCTCCAAATTCAATCTGTAATTTTTAACTTGGTAGAGTACCAGGGCTTGTTTGAAAATTGTCAATACGCCCAAACAACGGACCTTTTTTCGCCATACCACGTTAAAAATTCTTGAAGTACACAAAGTATTCCTGCGATTTTTTGCCCTGTCTGATAAAAAATCCCTCGCCGTTGGTCATATTGCCGATTATCAAACAAGACCTGGGCCTATAGTTATGTGATAAATTTTTCAGCAAAACCCTGAGATACAGAGAAAAAGGAGCGAAACGGTATGAAGCAGGCGTTGCTGGCAGTAAGTTTCGGGACCACGATTCCCAAGGCGAGGCTGGATATTGAAGGGGTGGAGCGGGCGCTGGCGGCGGCGGCGCCGGGGATGACCTTTTTGAACGCCTACACCAGCTCTATGATCCGGCGGATTCTGGAGAAACGGGGAGAGCCGGTATGCAGCGTGGAAGAGGCGCTGGAGCGTCTGGCGGAACAGGGCTGCACCCGCGTATACGTTCAGCCGACCCACCTGCTTCCCGGTGTGGAATACGCCAAAATCAAGCGGGCGGTCCACCGGTTCTCCCGGCAGGGGAGGTTTGAGGTGCTGGCGCTGGGGGAGCCGCTGCTGGCGGACCACACAGCTCTGGCGGAGCTGGCCCGGATCATTGAGAAGCGCTATCTGCCGGAGGAGGGGGCGCTGGTGCTGATGGGTCATGGCACGGTGGGGTTTGCCAATCTGGTCTATCCGGCGCTTCAGACGGTGCTGTCCCTCACCGGCGTGGAGCGCGCCTATGTGGGTACGGTTGAAGGCTGGCCGGAGCTGGACCAGGTGCTGGAGCAGCTCCAAAAGACGGAGCACCGGCAGGTGAAGCTGGTTCCGCTGATGGTTGTAGCGGGAGACCATGCCATCAATGACATGGCGGGGAATGAGCCGGAGAGCTGGAAGAGCCGTCTGGAAGCGGCCGGTTATGCCGTCACCTGCCACATGGATGGGCTGGGGTCCCAGCCGGAGATTCAGGCCATGTACCAGAAACGGCTGAGGGAGCTGCTGGACCGGAGCTGAACCCCTGTCTTCTCCTGTTTTATCATGCCCAAAGCGGCAATTGGAAGCATTAAGCGCCTGTCTGCGGCGTCATTCCTGACAGGTGGCAATTTCTCCTGAATCCACCCCTGCTCCCCGCTTTTGTTCATAATTTGCCCGCGTATTTCATGAGACCATTTTCGCCGCCGCTCCTCTCTTGACAATTTGCCGGCCGGGTGATATAGTAATCCCGTCAAAGCGGCAGCGACGGGGACAAGGTCCGCTCCTGCGGCACAGAGAGGGCGCGCGGCAAGCTGAGAGCGCGTCTGCCAAGCAGCCGGAACAACCACCCCTGAGCCGCCTGTCAACGGCGTATGCCCAGTAAACAGGCCGGGTCCGCCCGTTAGCGCGGAAAACGAAGCGGCGGCAGGAATGCCGCAAGCAGGGTGGAACCGTGGAGCGTTCAAGTGCTTCACCCCTGATAGACGGGGGTGGAGCACTTTTTTGTGGATACCCCAGAAAACAGGAGGAATTATCATGTCCGAAGAAAACAATCAGTATACCTTTGAAAACGAGACATACCGCAAAACCTACTGGCATACCTGCTCCCACATTCTGGCGCAGGCGGTAAAGCGGCTGTATCCGGAGGTCAGGCTGGCCATCGGTCCCTCCATTGACGAGGGCTTTTATTACGACATGGACTCCCCGTTCCCTTTTACACCGGAGATTTTGGAAAAAATCGAGGGGGAAATGCGGAAAATCTGTAAAGAGAAACTCAAGCTGGAACGCTTTGAGCTCCCGCGTGAAGAGGCCCGCAAATTCATGGAGGACCGGAACGAGCCTTTCAAGGTAGAGCTCATCGACGATCTGCCTGCGGACGCCGCCATTTCCTTCTATCGGCAGGGGGAGTTTACCGACCTGTGCGCCGGTCCCCATCTGGACTCTACGGGGCGGGTAAAGGGCAATGCCATCAAGCTTACCGCCTGCAACGCCGCATACTGGCGGGGAGATTCCAGCCGTGAGACTCTTCAGCGCATTTACGGCATTGCTTTTCCCAAAAAAGACGAGCTGGACGCGTATTTGGCCCGCATTGAGGAGGCCAAGAAGCGGGACCACCGGCGACTGGGCAAGGAGCTGGGCCTGTTTATGCTCCGGGACGAGGGCCCCGGCTTCCCCTTCTTCCTGCCCAAAGGCATGACCCTGAAAAATACGCTGCTGGACTACTGGCGTGCGGTTCACAAAAGGTACGGCTATGTGGAGATCTCCACCCCCATCATGCTCAACCGCCAGCTGTGGGAGCGCTCCGGCCACTGGGACCACTACAAAAACAACATGTATACCACCGTGATTGACGATGTGGACTTTGCCATTAAGCCCATGAACTGTCCCGGTGGAATGATGGTCTATGACAGTGAACCTCACTCCTACCGGGACCTGCCCCTGCGGGTGGGGGAAATCGGCCTTGTCCACCGCCATGAGCTGTCCGGTGCGCTCCACGGGCTGTTCCGGGTGCGCTGTTTTAACCAGGACGACGCCCATGTATTTATGACCCGGGAACAGATGAAGGATGTCATCCAGGAGACGGTGCGCCTCTTTGACGAGGTCTATTCCACCTTTGGACTGAGCTACACCATTGAGCTGTCCACTATGCCGGAGGACCATATCGGGACGGTGGAGGAGTGGGAGCGCAATCAGGACATTCTGAAAAACGCCATTACCGACATGGGAAAAGAGTTTGTCGTCAATGAGGGCGACGGGGCCTTCTACGGTCCCAAGCTGGACTTCCACCTGTCCGACTCCCTGGGGCGGACCTGGCAGTGCGGCACCATTCAGCTGGACAGCCAGCTGCCCGAACGTTTTGAGCTGGAGTACACCGGCGAGGACGGGCAGAAGCACCGGCCCGTCATGATCCATCGGGTGGTGCTGGGGTCTATCGAACGGTTTATCGGCGTCATCACCGAGCACTTTGCCGGCGCGTTCCCCGCCTGGCTCGCCCCCGTGCAGGTAAAGCTCCTGCCCGTCACCGACCGGGCAGCGGAGTATGCCGATTCTGTGGCCGCAGCTCTGGATAAAAAGGGCTTCCGGGTGGAGACAGACCACCGCAGCGAGAAGATCGGCAAAAAAATCCGGGAGGCACAGCTCCAGAAGGTCCCCTATATGCTGGTGGTAGGCGACCGGGATATGGAGAACCAGACGGTCTCCGTGCGCCACCGCACCGGCGTGGACATGGGCGCTATGGGCCTGGAGGAATTCGCCGCGCTGCTGAGCGCCGAAGTGGACAGCAAGGAGATTAAATAAAAACCGGCCCGTTTTTCTGGAAATATTCACGGATTTGTGGTATGGTAGTACCGTAATTTGATAAGGAGGCACATGCAATATGGAAGAAAAACAAAAGACCCCCGGTGAGCTGCGCCGGGAGGCGCTGCTTCACCAGCCCAAAAACGGCTGGGACCGCCTGACACAGAGTGAGGAGAGCGAGCTCAACGCCTACTGCGAGGACTACAAGCAGTTTCTGGACGCTGCCAAGACCGAGCGGGAGGCCGTCGCCGAGGCTGTCCGCCTGGCTGAGGCCAGGGGCTTCAAGCCCTTTACCCGGGGTATGTCCGTTCAGGCCGGCGACAAGCTCTACCGGGTTAACCGGGGCAAGTCGGTGATGCTGACGGTCCTGGGGACCAGGCCCCTCAGCGAGGGCGTTAACATCGGAGCCGCTCATATCGACTCTCCCCGCCTGGACCTGAAGCCCGCCCCCCTCTATGAGGACAGCGAGCTGGCCTTTTTTAAGACCCACTATTACGGCGGCATCCGCAAGTACCAGTGGGTGGCCATCCCCCTGGAGCTCCATGGCGTCATCGCGATGAAGGACGGCTCCGTGCTCCAGGTGTCTATTGGCGCAGCCCCCGGGGACCCTGTGTTTACGGTGGACGACCTGCTCCCTCATCTGGGTGCCGAGCAGTCTAAAAAGCCTCTGGGTGAGGCCATTCCCGCCGAAAGTCTGAACATTCTGGTGGGCAGCCGTCCCTTTAAGGACGACGAAGGGGCCGACCGGGTAAAGCTGGCCATTCTGGACCTGCTGAACCAGAAGTACGGCGTCACGGAGGCCGACTTTATCTCCGCTGAGCTGGAAGCTGTACCCAATTTTAAGGCCTCTGACCTGGGCTTTGACCGCTCCCTCATCGGCGCTTACGGCCACGACGACCGGGTGTGCGGGTATGCCTGCCTGGCGGCCCTGCTGGACCTGAGTGCCCCTGAGCGCACCGCTGTCTGCATGCTGGCCGACAAGGAGGAGGTGGGCTCCACCGGTGTGTCCGGCATGAAATCCGCCGCTTTCGATACTTTTATGAGCGACCTGTGCGACGCCCAGCGGGTGCCTTTGAAGGTCTGCTATGAGAAGTCCTTCTGTCTGTCCGCCGACGTGACCGCCGCCTATGACCCCAACTTTGCCGACGTATATGAGAAGCGCAACAGCGCCCTGATCAACTACGGCATGGGTCTGTGCAAATACACCGGCTCCCGGGGAAAGAGCGGAGCCTCCGACGCCTCTGCCGAACTGGTAGCCTATGTGCGCCGGGTACTGGACGAGGCGGGCGCGGCCTGGCAGATGGCCGAGCTGGGCAAGGTGGACGCCGGCGGCGGCGGCACCGTGGC
>CANDFO010000021.1 GCA_947384055.1 uncultured Flavonifractor sp.
GTGGGAGACATTGGTAATCAGCTCGGCCTTGAAGCGTTCGCTCTTGAGCTGCTCCTCCACAGCGGAGCTGATGGCTCCGCCCAGGTCGTTGAGCTGTCCGGCGTGCTCCCGCAGGTCCCGGTACATCCGCCTGCCGGTATTGATCTTATAAGAGGGGTCGCCCCCTACAATGTGCCGCAGACCCTCCTGTATCTCCTTCCACTGGAGGCACCAGCGGCAGATGGCATACAGCACCAGCCCCTGGTACAGGGGAGTCAGAAATACGGTAGCGGCGGTGAGGACGCTCCCCACCAGATAGAGCCCGAATACCGCCGCCGCCCGCCAGACCAGGGGCCAGCCGGCGGCCAGCTCCCGGCAGGCGCGCCCCAGCCCGGCACACCCCCTCCAAATCAGCGTATTGGAAAAGAGGGTGTGGGTCTTATACCGGACTGCCAGGGTGTGAATGCCGGTCAGGACGCACCCGCCGATGGCCAGGGAAATGAGCAGGATGCCTACCGTGGTTTCTGTGCGGACCGCGTCGCCTGGGTCTGAGCTGGCATAACCATAGGTCATGGAACCTTCCGCGGCCAGCAGAAAGCAGACGGCGGTAAACAAGACCACGGCCAGCAGATCCAGGGGTATGCGGTCCAGACGCCCCAGACAGATGCCCTGCCGGTCCCGCCGCCGGCCGGCCCCCATGCACAGAAAGGCCAGCGCTAGGACCGCTACGGCGTCCATAATAACGGCGGCCAGAGCTATGATGGGCATATAGTGGGCGTACTGGATATAGCTATGATACATATCCACAAAATTATCTTCTGCCCGGAGCGGATCCGTGACACCATACTCCACAGCCAGATTCGCGGTCTTGACGCGGCTGTCCAGGTCCTGGTGGTAGGTCCAGCTGTCATACCCGTTCAACAGCCAGCCATAGCCCGCGGCCCGCTCCGCGTCCTCCGGTCCGCAGGCAATTACCGACCAGTCGGGGAGGTAGATATAAATCAGATGCCGTTCCCCCTCTTCGTCCCAGCCCATATAGTCATTGTCGGAAATGCCGGTGCTGCTGGTGAGCGCCAGGGGGGTATAGAGGACCTGGTGGACGGCGTTATGCAGTGCGTCCCGGGATGTGTCCACCGGGAGATTGCTGTACAGGAGCTCACCGGTATCGTTGTTCAGGAGACGGACGCGGAAATTGGTGTTTTCCGCAGAGAGGAGCTTTTGGAAATTGTCCAGCTGCTGCGCCTCCAGGTAAGAGAGCTTTTCACCCCACCTCTGCTTTTGGAGCAGACGCGCCAGTTCCCGTACCGCGCTGATGTAGTCATACAGGGCTTCGGTGTATTCGCTGCTGCTGTAATAGCCCGCGCCGGTCCAGATGTCGTCCCACTTATACAGGGTGAAGCCGGTGGCCAGGAAACCCGCCGTACCCATTACCAGGGCCAATATCGCCGCCAGGACCCGCAGTCTAGGGCTGGTGCGCCGCTGTTTCATCGCGTTGTACCTCCTTAAAGTGGCGGGGTATGGACGGCAGGCAGTCCTTCCACGGCCGTTATGCCTTTTCCATCTTGTAGCCCAGGCCCCAGACCACTTTGATATACCGGGGATTGGCCGGGTCTATCTCGATTTTCTCCCGCAGGTGCCGGATATGCACCGCCACAGTGTTCTCCGAGCCCAGAGAGGGGTCGTTCCACACCAGCTCGTAGATCTGACTGGTGGAAAATACCCTGCCGGGACTTTTCATCAGCAGCAGGAGGATATTATACTCAATAGGTGTGAGGCTTACGGACTCCCCGTCCACTGTGACGGATTTGGCCGCGTCGTTCAGAGCAATGCCGCCGTTTCGTAGGACCGCGGCGTCCTCCGCCATCTGGCTGCGCCCTCCCAACGTCGTGTACCGCCGCAGCTGGCTCTTCACTCTGGCGATGACCTCAATGGGGTTGAAGGGCTTTGTCACATAGTCGTCCGCCCCGATGTTCAGCCCCAGCACCTTGTCTGAGTCCTCGCTTTTGGCGGTAAGCAGGATGATGGGGATGTTCCGGCTCTCCCGGAGCTTGGCGGTGGTACGGATGCCGTCCAGTCCCGGCATCATCACGTCCAGCAGCACCAGGTCCACATTCTCCCGTTCCACAATACGCAGACATTCCAGCCCGTCGTAGGCCTTCAGAGTCCGGTAGCCCTCGCTGGTGAGATAGATATCCAGGGCGGATACGATGTCCTTGTCGTCGTCACAGATCAGAATGCTATGCAAGACACTCACCTCATGTTTTTTAGGATAGCAGGAGCAGTTTAAGCCCAGCGGTGGGATATATTTAAATATCCTTTAAGATTGGGGAACACTCCTGACTTTACGGCCGTCTGCCATTATATACTCCCCGGCGGTCAAAGACAAGCAGTGCAAAAACCGTTTTTACGCGAAAAAGTCTGCCCCAAGGCAGACTTTTTCGTCAAACCGCGGCTGCCGCCCAATGTGAAACGCGGCTGCCGTACATACAAGGGCTGTAAAACGGCGGGCAGCTCCCGTCAATCCTTCCCCCCGCTCAGGTCCAGGCCGCGGATATGCTTCCGCAGCGGGAGCACCGCCGGAGGGGAGACGGACAGCTCGTCCAGGCCCATGCGCAGGAAGGTCTCGGTAAGGGCCTGGTCCGCTCCCAGCTCTCCGCAGATGCCTACCCAGCAGTTGTGCCGGTGTCCGGCCTCCACGGTGTGGCGGATCATGCGAAGAACCGCAGGGTGGTGCGGGTCGTAAAAGCTGTCCAGCCTGGGATTCTGCCGGTCGATGGCCAGGGTATACTGGGTCAGGTCGTTGGTGCCCAGGGAGAAAAAGTCCACCTCCCGGGCCAGCTCTTCCGCCATGACAACGGCGGCGGGGGTCTCAATCATAATGCCGGTCTCCACCTGGCCCAGGGCGGCGCCCTCCTCCCGGAGCTCGGCTCTGCACTCCTCCAGAATCTCCTTGGCCGCCCGGACTTCCTGGACTGAGATGATCATAGGGAACATAATGCCCACGCAGCCGAATGCACTGGCCCGGAGAATCGCCCGGAGCTGCTGTTTGAACATCTCCTTCCGGGTCAGGCAGACGCGGATAGCCCGGAAGCCCATGGCGGGGTTCTCCTCCCGGTCCAGCCCGAAATAGGCCGCCTGCTTGTCAGCCCCGATATCCAGCGTGCGGATGATGACTTTTTTCCCCGCCATGACCTCCACCGCCCGCTTATACTGGATAAACTGCTCCTCCTCGGATGGATAATCCTCCGCGTTCAGGTAGAGAAACTCGCTGCGGAACAGCCCGATGCCCTGGGCGTCGTTTTGCAGCGCCAGCTCCGCGTCCCCGGCGCTGCCGATGTTGGCGTATACCTTGATCTCCCTGCCGTCCAGGGTGACGTTGGGGGTCCCCTTCAGCGCCTGGAGCAGGGCCGCCTGCTCCAGGTCCCTTTTACGCCTGGCCTCCATCCCGGCCAGCAGCTCCGGGTCCGGGTCGATATAGATGCGTCCGGCATACCCGTCCAGCACCGCCATATGCCCGTCCCAGCTCTCATCAATGTCCACACCAATGAGGGCGGGGATATTCATGGTTCGGGCCAGGATTGCCGTATGGCTGCTGCCAGAGCCCTGGCGGGTGACAAAGCCCAGCAGCTGGCGCTTGTCCAGCTGCACGGTCTCACTGGGGGTCAGGTCGTCGGCCGCCAGAATCGCGGGCCGCCCGTCCTGGAGGTCCGCCTCCTCCTGTCCGGTGAGGATATTTACCACCCGGCGGGAGATATCCCTGATATCGGCCGCCCTCCCCTGCATGTACGCATCCTCCATAGCGGCAAAGGCCCCGGCAAACTGCTCCCCGGCGGCGGATACGGCGTATTCGGCGGCAGTCCCCTGGTTGTCCAGGAGCTCTTTCACCGCGTCCAGATAATCCTCGTCTTCCAGCATCATCTGATGAATCTCAAAAATGGCCGCGCTGTCCTCGCCCGCTTCCTCCACGGCCTTGTCGTACAGCTCTGCCAGCTGCTCTTTGGCCTTGGCTGCGGCGGCCTGGAAGCGCGCCCACTCCTCCCGGGGGGTCAGCGCAGACACCTGGCTGACCTGACAGCTCCGGGCCTTTCTGCATACCCGTAACGGTCCAATGGCAATACCGTTTAAAATAGATGTTCCGGCTGCAACCTGCACGGGACGGCTCCTCCCTTCGGCCTACAGATTATCCTTGAAAAACTGCTCCATTGCGGCGGCGTCGGCCTCCTCGCTGCCGCCCTCCACCGTGACGGAGACCGTGTCGCCCTGCTTGATGCCCAGGCCCATAACTGCCATGAGCTTGGTACATACGGCGGACTTGCCGCCCGCTTTTTCAATGGTGACGGTGCTCTCCAGCGCTTTGGCGGCCTTCACCAGCAGTCCGGCAGGCCGGGCGTGAATCCCGACGGGGTCGGTAATGACGTACTGAAACTGTTTCATGGGGATACTTCCTTTCCTTCTTTTCTGATTTATGCTCCGGAGGGCCCAGCGGACTGCCCCTCCCTTTGCCCGGTATGGCGGCTTTGCCCTTTTACTGCGCTCTGCTTTTTCTCCTGCGCCTGCTCCATGGCGCGGCGGACGGGCTGTGCGCTGTCAGGCCGTTGATTGTTCCGCCGGATCAGGGCGGAGATCTGACCCACCGCCTGCTCCACCTCCGCCTGGAAGGTCCGGGCGGACAGCCGCAGGGCCCCGTGGCCCAGAATGATCATCTGCTCGGCCCCGTCAGAGGTGGCCACCCGCACCCGATGTTTTTGTCCAATCTCATAGGTGGCCTTTTCAATATAGGCGTCGGCAGTCTCCGCCTCCTTAGTAAAAACCACGTAGATATTATGGTAACGGCTGACCTCTACCGTATTCCTGGGCACCCGATAGGCGTCAAACACCAGTATGACAACGCACTGCTTATATCCCTGATAATTGCTCAGCAGGTCCATCAGCAGCTGCCGCGCGGCGTCCAGGCTGGTGCTGGCCACCTCCTTCAGGTCATCCCAGGCATGGATGATGTTATAGCCGTCCACCAGCAGATATTCCGGCCCCTGCTTCCGGGGCTCCGCCGGGCGGGCCGGGGAAGCAGCGGGTTCCCTGGGTCTTACGGAGGCCCGGAACTCTTTCTGTTTGACCGGGCCGTAGGTCCGCTCAAAGATTTCCTGGAGCTCCCTGTCCTGCTCCAGGCCGCCGGGGGAGGACCGCCGCGGCGGGGCTCGGTCCTCCGCTGGCTCGGGCTCCGCCTCCGTCCGCCCCAGCCGCAGGCCGCTGCTGACGTGCATGTGGGCGGCCGCCTGGTCCCATTTCACCAGCACCCCCGCCCCATGGTCGCAGAAGATGGAGTCCGCCGGATGGTCGGTATCCCGCTCCGGGTCGTATCCGCTGGCGGCAACTGCCCGCTCCTGGTCGGCACAGGGGGCCCAGCCTCTGGGCGCGCAGAAGAGCCGCCCCTGTCCCCTGGTGTAGGCGGCCACCTCCCGGCCGTAGTCCCGCAGGCCCGCTACCGGGGCCGCCCCCGTGAGCACGGCGGTCTCCCCCTCTGTGCGGGGGGTCTCGGTGACGCCGTTCATTCGCTGCAAGTCGGTGATGGCCCGCCCCAGGGAACCGGCGGGCAGCTCCAGCCGGAAGGCATACCAGGGCTCCAGCAGGATGCTCTTCGCCTGCATCAGCCCCTGGCGCACCGCCCGGTAGGTTGCCTGGCGAAAATCTCCGCCCTCGGTGTGTTTCTCATGGGCGCGGCCCGCCACCAGGGTCAGCCGCATATCAGTGATAGGGGCCCCGGTAAGTACGCCCGGATGACTGCGCTCGGCCAGATGGGTGAGAATCAGCCGCTGCCAATTTCGGTCCAGCGTGTCCTCCGGGCACACTGTATTCAAAACCAGGCCGCTTCCCCGCTCTCCCGGCTCCATCAGCAGATGGACCTCCGCGTAGTGCCGCAGCGGTTCATAGTGTCCCACCCCCTCCACCGGGGCGGCGATGGTCTCCCGGTAGACAATATGTCCGGTTCCAAACGTCACATCCAGGCCAAACCGCTGGGCAATGACCTCCCGCAGTACCTCCAGCTGGACCTCCCCCATCAGCTGAACGTGAATTTCCCGCAGCTGCCCGTTCCAAATTACATGGAGCTGGGGGTCCTCTTCCTGAAGAAGCTCCAGCTTTTTCAGCGCGGAATGGGGGTCGCACCCCTGGGGAAGCTCCACCTGATAGGTGAGCACCGGCTCCAGAAGGGGCTCCCCGCCACTCTGCTCCGCCCCAAGGCCCTGCCCGGGAAATGTGCGGTTCAGTCCGGTGACGGCGCATACAGTGCCCGCCTCCGCCCGCTCCTTCAGCGTATACTTCGCACCGGAGTACAGGCGGATCTGGTCCACTTTTTCCTCCCACACCTGGTCCTCGTCCAGCCCCGCCCGGCGGTTGGTCAGCAGGTCTTTGACCTTGAGTACGCCTCCGGTGATCTTCAAATAGGTGAGCCGTCCTCCCTGGGGGTCCCGGGCGATTTTATAGACGCGCGCCCCAAATTCCGCCGGATAGCGGGGCGCGGGAGCATACCGGACCAGGCCGTCCAGCAGCCCGTCCACTCCTTCCAGGCGCAGCGCGGAGCCAAAATAGCAGGGAAACAGCTTCCGCCGGGCAGTCAGGTCGGCAATGTCCCCATCCTCCAGGCGCCCTCGCTCCAGATAGGTCTCCAGCGTCTCCTCGTCGCACAAGGCGGCGCTCTCCCACAGGGCCGGCCCTGCCTGCCCAAAGTCCACGCAGCCCTCGCTCAGCCGCTCCCGCAGAGAGGCCAGCAGCACCGCCCGGTCCGCGCCGTCCAGGTCCATTTTGTTGATAAACAGAAATGTGGGGACACCGTACCGCTCCAGCAGAGCCCAGACGGTGGCGGTGTGACCCTGCACGCCGCTGGGTCCGCTGATCACCAGCACCGCACAGTCCAGCACCTGGAGGGTGCGCTCCATTTCGCTGGAAAAGTCCACATGGCCAGGGGTGTCCAGCAGGGTCAGCTGTGCCTCCTCCAGGGGAAGAACGGCCTGCTTGGAAAAAATGGTAATGCCCCGCTCCCGCTCCAGCGCGTGTGTGTCCAGAAAGGCATCCCGGTGGTCCACCCGGCCCAGTTTTTTCAGACAGCCCGCCCGGTAAAGCATCCCCTCCGAAAGGGTGGTTTTTCCCGCATCCACATGGGCCAGCAGACCCACACAAATGCGCTTGACCGGCTTGTGCTCAGACCCGCCGCCCATCTCCGTCACCCCCTCCCGGCGGATATCCGCTCCAATGTATCGAGGAGATTATATCATAAGAAAAACCGTTCGTCGATAGGCATTTCCTCCGGTCCCACGTCCGGCGAAGCGCCCCGCCCAACTCCGGCAAACCCGGCTGCGGTTCCCCTCCCTGCCACGCCCGGCTGCATTCAGCCTCAACTATGCCGAAAAAGGCCTCTTTGTCGGTTGACAAAGAGGCCTCTGGGGTTATAATGGGTACAAAGGAGTGGCTTTTGTGCGTATTATGGCAATTGACTATGGAGACGCCCGGACAGGCGTCGCGATTTCAGACCCTACCGGACTGCTGACCGGATTTACTACCGTAATCCACACCCGGAATCCGGAAACTGCGGTTCAAAAGCTGACGGAACTGGTCCATGCCCACCAGGTAGAACAGCTGGTGCTGGGCCTTCCACGGAACATGGACGGCACGGAAGGCCCCCGTGCAGCGCTCTGCCGGGCTTTTGCCCACCGGCTTGAAGCCGCCTCCGGCCTCAAGCCGGTGCTGTGGGACGAGCGCCGGACCACTGTGGAAGCTCACAATATCCTCCACGCCTCCGGAAAGCCCATGAAGCGCCATAAGCAGACCGTGGACGCGGTGGCGGCCAGCCTGATTTTGGAGGGCTACCTGCGGTTTCGCTCACCCTTTTGAAAAGAACTCCCGCACACCAATCACCAGCAAGAACCCCCCAAAGCACCGCCGCAGCAGCGCCACATCCAGCGCCGTAGCCGCCCACGCTGCGGCGGCGGTTCCCAAGAGCCCTGCGGCAATGGCCGGAATCAAAACCCGCGTTTCGATGAAGCCGTTTTTCACATGGGCAGGCAGGGCGGTGGCGGCGGTGGGCAGAAAGTACAGCAGATTGATCCCCTGAGCCAGGTTCTGCGGCACTCCGGCGAAAGCGGTCAGATAGATCAGCAGCAGCGTGCCGCCTCCCACGCCGAAGCCGGACAGCACGCCCGTGACCGCTCCTGCAAGCGCGGCGGCAATCCAGCCCGTCAAAAGAACAGCGCCTTTACGCCGCCGTAGAGAATGAGCAGGGCAAACACACGGCGGAGCCATACCATGTTGACTTTTCGGAAAAGCTTTCCCCCCGCCAGTCCTCCTGCCAGTCCCCCCGCCAGATAGGGCAGGGCAAGCGTCAGGTCCAGCCCGCCCCGAAAAAAGTACAGAATGGAAGAGAGGACGCACAGGGGCAGAATAACCGCCACCGAAGTGGCAAAGGCCTCTCGCTGGTCCAGTCCACACCGCCGCCTGAGCAGGGGCACCAGCAGCATTCCGCCGCCGCCCCCGAAAAATCCATTGGCCAGCCCCGCCGCGCCGCCCGCCGCCGCCGGCCAGAAATTCGACTTCCTTTTCTCCATGTCAGGTCCCCTCTTTGGCATTTTTCCGCCGGTAGTCTCACCCTTGACGCTCTCTGTCATGAGCATGATATCATCAACCAAAGCTGTAAGCGGTCTGCCCACACGTTTGGTCCGGATGCTTGAACAGAATCCGTGACCCTTTTCAAGCCGTCTGATTATAATATTCCAGGGGCGGACCTGTTTTATTACTGGATGCTCAAACAAACAGGACATCCATGCTGTACCGTTCGGGAAAATCCTGAAACTGCAAAATTTGAAACGGAAAACCAACGTTCTTTTCGTTTTCCCTGAAAAAGCAGCAGCCCGGCCGGGTATTCCCCGGCCGGGCTCAGTCTGTCGCAAAATTTTCTCCCACAGGAAAGCCTCGCAGAGTTTTGCCGCCCGAGGGCGGCAAAACAAAGTCAAAAATAGTCATTTTCGGGGACATGCGCCTCGAAAATGACACTGCTCGGCCTGCAAGTGTGCCCAAAGGGTGCGCGCGGCAGGCCGTATCTCTTTTGTCGAAAAAGGCCAAGGGCCTTTTTCGACAGGCTCAGCCCGGCCGGGTATTCCCCGGCCGGGCTGCCTGCGGTAAGCGCTGTAAACGTTCTCCGACTGACTCTCGATACCGCACCGGACAGAAACCCAGAGGCAGCGGCGGTCTGACGGCTGCTCCAAAGCGCTCGTCCCGCAAAAAATTACTTCAGGTTAAAGAAGGCATCCTTGCCCAGGTACTGCGCCACATCGCCCAGCTCCTCCTCAATGCGCAGGAGCTGATTGTACTTGGCCACACGGTCGGTGCGGCTGGGAGCGCCGGTTTTAATCTGCCCGGCATTGGTGGCCACCACGATATCGGCAATCGTGGCGTCCTCCGTCTCGCCGGAACGGTGGGAGACCACGGCGGTATAGCCCGCCCGGTTCGCCATCTGAATGGCATCCAGCGTCTCGGTGAGGGTGCCGATCTGGTTGACCTTGATCAGAATCGAGTTGGCAATTTTGTTCTCCAGGCCCATCTTCAGCCGCTCAGTGTTGGTGACGAACAGGTCGTCGCCCACCAGCTGCACCCGGTCGCCCAGTGCCTTGGTGAGCATCTGCCAGCCCTCGATATCGTCTTCGCCCATGCAGTCCTCCATGGAGATGATGGGATAGGAATCGGCAAACTTCTTCCACATATTGACCATCTGCTGCTTGGTCATGGACTTCTTGGCCTTAGGCAGGTCATAGCAGCCGGTCTCGGCGTTATACCAGTCGGACACGGCGGCGTCAATCGCGATTTTGAAGTCCTCACCGGGCTTATAGCCGGCCTTCTCGATGGCGGCCACGATGCACTTGAAGGCGTCCTCATCCTTCTTGAGGTTCGGCGCATAACCGCCCTCATCGCCCACACCGGCGGCGGGGGTGCCGTTCTCTTTGAGCACACTCTTGAGGGTATGGAACACCTCGGCGCACATCCGCAGGGCCTCCCGCCAGCAGCAGGCGCCCACAGGCATAATCATAAACTCCTGAATGTCTACGTTGTTGGTGGCGTGTGCGCCGCCGTTGAGAATGTTCATCATGGGCACAGGCAGGGTCTTGGCGTTGACGCCGCCGATATAATTGTACAGAGAGGTGCCCAGGCTCTCAGCCGCGGCCTTGGCACAGGCCAGGGATGCGCCAAGAATGGCGTTGGCGCCCAGGCGGGACTTGTTGGGGGTGCCGTCCAGAGCGATGAGCGCCTTGTCAATGGCGGTCTGGTCCAGTACATTCATCCCCACCAGACACTCGGCAATCTCGGTATTTACGTTTTTGACGGCGGTAAGCACACCCTTGCCCAGGTAGCGGCTCTTGTCGCCGTCCCGCAGCTCGCAGGCCTCATGCACACCGGTAGAAGCGCCGGAGGGCACCGCCGCGCGGCCCATGACGCCATCCTCCAGATAGACCTCCACCTCTACGGTGGGATTGCCGCGGGAATCCAGAATCTCACGGCCCAGAACGTCAACAATTTCAATAATTTCCTTCATGGTCGTCTGCTCCTTTCAAATTTATGACCTGTATTCATAATCGGCGGACGCCGGTCCGCCTGGAAAACTTTTCCGCCCCGCAAGACAAAAATCGGGAACGTCTGATGTGTTTCAGGATTTTCAGCGCCGCCGGGCGGCAAAGGCTCCGGCAAACCGACGTTTAGCGATTGTGCACACAGGTTCCAACATATGCGCTGTTCCGAACGGCCTTCCAAAAGGACGCCGCGGAACAGGGGGCAACTTACTGAATGAGTGTCTCTCCGTCCATTTCGCCCGGCTTTTCCAGGCCCATCAGGTCCAGCATGGTGGGGGCGATGTCGGCCAGCCGGCCGTCCCGGAGGGTCACGTCGGCGCCCACAATATAGAAGGGCACTAGATTGGTGGTGTGGGCGGTGAAGGGGGTCACGCCGTCGTCCTCCAGCATCCGCTCAGCATTGCCGTGGTCGGCGGTGATCAGGGAGACTCCTCCCATGCCGGCGGTGGCATCCACCACCCGGCCAACGCAGGCATCCACGGCCTCCACCGCTTTGACTGCGGCCTCATACACTCCGGTGTGGCCCACCATGTCACAGTTGGCAAAGTTGAGGATGATTACGTCGTAATTGCCGCTTTCAATGCGTTTGACAGCCTCGTCCGCCACCTCATAGGCGCTCATCTCCGGCTGGAGGTCATAGGTGGCCACCTTGGGAGAGGGAATCAGACAGCGGTCCTCACCGGGGAATACCTTTTCCTCTCCGCCGTTGAAGAAAAACGTCACATGGGCGTATTTCTCCGTCTCGGCAATGCGCAGCTGGGTATATCCCTGCCTGGAGATATATTCGCCGAAAATGCTCTCCAGCGCCCGGTGGGGGAAGGCGATCAGCACGTTGGGCATGGTGGCGTCGTACTCCGTAGTGCACACATAGGTCACGGGGAAATAGCCGTGTTTGCGCTCCACATCGGCAAAGGCGGGGTCTACAAAGCAGCGGGTGATCTCCCGGGCCCGGTCAGGCCGGAAGTTGATAAAGATAACGGAGTCTCCCTCACGCACTTTCCCGTCTTTGGCGCATACTACCGGCTCCACGAATTCGTCGGTCACACCGGCGTCGTAGGACTTCTGCACCGCGTCCACCGGGTCGGGATTCCAGGCACCCTCGCCCAGCGTCAGGGCGTCATAGGCCCGCTGGAGCCGCTCCCAGCGCTTATCCCGGTCCATGGCGTAAAAGCGGCCCATCACCGTGGCAATCTCTCCCACGCCCAGCTCTGCGCATTTGTCCCGCAGGGCCGCCACAAATCCTTTGCCAGAGGTGGGAGGCACGTCCCGCCCGTCCAGGAAGCAGTGGACGTACACCCGGCTCAGCCCCCGCTCCTTGGCCATCTTCAGCAGGGCAAACAGGTGCGTAATGTGGCTGTGGACGCCGCCGTCGGACAGCAGTCCCATCAGGTGCAGGGCGCTCCCCCGCTCCCGGCAGTCGTCCATAGCCTCCAGGTAGGCCTCGTTCTCAAAAAAGGAACCGTCCTCAATTGCCCGGCTGATCCGGGGCAGGTCCTGAAACACCACCCGTCCCGCGCCGATGTTGGTGTGCCCCACCTCGGAGTTGCCCATCTGTCCCTCGGGCAGGCCCACATCCAGCCCGGAGGCCGAAAGCCTGCAGCCGGGGTTTTCTCCAAAAATCCGGTCCAGCCTGGGGGTCCTGGCGTTGGCAACGGCATTACCCGCCGTCTCCGCCCGAATCCCGAAGCCGTCCATGATAATCAAGGTAGTAGGTGTTTTCATAAAAAAACCCCCGTTTTTGTTTGAGACGGGACTAGCGCCTGTCCTCTCCTTTTGCAGGCCGTCTGCCCGGAGACAGCTGCTCCCGTCTGCTCATTTCTCCCCTTAGAGTCTGTTTAAAATCTTCAGGCACACCGTCTGAACTGGTCTTTTTCCGCCCTGCGGCGTCAAACATACTCGAAATACATCCAGTATTTCTGTGCTTTTTTCCTTGCCGGACAAAAAAATCCCGGTCCATCCGGCGTATCCGGAGATCTTAAGCAGGCTCTTACTCCTGATTGGCGGCGTTTACAATCTCTACAAAATCAGGGGCCTTGAGGCTGGCGCCACCGATGAGGCCGCCGTCCACATCGGGCTGGGCCAGCAGCTCGGCGGCATTCTTGGCGTTCATGGAGCCGCCGTACTGGATGGTAACGGACCGGGCAACCCGGGCTCCGTAAAGCTTGCGGATGACGGTGCGAATGGCCTCGCAGACCTCTCCGGCCTGCTCCGCAGTGGCGGTCTTTCCCGTTCCGATGGCCCAAAGAGGCTCATAGGCGATGACCACATGGCGCATCTTGTCCGCGGGCACGCCGGACAGGGCGGCCTTCACCTGATAGGCGATCAGATCCATGGTGACGCCCAGCTCCCGCTGCTCCAGGCTCTCGCCCACGCAGACAATGGGGTACAGGCCGGCTTCCAGCGCGGCGTGGACCTTCTTGTTGACGGCAAAGTCGGTCTCGTTGTAATACTGGCGGCGCTCGGAGTGGCCGATGATGACATATTTGACCCCGGCCTCTTTGAGCATCTCGGCGGACACCTCGCCCGTGTAGGCGCCGTGAGACTCATAGTGGCAGTTCTCCGCACCTACCGCTACCCGGCAGTCCTTGAGCATCCGCACGGCGGCGGGGATGTTTACATAGGGTACGCACAGAACAACTTCGCACCACTTGGGCTTGCCCAGCAGCGGCTTGAGCTCGTCCACAAAGGTCTTGGTCTCGCTGAGGGTTTTGTTCATCTTCCAGTTTCCGGCGATGACAGTTTTGCGGTAACGGCGATTCATCGTTTGGTACACCTCTTTTATATAAGTTGGATGGAACTCTTTATCCGAACGCCGGGCGGCGGAACCGCTGCGCTGGGCATCCGCGGACCCCTGTGAGCCGCCCGGCTCTACAGGTTTACGCGTCCAGCAGACACGCCACGCCGGGAAGCTCCTTGCCCTCCATAAACTCCAGGGAGGCGCCGCCACCGGTGGAAATATGCGTCATCTTCTCCGCATAGCCCAGCTGCTGCACCGCCGCCGCGCTGTCGCCGCCGCCGATGATGGTGATAGCGCCGGTCTGGCTCAGCGCCTCGGCCACCGCCTCGGTGCCCTTCGCAAAGGCCGGGAACTCAAACACACCCATGGGCCCGTTCCAAATCACGGTGCCCGCATCCTTTACCGCGTCGCAGTACAGCTTCACGGTCTCAGGTCCGATATCCAGGCCCTGCCAGCCGTCGGGAATCTCTCCGGTCTTCACCACTTTGCTCTCCGCGTCGGCGGCAAAGGCGTTGGCAATGACCGTATCCACAGGCAGCAGCAGCTTGACGCCCTTGGCGGCGGCCTTCTGGACCATCTCGTTGGCATAGTCCTTCCAGTCCTCTTCCAGCAGGGAGTCTCCCACCTTGCCGCCTTGGGCGGCGGAGAAGGTATAGGCCATGCCGCCGCCGATGATAATGGTGTCGGCAATCTCCAGCAGATTGTTGATCACACCGATTTTAGAGGAGACCTTAGAGCCGCCCAGAATGGCCACCAGGGGACGCTTGGGATTGGCCAGGGCGCCGCCGATTACATCCAGCTCCTTCTGAATCAGGAACCCGGACACGGCGGGCAGGTAATCGGCTACGCCGGCAGTGGAGGCGTGGGCCCGGTGAACCGCGCCGAACGCGTCGGACACGTATACATCCGCCAAAGCCGCCAGCTGCTTGGCCAGTTCCGGGTCGTTTTTAGTCTCGCCCTTCTCAAAGCGGGTGTTTTCCAGCAGCAGCACCTGACCGGGCTGGAGTGCGGCGGCCTTGGCCTGGGCGTCGGGGCCCACCACATCGGCGGCCATAATCACCTTGCGGCCCAGCAGCTCGCTGAGGCGGGCAGCCACCGGCTTCAGGGACAGCTCAGGCTTCACTTCACCCTTGGGCTTGCCCAGGTGGGAGCAGGCTATCACCGCGGCGTTCTGCTCCAGCAGATACTGGATGGTAGGCAGAGCGGCACGGATCCGCTTGTCGTCGGTGATGGTGCCGCTGCCGTCCTTGGCCATAGGCACGTTAAAGTCGCAGCGGAGCAGGACCTTTTTACCTGCCACATCCATGTCTTTTACGGTTTTTTTGTTGTAATTCATTACGGGAAACGCTCCTTTCTCATGTTTTCCCCGCGGAACTGCGCGGGGAACAGCCAGGCTGCTCCGCAGCGGCGGGCGCCTCCCCCATCTCGCCGGCGCCGGTGAGACCGGGGAAGTCCAGCTGGCGCAGGGCCTCGTAGACCACAATCGCCGCGGCATTGGAGAGGTTCAGGCACCGGGCCTCCGCCCGGATGGGAATACGGATGCAGCGGTCCCGGAACCGCTCCCGAAATGCCTGGGGCAGTCCGGCGGTCTCCTTGCCGAAAACCAGATAGCACCCCTCCCGGAACCGGGCCTGTGTGTAGGGGCGCGGGGCTTTGCTGGTGGCCAGCCACAGGTCCTGCGCGCCGCTTTTCCGGAAGAAATCCTCCAGATTATCATATACACACAGGTCCACCAGGTGCCAGTAGTCCAGCCCGGCCCGCTTGACCGCTTTGTCGCTGATATCAAAGCCCAGCGGACGGATTAAGTGCAGGCGGGTCCCAGTGACCGCACAGGTTCTGGCAATATTGCCGGTATTCTGTGGGATTTCCGGCTCAAACAGCACAATATTGACCATTTTCACCCGCCCCATCTGTCCAAGAATCATCAGCGGAGGCTATTGTACTCCAAAACGGCGGAGATTTCAACCATAAAAGTGTCGTTTTGGAGTAAAATAGTCAGTTTTCTTTCCGGAACAGCGGCACACGCCTGTTTTTTCCTTTCCCACTTTATTGCGGCGGTGAACTGTGGTATAATGGCGACACGGCCATTCCGCCGGTCTTCCGGCCCGTCGGCTCCCTTTGGGACGGGGCAGCCGGCGCTCTCCGCCGCCCCGTCAGACCACTGCGCATCTGCGGAATCTGTGCAAGGAGTGTGATCCCTTTGTATAACAGCAGCGTCCCCCTCCGTCTGGTGGTGAAGGTGGGCACATCCACCCTGACCCAGGACACCGGAAGCCTCAACCTGCGGAGCATGGACCACCTGGCCAGGGTGCTGGCCGACCTGCAGGGCATGGGGCACCAGGTGGTTCTGGTCTCCTCCGGCGCTATCGCCGTGGGCACCCGCAAACTGCGTCTGGAGGCCCGTCCGGACCAGCTGCCCATGAAGCAGGCCGCCGCCGCCGTGGGTCAGTGCGCCATGATGCACGTATACGACAAGTTTTTTTCTGAGTATAACCGCACGGTGGCCCAGATTCTGCTGACCGGTGAGGACGTGGAATCCCCCCTGCGGGCAGAGCACCTGCACAACACCTTCGAATCTCTGCTGAAGCTGGGCGTCATCCCCGTCGTCAACGAAAACGACTCGGTCTCCTCGGCGGAAATTGAGACGGGGCAAAGCAAAATTCTGGGGGACAACGACACCCTGTCCGCGATGGTGGCCCGGCTGTGCGGGGCGGACCTGCTGGTCCTGCTCTCAGACATCGACGGGCTGTATGACGCCGACCCCCGTACCCACCCGGAGGCCAGGCTGATCCACCGGGTGGAGACCGTCACCCCCGAACTGCGGGCCATGGCCGGGGGCACCGGCACCTGGCGGGGCACCGGCGGTATGATCACCAAGCTCAACGCCGCGGAGCTCGCTATGGCCGCGGGCTTTGATATGGTTATCTCCAACGGTTCCCGGCTGGAGGCCCTTTACGACATCGTAGCGGGCCGGGAGGCGGGCACCCGCTTCCTGGGGAGGCGTCGGCCGTGAAATTCCAGCGAAGCCGGACATTTGCCGAGCACAAGCTGATTCAGCGCGTTGCCCGGGCCCTGTGCGCCCTGCTGCTGCTCCCCCTGGCGGGCATTGTGGTGGGGGCGGTGTTCTGGTGGAACCTGGAGCGGGGTCTACTCCTTTTCAACCTGCTGGGCGTGGGGCTGTTCGCCGCCATCACCTATCCCTTCTGGCGGGGGGAGCGGCAGAAAAAGCGGCGGCTTCAGCTGCTTTTCTCCGGCGGCAGCGTACTTCTGTCCACTCTGGTCAGCGTATTCTTTGACCATGTGGTAGCCGCCTATGCCCTCTACTTCGCCGTGGCCTGTGAAGCCTTCTCCCTCATTCCCTGGATCGCGGAGGTAATCCAGGAGATCCGCCGGGGAGACTGGCAGGACTGGCAGCCTCCGCCGCCGCTGCTGCGGCGTCCCCGCCGGGAGCCTTACGACCAGCGGATGCGGCGGGACCTGGAGGAGACGCCCCCTTGGGATTCCCCCGCCTCCCGGCGGGATGAGACGCCCCGGCAGGGCCCTGAACTGCCTCCTCCGCCTCCCCCATGGAAGCTGCTGCTGCCGCTGCTCCTGGCGGCTCTGGCGGTGTCGGCTCTGTGGCTCTGGCAGGACGGCGCGCCCCGCCTGTTCGATGGCTGGAATACTTCCATCCAGCTTCTGGGACAGGAGCGGGAACAAAGAAGCGGGACGGCCGGCTTTCCCACCTCCGGGCAGGTAGAGCGGGTGCTGGAGGAGCGCTATGGGGAACCCTTTCACCTGGAATCCGTCTTTTATGAGGACGAGGGCCTGCGCACCTGGTGGGCCTTCCCCGAGAACGACGCCGAACTGCGTTTCACCGTGGCCACCGGCCCCGCCGCCGTGGATGAGGATGAGGAGGAGCAGGAGCTCTTCGCCCCCGCCGTAGGGGAGGACAATTACCCCGCTCACGCCTGGAACGCGCGGGTGGTCCCCATTCTGCACAGCTACGGCATGGAGGAGCTCTCCCTGTCCATCACCTCCCAGGACCTGGCCTGGGGCAGCTGCGGCGGCCTCCTGCTGCCGGAGCCCTTTGCCAGCGAATTCCCCTCTGTCTTTACCGGCAGCACCATGATCGGCTGGTATATGCTCCCCATGTGTTACTGGGCCGGGGAGGAGGCCGACTGGCCGGATGCGGTCCGGGAGCTCTCCGCCCTGCTGCGGGAGCTGCGGCCCATCGCTCCCTTTTCCCATCTGGGCTCCTGGCAGGAGGAGCTGGACGACAGCCTCCAGTCCGTCTCCTGGCACGACTGGATTCTGCCGGTGGCGGTCAAGGAGGGATTTGTGGGCATACCCATTGCCCGGCCCTGCACCCGGGACGAGCTGCTGACCCTTTTTGAAGAGTCCCGCCCCTACCGCTATTATTACATCGAAAACGGCATGATCTGCCGCCCCAGCACCTTCGACCCGGCCACCCCGATGCCTGTGCCGGAGGGGCCCTCCGGCTTTTCCCCGGTTATGTCCGACGGAGACGCGCCGGCCGGCGGCGAAGCGTAAGGCCGCGTCTCCCTGCCGGCCTGGGCCGCCTCCCGGCGGAGCCTTGATTATTTTTAATTTTTGAATAGGAGCAACATGCTATGACAACTCTGGAACAACAGGGGCGCGCCGCCAAGGATGCCGCCCGCATTCTGGCCGCGGCAGGCTCCTCCAGGAAGGACGCCGCCCTGGAGACCATCGCCCAGGCCCTGGAAGCCCGGCAGAGCGAGATTCTGGACGCCAACCGGCAGGATCTGGACGCCGCCCGGCAGAGCGGAATGCGCCCCGCTCTGCTGGACCGCCTGAGCCTGGACGAGGCCCGCATTGCGGGCATTGCGGAGGGGGTGCGGCAGGTCCGCGCCCTGCCCGACCCCGTCGGAACCGTTACAAAAATGGACACCAGGCCCAACGGTCTGGTTATTGGCAGGCGCCGGGTGCCTCTGGGAGTCATCGGCATCATCTACGAGGCCCGGCCCAACGTGACGGCGGACGCCGCTGTCCTCTGTCTGAAGGCGGGCAACGCGGTGCTCCTCCGGGGCGGCAGGGAGGCCTTCCGCTCCAATCAGGCTCTGGTCTCCGTCATGCGGGACGCCCTGGCAGAGGCGGGGCTGCCCCGGGACTGCGTTGCCCTGGTAGAGGACACCAGCCGGGAGAGCGCCAGAGCGCTTATGAACCTCTCCGCCTATCTGGATGTGCTCATTCCCCGGGGCGGCGCGGGACTGATCCGCTCGGTGGTGGAAAACGCCCATGTGCCGGTCATCCAGACCGGCGTGGGGGTATGCCACGTCTATGTGCACCAGGCGGCGGACCTGAATATGGCCGCCGACATTCTTTTCAACGCCAAATGCTCCCGGCCCTCGGTGTGCAACGCCGCGGAATGCGTGCTGGTGGACCGGGCGGTGGCGGCCGACTTCCTCCCCCTGGCCCAGAAGCGCCTTGAGGAAAAGCATGTGGAGCTGCGGGCTGATCCGGAGGCCCTGGCCATCCTGGGAGACCGGGCCGTGCCCGCCGTACCGGAGGACTGGGACACCGAATTCGGTGATTACACCCTGGCGGTAAAGGTGGTGGACGGCTTTGAGGAGGCCGTCGGCTTTATCGCCGCCCACGGCACCGGCCACTCAGAGGCCATTGTCACCCGGGACTATTTTGCCGCTCAGCGGTTCCTGGACGAGGTGGACGCGGCGGCGGTGTATGTAAATGCCTCCACCCGCTTTACGGACGGCTTTGAGTTCGGCTTGGGGGCAGAAATCGGCATCTCCACCCAGAAGCTGCACGCCCGGGGTCCCATGGGGCTGGAGGAACTGACCTCCGGCAAATATGTGGTCTACGGCACCGGACAGGTCCGCTGAACATAGGATAGAGCGGCTCCTCCTCTCCCATACATACGGTCAGAGCGTATGGATCAGAGTCCTTTCGGCATCTTTAAAATGCCGGAGACCGGCGGAATATCCGCCGCGTCTGCACCGGAAGATGCGGAACGGACCTCAAGGAGGTGCTATACCAATGGAACACCAGCTTGTGCTGGAGGGCGGGCTGATGGTCTGTGACCTGGGGGGCCTTCGTCCCGGCGGAAACGGACAGACGCTGGAGTGCAGTCTCTGCCTGACAGAGGTGGACCCGGACCGGCGGGTAGCGGTGGCCGTCACTGTGGCGGAGCGCTCGCCTGACGGGGCGGAACACCCCAGAGGCACTCAGATGTTCACCGTGCCGCCCCACTCCGGAGACGGCCCCAGGGATATCGTACTCAAAGACATTCAGTTCCTCCTGCCGGAGGACCTGAATGTAAGCGGTGGCGGCCCCCGCCGCCTGACCGTCCGGGCCGGTGCCCACTATGTGGACGCCAACGAGCGCTGTCTGCTGCCGGAATATGTCTGACCTGGCCGGACCGGACTCCCGCCCGCTTACGGCAGCCTGTCTGAATCTGTCAATAGAAGCGCCCCAGACTTGTGCGGTCAGCATGGTCTGGGGCGCTTTTAGACTGTATTCATTGTCAAAGGATGCCGAAGCGGGTCCGTGCTCCCTTTATAGTCAAAGCGGTTCAAAGGGAGCAAATCGTTCCAGGTACAAACACCAGGCAGGCGGGAATCCGCACGCCTAGTAGAGTTCCACTTCCGCCGGATGATATGTCTGGCGCTCAGGTTCAGAGGATTCCGCTGTCTCCGGCCGACCGCTCCAATCGTAGCCCAGGGCGGCAAATTCTCCGCTGTCCCAAAGCCGGGTATAATCCTCCCGGGTCAGGTCAGCCTGAAGCTCCTCTCCATTGAGAATCAGCGTATTCCAAAAATGCAATTCCCCATCCAGGGTTCCCTCCGTGACAGCACAGTCCAATCCCAGCTGGCCGCACAGGAGACAGAAGGCCAGCGCCAGGCCTTCGTGGTCCGCTCCGCCGCCCACAAGGGCGTCCCAGGCCGTATTGCGTGAGGTCTCCTCTTTGGACGGGGCGGAGCTCCAGCGGATTACCTCCGGCAGCAGCTCCAGCAGCTGCTCCGCTTGGCGGCGCTGGCTGAACAGCTGGCTGCTCAGGGGAATCAGCGCCGACCCAGCGGCGTCCACCAACTCGGCGCTCTTCCGCCGCAGAGCCTCCGGCTCCTGGGGATAGGTCAGGATGATTTCCACCACCCGCTGGCTTCCCTGGTCCGGGTAGAGGTATGCCGTAAACTCCGGCATACCCAGAGCGGCGGCGGGAGTGTCGTAATACGCCTGCCGCACCAGCTCCGCGATGGTGTCCTCATCTCCGGTAAAGTATCCCACCCGCAGAGCCAGCTCCGGGAGGAAATCCATCAGGGCGTCCCCCATCTCCCGGCGAATTCCGGTCGTCCCTGTGACGTTGACCAGGGAGTGAATCTGCTCCGGGGTCCGGCGGTAGCTGATGGTAATGCTGGCCTCATAGGTGGAGAGGATGCGGGTATAGTTGTTTTTGATGAACTCCACGGCATAGGCGCCCAAGGGGTCCTCCGCGGCCACCTCCAGGCAGGCCGCGTTCAGGTCGGTGCCCACATCCCCCTCATAGTTTACCAGCTGGATGACCCCCTCCTCCATGCACTGGGAGACCAGATAGAGCACCGCGCTGACCAATTCAGAGTAATTTCCTGCCCGCAGGGTAGAAGGGTCCTCCCCGATAACCGGGTGTTCCGCGTGGGGCTCCACCACAACGTAGGGCCGGTCCAGCAGGACGGCGCACCCGCTCAGAAGCAGGCAGAGCGCCAATATCAAAGCTGCAGTCCGCTTTTTCACGGGTGCGCCTCCTCTCTGCCCGCCGGGATGACCTGGCGTGGACTCAATAACCCAGGTCTTCGTCGATGAGCACAACCTCGCTCCGGCCGATGCCTTTGGGCTTCTCCCACAGGACGGTCAGCGCCCGGCAGATGCGCTCGGGGCTTTTGCAGTCGTAGCACTTGTCTCCCTTGACGGCGCAGGGGGTCTTCTTGCCCAGCCGCTGGGCGTTCTTGGGGGAAGCGATGTTCCGGGCCCGCCAGAGGGCGGCGTCATAGTCCGGGGCCAGCTTATTGCGGCCAATGACAAAGTAGACCTCCTCATGGCCGAAGATGGTGGAGGCCACCCGGTTGCCGGTGCCGTCGATGTTGATGAGCTCCCCCGTCTCCGCCAAACCGTTGACTGAGCTCAGATAGACCGGCGCGGCGGCGGCCTCCGCAAAAGAGGCGCCCGACCGCTGGCTGAGAACGGTGGCATGTGCGGCCAGCCGTTTCAGCAGGCCCAGCTCCTTCAGGGTAACGGAGCCTCCGCAAGCCACAGTTTTCCCGTCCAGCTTGGCGTCCAGATAGTCCGCCGCCTCCTGCGCGGAGGCGAAACAGGAGACCTGAAAGCCCCGTTCCTCCAGATTTGCGCGTACCTTTGTAAAATCAGTCATTGTCAGCAGCTCCTTTTTTATATGGTTGTACATGTGGTCCTTGAATCTGTCACAGGTCATTCTGCTTGTAAGTTCGGAAGCCATCCCCCAGAACCTCGTGGGCGTCGCACACGATGAGAAAAGCCGCCGGGTCCAGCCGCTTGACCGCTTCTTTCAGCGCGACGATCTGTTTTTGCTTAATGGCCACCATCAGGACCTGCTTTTCCGCCCCGGAGTAGCCCCCCTCGCCGTGCAGAATTGTGACGCCGCGGTCGATATCATGAATGATGGTGTCGGCAATCTCTCTGTGCCTGTCGCTGACGATATAGGCTACCTTGGCCAGGTCCATGCCGTAGAGCACGCCGTCCATCACGATGGAGGAGATATACAGCGCCACCAGGCCGTACATGGCGCTGTACAGGCTGCGGAAAACCAGCGCCACCGCCACGATGACCACCAGGTCAATGGCCATCAGCAGCTTTCCCATAGGGAGCCAGGACAGCTTCAGCTTCAGCAGGCGGGCGATCAGGTCGGTGCCTCCGGTGGTGGCCCCCTGGAGAAAGATAGCGCCGACGGACCCCCCCATGGACAGTCCGCCGAAAATGCAGGCCAGCATGGGCTCCATGGGCTGAAAGGTACACGTAGCCGTCAGCAGGTCAATAAATACGGAGGAGATAAACATGGCGTACAGGGAGGACACCAGGAGATGTCCCCCCAGCAGCTTCCAGCCCAGCAGAAACAGGGGGATATTCAGCAGGATGACTACGGTGCCGATGGGGGCCCAGGGAAGGAGGTAATTGACAATCTGCCCCACACCGGTAATCCCGCCGAAGCCGATCTGGTTGGGAGCATAGCACCAATTGAATCCCAGGGCGTAGACGGCACTGGCCAGGGTAATCCAGAGATAGGGAAGCACATACTGTTTGATAACCTTCTGCATAGCGTCCTCACTGTTTTACTTGTAGAATTTCAGAGCCTGTTCAACATCTCCGGACGTGCCGGATAGATGGGGATTTTCTTGCCGGCCAAGGCAAATTTTCGCAGGCGGCCTGTCGCCCGGCAAAAAATTTAACGCGGAGCGGCGGAAAAAGACCCGCTCAGACGGTGTGCATGGAGACACTGAACAGGCCCTCAGAGATATGGCTGCTTTGGATGGATTCAGATGTCCAGAGAAATCTGCCGCTCCGCCCGGTCCTCCTCCTTCAAAAGCATCCCGGCGATGGGGAGAACCCTGGCCCGGTATCGGGCGGCGTTTTGAATGGGAGTCTGCTCCAGGGGCAAAACCCGCTCAACCTTCCACTTCGGCTTCAAGGTCATCACGTTCACCCCCTGGGTGCTCCGGGTGGTCTTAGGCGCCAGGGCGGAGGTATGGAACACCACCACCCGCCCCTCGGTGGAATAGACGGCCAGCTCCAGGTCCTCTTTCAAAACCAGCGCCGCCGCCAGAGGCGACTTGTCCGAATAGGCCCCCGTGAGCCTCTTCCGGCGGGTCTGGGTCTGATAAGCCGCAAGCTCCACCCGGGCGGCCTTGCCGTTTTCAAAGAAAAGCAGCAGGTGTCCGCTGTAGTCCGAGGTAACGCAGGCCCACACAAATCCCTCCCCCGGCTCCATGCCCAGCTTGGTGGGCAGATAGTCCCCCAGCAGGCTGGCCTTGCTGTCGTCGAAATCCGACAGGCGGGCCTTATAGCACTGCTGCCTGTCGGTGAACACCAGCAGCTCATCCCGGTTGGAGGCCTCCCACTGGAGGAAGGGACCGTCGCCCTCCTTGTACTTCTGCTCACCGCTCATACGCAGGGACTGGGGGGTGATCTTTTTAAAATAGCCCTCTTTAGAGCAGAATACATGGACCGCATAGCCGGGAATCTCCTCTTCCGGAGCGGGCTCCGCGGCGGCGGGGGCGTCATAGAGGATCTCCGTACGCCGGGGTACGGCGTATTTTTTCTTAACCGCCCGCAGCTCGCCTGTCATAATGGTTTTGATGCGCTCCGGGTGGTCCACAATGTCCTGCAGGTCGGCAATCTCCTCCTCCAGCCCGGCAACCTCCTCAATGCGCTTGAGGATATACTCCTTGTTGATATTGCGCAGGCGAATGTCCGCCACATATTCCGCCTGTATATCGTCAATGCCAAAGCCGATCATCAGGTTTGGAATGACCTCCGCATCCTCCTCCGTATCCCGGATAATTTTAATGGCCCGGTCAATGTCCAGCAGAATGCGTTTAAGCCCCTTTAAAAGATGGAGCTTTTCCTGCTTTTTACGCATGACGAAGTATGTCCGCCGCCGCACCCCGTCCATACGCCATGCGGTCCACTCCTCCAGAATCTCTCCCGCGCCCATGACCCGGGGCATCCCCCCGATCAGGATATTGAAGTTGCAGGCAAAGGAGTCCTGGAGGGTCGTAGCTTTGAAGAGGCGGGCCATGAGCTTTTCCGGGTCCGCCCCCCGCTTCAGGTCAATGGTCAGCTTGAGGCCGTTCAGGTCGGTCTCGTCCCGCATATCGGAGATCTCCTTGATTTTTCCCCCTTTGATAAGCTCGGCCACTTTGTCCATAATGGCCTCCGCCGTGGTGGTATAGGGGATCTCATAGATTTCAATGAGGTTTTCTTGGGGAATATACCGCCATTTGGCCCGCACCTGAAAGGAACCCCGGCCGGTGGCGTAGATCTGCCGCAGGGCGGCCTCGTCATAGAGCAGCGCCCCGCCGGTGGGGAAATCCGGGGCCTTTAAATACTCCAGCAGGTCAATCCGGGGATTTTTCAAAAACGCAATGGCGGCGTCGCACACCTCCCCCAGGTTGAACCCGCACAGGTTGGAGGCCATGCCCACGGCGATGCCCTGGTTGGCGCTGACCAGCACGTTGGGAAAGGTAGTGGGCAGCAGGGTGGGCTCCTTAAGGGAACCGTCATAGTTGTCCACAAAATCCACCGCGTCCTGGTCAATGTCCCGGAAAAACTCCCCGGTAATGGCGTCCAGCCGTGCCTCTGTATACCGGGGAGCCGCCCAAGCCATATCCCGGGAGTAGACCTTGCCGAAGTTGCCCTTGGAGTCAACCAGCGGGTGGAGGAGGGCGCCATACCCCCGCGAAAGACGGACCATAGTATCGTATATGGCGGCGTCTCCGTGGGGATTGAGCTTCATGGTCTGTCCCACAATGTTGGCGCTCTTGGTCCGTGCGCCGCCCAGCAGCTTCATGGTGTACATGGTATACAGCAGCTTCCGGTGGGAGGGCTTGAAGCCGTCGATCTCCGGTATGGCCCGGGAGACGATAACGCTCATGGCATAGGGCATATAGTTGATTTCCAGCGTCTCGGTGATGGGCTGTTCCAGCACCTCGGGCCGAAGGCCCATGACGTTGGGGTTGTTCACCCGCCTGGCACCCTCCTGCGGGGGCTTTTTCTTAGCCATTGGTATCAGTCCTTTGTCCCTTTTGGAAAAGATTATATCAGTTTACACAGGAAAAGGCAAGGAACGCCGGAAAATATCCCTTTTCAGAAAAGTGTCTCAGGCTGCAGCTTCTGCAGCTTCTGCAAAAGCAGGTTGATGCAGCAGCAGCTGCGTGCTATAATCAGTCCGGAATTATAAGAACCTGTATTCACAACGGTTGAACGCAGTCTGGCGGGAAAAATCCTCGCCCATCCAGCATTCCCCGGTTATGAATACAGATTCTTACTTATGGAGGCAATTATGCTGATAAGGAAAGAAGAAGCTAAGGACTATGAAATTATATATTCTGTAGTGAAAGCCGCATTTGACAGCTCCGAACACTCTGACGGAAACGAACACGATTTGGTAAACGCATTGAGAAAAGGAAAAGCGTTTATTCCCGACTTATCCTTAGTTGCCGAAACAGACGGAGCGATTGTAGGGCATATCATGTTTACAAGGGCGAAGGTCGGGGACGCCATAGTCCTGGCGTTGGCCCCGCTGTCTGTCTTGCCTGAATATCAAAGAAAAGGGATAGGAATGTCTTTAATCAAAAAGGGGCATAGCATTGCTGAAAAATTGGGTTATGAGTATTCGGTTGTGCTGGGCAGTGAAGCATACTATCCGAAAGCGGGATATGTACCGGCTGACAGCTTTGGCATCAAGCCGCCTTTTGATGTGCCGAGCGAAAACTTTATGGCTTACAAAATAAAAAAAGGCGCATCCGATATACGTGGAGTCTTAAAATATGCAAAAGAATTTGGAATTGAACCATGCAAGCCCTAGCTTGTCGAGGGGCCGGCTGCAACAGCGGCTCCCCGTTTTTCCTGCTTTAGAATACAATTCTGCAAAGTTTGAAAAATGGAAATATGCCTGAGGAAGAGGGCTTCTTTCGGCTGGCAAATGGATTCAGGTCTTTTCATCCACACTCCGCACAGACAGAACGGCGCCCTTTATCTGAAAGCGGACCTCAAGCCCGGCAAATTCCATCCCGTAGACCCGTTCCGGGTCCCGCTGGTAAGAGGGCCTGGGGTCCTGCTCCAGCACCCCCAGCAGAGCGGCCCGCTTATCCACCGGAATCCGTTCCAGCAGCTCCGGCGGACACTCCACCGTCAGGGCTGCCCCACAGCCGGAGGAGGCAAATCCGCCCACGGCCTCCGGTCTGCAGTCGGCGTAGGGCAGATAGGGCTTGATATCCAAGATCGGGGTCCCGTCCATCAGGTCCGCCCCCGAAACCACCAGCCGGAGCTCAGGCGCGGACTGGATCTCCTCCAGCTTCACGCAGGACAGGCCGATGGGATTGGGCCGGAAGGGGGAGCGGGTGGCAAAGACACCCACCCGGGTATTTCCGCCCAGCCGGGGCGGGCGCACAGTGGGAGACCACCCTTCCCGCACCGCCGCCGAAAACTGCCAGATAAGCCACACGTGGGAGAATCCCTCCAGCCCCCTCAGGGCGTCAGGATTCCGGTATTCCGGTGCAAACACCACCTGTGCCCGCAGCGCCTCCACTAGGCCGCTCTGCCGGGGGATTCCGAATTTTTCCTTAAAGTCGCTGCGTATGTGGGCAATTACACGCATGGACAGTGTCTCTGCCATAAAAAAGCCTCCTTATCACCGGCTTGCAGGTGTTTCGACTATACAGTCAAAGCGGTTCAAAAGGAGCAAATCGCTCCTTTTGAACCCTGCGGCGAAAATCGCCGCAGGGTCCGCTCAGTCGGCGTTCAACCGTTGTGAATACAGGTCCTTATTGCCGGCAGCAGCGGCGCGGAAGCGCTCCCTGGGCCTGCAGAGCGGCCAGGTAGAGTACGGCGCCGAACAGACAGCACAGTCCCGCCGCGGGGAGGAGCCCTGTTCCGCCGTTTCTCAGCACCCGAAACAGCAGATTGGCGCACAGACCCATGAGCAGGGCGGACAGGGCCGGCGCGGCGCACCAGCGGAACATCTGGAACTTCAGCCCCGTAACCCGGTGCACCTGCCGCCAATTCAGGGCCGCACCCAGGGCGGAGCTGACCACAAAGCCCACCACATATCCCCCCAGACCCGCCCCGGGCAGTCCCATGAGCACATAGGTGCATCCCAGCTGGACCGCTCCGGAGAGAATCGCGTTCCAGGCGGCGTTTTTCTGCCTTCCCACACCGTTAAGGGCGCCGGAGAGCACCGACTGCCAGCAGGACAGCGCAACTCCGACGGAAAGTGGGAGCATATAGTCGCCCACAGAGTCCTCCCGAAAGAGCAGCTCCCCAAGCTCCGGTCCCAGCACTACCAACAGGGCCATGGCAGGCAGAATGAGCACCGAAGCGGCCAGCATAGCCCGGTCAATCCTGTGCCGGACCAGGTTCTTCTGACCCAGGGCGGAGGCCTGGGCCAGCTTGGGCACCAGCACCAGCCCCATGGCCCCGATAAACGCAGTGGGCAGATTGAGCATCGGCGCCGTCATGCCGCACAGAATCCCAAAAGCGCTCATGGCCTGAGAGACCTCGGCCCCGGCGTGGACCAGCCGCTGGGGGATCAAAACCGCGTTGGCGGAGGCCATCAGGTTTCCCAGCAGCGAAGTGGCCGTAATGGGGAGCGCAATGGCGGCAATGCGCCGGTCTAAAAGGCGCTTTGGAGCGAGCGGGCCGGACAGCCCGCCGCCGGCGTCCATCTGCCGCCGGGAGAGGAACAGGAGCGTACAGGCGGAAAAGATTTCACAGAAAATCATTCCCAGCACAATGAGCCCCACGGTCCGCTCGGCGTTCTGCGGCAGAAAGACCGCCAGCAGCCCCAGCACGGCTCCCGTACGGATAAACTGCTCGCACAGCTCAACGAGGGCCGGCGGGCGGACGTTTCCGGCTCCGTAGAAAAAATGCTTGTGCAGATTTTCCACTCCGGTGAGCAGAATACAGGGCAGAAGCAGCAGCAGGCCCAGCTGAGTGCGGGCGTCCCCCAAAAGATACACCGAAATAGGGTCGTAGAGGAGGACAACTACCCCCGCCGCCAGGGTAAACAGGACCAGAAAGCACCCCAGGCACCGCCGGAGCACCTGAACGGCAGCCGCACCCTCCCCTCTGGCACAGAACTGGGAGGACAGGTTGGACACCGCCGCTGTCAGCCCCACGGCGGTGAGCGCCATAAAGACGGAGTACGCCGGCATCACCAGTTGGTACAGCCCCATTACCTCCGCGCCAATCATCCGGGAGAGAAAAATGCGGTAGACAAAGCCTACCGCCTGTGAGACAACGCTGGTGCCGGTGAGCACCAGCGTACCGTAAATCATCGATGTATGGTCCAGCTTCAAGGTCCGTCCCCCCTTCCGTACAGCTTATTCGGAAGGCGGACGGCTGATTCTTTTTCTTTCTCCGGCGGCCGCCGGACATGCGCAGCGGAACAGCACCGTCCATGCGGCTGGAAAACGAGGGAGCAGAGCATATCAAAACCTGTCGGTGCTCAAGCCGCGCTCCCCTGTCTGTGAACGGCAGGTTTTCCCTCAAACGGCGACAGCGTCCAGAATCTCTCCAATGGCCCCTGCAATCACCAGGTCCGCTCTGCGGTCGTAGGGTGTGGGGGTCTTGTTGATAAGCGCCAGCTTGTGTCCACGATAATAATTGATCAGCCCCGCCGCCGGATATACCGCCAGAGATGTCCCGCCTACGATGAGCATATCCGCCCGGGCAATGGCCAAAACTGCTGCCTCCATGGTCTCCTGGTCCAGCCCCTCCTCGTAGAGAACCACGTCGGGTTTTACCGTCCCGCCGCACACCGGGCAGATGGGCACGCCCTCCCCCTTTACCATGAAGGCCAGGTCATAAAACTGCCGGCACTTCATACAGTAATTCCGGTGGACGGAGCCGTGGAGCTCGTAGACGGCGGCACTCCCCGCCGCCTGATGGAGGCCGTCGATATTCTGCGTCACCACCGCCTTGAGCTTTCCGGCCCGCTCCAGCTCCGCCAGCTTCCGGTGAGCGGCGTTGGGCGCCGCCTCCGGCCAGAGCATCTTGTCCCGGTAAAAGCGGTAAAACTCCTCCGGATTCGCGTCAAAGAAGCTCCGGCTGATCATAGTCTCCGGAGGATATTTATAGTGCAGATTGTACAGACCGTCCACACTGCGGAAATCAGGGATACCGCTCTCGGTGGACACCCCGGCCCCGCCGAAAAAGACGATGTTGTCACTTTCGGAAATCCAGTCCTGCAGCGTCTGCCGTTTTTCATCCATCATCGTTCGCTCCTCTCATAGCCCGCTTTCCCCGGCTGCACCTTCCGGTGCCTGCAAAATTCATGGGGGCAGCTGGCGCATCCGCCGCAGTCACATCCCCGCCTGCCCCTGAGCCGCTGGTGAAAGCGGTAAATGAGGTACGCCGCCGACCAGACAATCAGCAGCCCCACCCCCGCGTAAATCACATATTTCATTTTGCCGCCTCCCGTGGGTTTATCTCATAAACAGGCTTCCCACCTGATAAACCACAAACGCCCCCAGATAGGCCGCGCCCAGCTGCCAGCCCACGCTGGCCAGCGTCCATTTGAGGGAGCCCATCTCCTTGCGGATGGTGGACACCGCCGCCACACAGGGCACGTAGAGCAGCACAAATACCAGAAAGGCATAGGCCGCCGCCGGGCTCTGGAAGGTTCCGGCCAGGGCCGCGGCCACCGCGGTTCCCCCGGCAGTTACGGAAAAGCCGCAGAACATGCTCATGGAGGAGACCACCATCTCCTTGGCCACCAGCCCGGTGAGGAGGGCCACCGCCGCCTGCCAAGTGCCGAAACCCAGAGGTGAGAGCAGAGGGGCGATGAAGCTGCCTACTATGGCCAGCAGGGAATGGCCCGCGTCCTCCACCAGGCCGAAGCCGCCGCCCTCAAAGCCGAAGGCCTGGAGGAACCACAGCAATACGCTCATGGCTAAAATCAGGGTGCCCGCCTTTACCAGGAATCCCCGGACCTTCTCCCATACGTGCAGGGCGATATTTTTCAGGGTGGGCAGGCGGTAGGGGGGCAGCTCCAGCACAAAGGCGGCGGGCTCCCCTTTGAAGACAAATTTTTTCAGCAGAATACCCGACAGTATGGCGCACAGGAGCCCCAGCAGGTACAGGGAAAAGACCACCAATCCCCCTCTTCCCGGGAAAAAGGCGGCGGTCAGCAGTCCATACACCGGCAGGCGGGCCGAGCAGGACATGAAGGGCACCAGCATGATGGTCATGCGCCGGTCCTTCTCGTTCTCCATGGTGCGGGCCCCCATGACGGCGGGCACCGTACAGCCAAACCCCATCAGCATAGGGATAAATGCCTTGCCGCTGAGTCCAAACCTGCGGAGCAGCCGGTCCATGATAAAAGCGGCCCGGGCCATGTAGCCGGAATCCTCCAGAAAGGAGAGAAACAAAAACAGAATGGCAATCTGCGGCAGGAAGGTAAGCACGCCGCCCACCCCGGCAATGATGCCGTCCACCAGCAGGGCTTCCACCCAGGGGGCGGTTCCTGCGGCAGAGAGCCCGGCCCGGACCACCCCTGCGAAATATCCGCTGATGAGGGTATCCACCCCGTCGGAGAGGACCTGTCCGGGACCAAAGGTCAGGGCGAACATGCACAGCATCATCAGCAGAAACACCGGAACCGCAAAAATTTTGTGGGTGACAATGGCGTCAATTTTGTCCGAGCGGGTAGGCGCGCCCAGGGGCCGTCCCTTGTGCACACACTGACTCACCGCCCGCTGGATAAACTGATACCGGGCGTCGGCAATGAGGGTCTCCCGGTCTCCCAGGGTGTAGGCCCCCTCATACTCCCGGCAGACCTCCTCCAGACCGGACTTGTCGGCGGCAGAGAGCCCCAGGGCCTCCTCTACCAGGTTGTCTCCCTCAATGAGCTTGATGGAGGCCCAGTGCGCCGGGATGCCGGCGGCGTAGGCCCGGTCGTGGATGAGTTCCCCCACCTTATGGTGGATCTGGTGGGTATAGTCGTCGTATAGGTCGTCGGGCTCCACGGTGAATCCCGCGTGCATCTGCCGGTGAGCCTCCCGCAGGAGCTCCTGAACATTCTTCCCTGAGCGGGCAGTAATGGGGATGACAGGCACACCCAGCGCCCTGGAGAGTCCCGCCACATCAATCCGGTCTCCGTGGCGCTCCACCTCGTCCATAAAATTCAGGGCCACTACCATGGGCCGCTCCAGCTCCAGCAGCTGGACAGTGAGGTAGAGATTGCGCTCAATGTTGGTCGCGTCCACAATGTCAATGATGGCGTCGGGACGCTCGCCCACAATGAAATCCCGGGCCGCGATCTCCTCCATGGAGTAGGGGGACAGGGAGTAGATGCCCGGCAGGTCCACCACCGTCACGTCGCGGCCGTCCACCTGCGCGTGCCCCTCCTTTTTCTCTACCGTCACGCCGGGCCAGTTGCCCACATACTGGTTGGAGCCGGTGAGGGCATTAAACAACGTTGTTTTGCCGCAGTTGGGGTTGCCCGCCAGGGCCAGCTTCATCTGGCGCGTGTCGTGGCTGGCATAGTCCGGCACGCCTCCGTGCACCGCTTTTTCGTGGAGGTGGTCGGCGCTCATGCGGCGCAGAACCTCGTCATCCGGAATGTGCTGGACCATGCCGACGCGCCGACGGCGGGCCTGGGCCAGCGCCTGCCCCTCCGTGCCGGTAGCCAGAAGGATATGGGCCGCGTCCTCCTTGCGCAGAGAGAGCTCATATCCCCGCAGGTTGACTTCAATGGGGTCTCCGAAGGGAGCCGCCTTCCGCACGAAAATCTCTGTGCCCGGGGTCAGTCCCATATCCACCAGCCGCCGCTTGACCGCCCCCCGCTCGCTGCCCACCTGGAGAATAATCCCCCCCTCGCCGGGGGCCGTTTTCTCCAGGGTGCTGTACTTCTGTTCGGTCTCTGTGCTCAAAATGCGCCACCGCCCGTCTCATCGTCTGTGTGTCATCTATTATACTACGAAGGACCGGGGCCGCGCAATAGGCGGGACCTGGACGGAAAATAAAAAATTTCCCCGTCTGCGCTCCCCGCGGAAGAAAGCACTTTCTCCCGAAAATGGTTGTGCCGGGCCGACAGGTGTGGTACAATGAATAATCCGCAGAGAAAAGGGGGGAGCGCCAGTGCTCGCCGTACTGCCCGACCCGGAACAGGCGGAAGAGGCCGTCGAGACCTTTGCCGCAGTTACCGAGGTAATAAAATCCCTGGATATCAAGCGCATTCTGGCAATTCTGGTTCTGCTGGCCGCCTGCGTAGTGGGGATGAAGCTCCTGCTGCGGCTTCTGGACCGGACCTTCCGGCGCCTGGAGGTGGAGAAGGGCCTGCACACCTTTGTACGCTCCGCCCTGCGGGTGCTTCTGTGGCTGATCACCCTGTGTGTGGTGCTGGGGTATATGGGAATTGAGATGACCAGTCTCATCGCCGTACTCAGCGTCCTGGGGCTGGCCCTGTCTCTGGCGATTCAGGGCGCCCTGTCCAATCTGGCGGGGGGGATTCAGCTGCTGGTGAGCAAGCCCTTCAAGGCCGACGATTACATTGAAGCGGGAACTGTAAGCGGCACCGTGGCGGAGGTGGGGCTGGTGTACACCCGGCTGCGCACGGTGGACAACAAAATCATCTGCATTCCAAACGGCACAATCTCCGGAGAGACCATTGTCAACTATAACACACTGGAGCGGCGCCGGGTGGATTTAAAATTTGACACCTCTTATGACGACCTTCCGGATAAGGTTATCGGCTGTATCCGGGCTGTAATTGCCGCGCACCCCAAAGCTCTGACAGACCCGGAGCCCTTTGTCCGTCTGTCCTCCTACAAGGACAGCAGCATTGAATATTCGCTGCGGGTGTGGGCCCTGACCGCGGACTACTGGGACCTCTACTTTGACCTGCTGGAGCAGGTAGGGGCGGCCTTTGCCCGGGAGGGCATTGAAATTACCTATAACCACCTGAACGTACATGTGGTGGATAGGATATAATTTCCGGGATTGCTTCCACGCATCCCCAGGTGAGGAGAGGAGAATTCACGATGTACGACCAAGCGTATAAGGACATTGGAAAGGGTCTGCGGATGGCATTCTTTGGACAGCTGCTGGCTGTTTTGAGCTCATTTACGTTTATCTCGCTCGGGCCAATCCTGGCGCTGACAAGTCTGGTGCTGACGCTGATCGGCCTGAGCAGCGCCGGACGGGGGGACAGCGGCTATCGCACTGCTTTCAGCGTCACCATCGTCAATCTGGCAGTGACCGCCGCGGCCAGCCTTGTCCTGGCGATTGCAATCTATTTTATCCCCTCCCTGTCAGGCGTGCTCGCCGCCCTCCTGACCATCGTCAGCTCTTTGCTGGGCTTTTTGGCGGTCTATTATGTCTGTACTACCAGCTCCGCCCTGCTGGAGGACCGGGAGACGGCCCTCTCCATGCGGGCCGCAACCGTGTGGAAGCTCTACGGAGCCTGTATTGCCATTACGGTGGTGTGCGGTCTCACAGCGCTGCTTCCCTTTACCGCGACGCTGGTTCTGGCCGGAGGGGTTTCCCTTCTCGCCTCCATTGTGCAGGCAGTGGCCGGAGTCCTCTACATGCTGTTCCTCTACCGGGCATCGGAGGTATTTCAGAGCTGGTGACAAAATACCAATTCAGCCGCAGCCCTTTTAGAACCTGTATTCCCAACCGTAGAATGCTGAATAGGCAGGAATAAATCGTCATGTTTCATTAGGAAAGAGAGGGCCCGGACAAACTGTCCGGGCCCTCAGACTGTCGAAAAACTTCCCCACGGGAACGCCTCGCAGAGTTTTGCCGCCCCAGGGCGGCAAAATAAAGTCAAAATCGGTCATTTTCGGGGACATGTGCCTCGAAAA
>CANDFO010000022.1 GCA_947384055.1 uncultured Flavonifractor sp.
GTGGAGACCCTGGGCTGCGCCGGGGTGATCTGCTCCGACAAGACGGGCACCCTCACACAGAATCGGATGACCGTAACGGAGCTGTGGACCCCCCGTCCGGAGGACCGCCCCCTGTGTCTGACCGTCGGAGCGCTGTGCGGCGACGCCTCCCTCGCCTACCGGGACGGGGCGCCGGTCTCCGCCGGAGACCCCACAGAGGCCGCCCTGGTTGAGGCAGCGGCAAAGGAAGGGCTAGATAAAAACCGTTTGGAGGGGGAGTGGCCCCGGCGGGGTGAGCTCCCCTTTGACTCGGAGCGCAAGCTCATGACCACCGTTCACCAGCGGCCCGGCGGCGGCTTCCGGGTGATGGTCAAGGGGGCCCCCGACGTGCTGGCCGGACGGTGCCGGCTGGACGGGGCGGCCCGGCGGCGGCTTCAGGCGAAAAACGAGGACATGGCGGGCCGGGCCCTGCGGGTGCTGGGCATGGCCTATAAGGACCTGGAGTTTCTTCCGCCGGAGCTGGAGGCCCGCACCCTGGAGCAGGGACTGACCTTCGCGGGACTGGCGGGGATGATCGACCCGCCCCGGCAGGAGGTCAGGGAGGCGGTAAGACAGTGTTACGCCGCAGGAATCCGGCCGGTGATGATCACCGGGGACCACAAAATCACCGCCGTGGCCATTGCCAGGGAGCTGGACATCTTCCGGCCGGGAGATACCGCCCTGACGGGGGAGGACCTGGACTTTATGCCCCAGGAGCTGCTGGAGCAGGATATTGAGCGCTTTTCGGTGTATGCGCGGGTCTCCCCGGAGCACAAGATGCGCATTGTCCGGGCCTGGCAGAGCCGGGGCAGGGTGACAGCCATGACGGGGGACGGGGTCAACGACGCCCCGGCCCTGAAAGCCGCCGACATCGGCTGCGCCATGGGGATGGCCGGTACCGACGTGGCCAAGGGCGCGGCGGATATGATCCTCACCGACGACAATTTTGCCACCATTGTCTCCGCCGTGGAGCAGGGCCGGGGCATTTATGCCAATATCAAAAAAGCCATTCATTATCTGCTCTCCTGCAATATCGGAGAGATTCTGACCATCTTTCTGGCCACGGTGCTAGGCTTTCATCAGATGCCCCTGGCGCCGGTGCAGCTGCTGTGGCTGAATCTGGTGACGGATTCCCTGCCCGCCCTGGCCCTTGGGGTGGAACCTGTAGAGGAGGGAATGATGGAGCAGGGCCCCCGGGATACCCGGGCCTCCCTGTTCGCCGGAGGCTTTGCCCTCCGGCTGGCCTGGCAGGGAGCAATGGTGGGCCTGCTGACCCTGACCGCCTACTTTCTGGGGGAATATGTGCTCTCCGACCCCGGCGAGGCCGCCGCCTCCGCCAACACCATGGCCTTTGCCACCCTGACACTGTGTCAGCTGTTCCACGCCTTCGACGTGCGCAGCGAGCGGGCCTCCCTGCTCCATATCGGGGTGTTCTCCAACCCGGCCATGAACAAAGCCTTTCTGGTGGGGCTGCTGATGCAGCTGGCGGTGCTGTGTGTGCCGCCGCTTCAGCGGGTGTTCAGCACCGTATCCATGAACGGAGCGGAGTGGGCGGTGGTGCTGGCGCTGGCCATGACGCCGGTGGCGGTGTGCGAGGCGGTGAAGGCCGCAGGGCGGGCCGGCCGACGGGACAGCGGCGCCGTGCTGCTGCGGCGGGAGCCCTCTGCCGGAAAGCGCTGAGGGCTGACCGCGATGCCATTGGGCAACGGAAGTTTTCCAAAATATAGCCCCGGAAAAGTTCGCTCATTTTCTCTTCTACCGGCGTAAGTCTTGACAGGTCTGCGAAAATCCGATACAAGCGTGTTGTAACTTTCATATAGACAGCAATGTGCAGGCGGAGGTCAAGATCAATCTTGACCTCGCCTGCACATTCCATTTCCGGAGGGGAGACGGCCATGAAATCATAGCCGCCCAGGAACAGCTGCACCTTGAAAATTTCATAAATGTATTGTAAAGAAACGGGGATACTTCAAATAAAGCAGGCAGTCGGGCCGCAGCCGGCACAGGGGCACGGGAAAGGACACGGCGAAACAATGAATTCCTGTCCATCGAACGCCAGTATGCCCGCAAAAAAATTCCTTGCCGGGCATGAAAATTCTTCGCTGTCGGTCATATTCCTATTTTTTAGACAAGGCCCGGCAAACTGGACAGGTGACTTTTTCTCCGTTTTGTAGTACAATATACTGCAAGCGAGGTGGTCCCATGGACAGAAAAGCGTCTGTTATCCGCGCCGACTTTCCGGCGGGCCGGCGGGTGCTGGCAATCAGCGATATTCACGGCAACCTGGCCTTCCTGAAAGAGCTCCTGCGGGCCGCCGGCTATACCGGAGCGGATATCCTGGTTCTGGTGGGGGACCTGGTGGAGAAGGGTCCGGACAGCCTGGCCGTGCTGCGCTATGTGATGGAGCTGTCCGAACGGAACGCTGTCTACGCCCTGCGGGGCAACTGCGACGACCTGGCGGCGCGGCTTTTGGAGCGGACCTGGGAGCCTGTGCCCGCGTTCTTTCACCACTATCTGGAGGTATGGCAGGATCGCAGCCTGCTGGTGCAGATGGCCCGGGACACGGGGGCGGACCTGCGGGAGCCGGAGGATCTGCCGGAGCTCCGCCGGCGGGTAAAAGAGCGCCTGGCCCCGGAGTACCGCTTTTTAACCGGCATGCCGGATATTCTGGAGACGCCGGAGTACCTCTTTGTCCACGGCGGGGTCCCCCGGGAGGAGGGGCTGGAGGGGCTGAGCGCCTACGCCTGCCTGAAAAACGATAATTTTCTGCCTCAAGGCTGCGCCTTCCGCCGCTGGTGCGTGGTGGGCCACTGGCCCGTAACCCTCTACAATCCCCGGATTCCCGCCGCCGCCCCGCTGTTTGAGGCACAGCGGCACATTGTCAGCATTGACGGGGGCTGCGTGCTCAAGCTGGACGGCCAGCTCAACGCCCTGGAGCTGCCGGAGGCCCCCGGCAGACCCTTCGCCTGGTACAGCTACGACGGCCTCCCCACCGCTCCCGCGCTGGACGCCCAGGCGGAGTTCGCCGCCTCGGTAAACATCCGCTGGGGCCGCAGCCAGGTGGAGGTGCTGGAGGAGGGCCCCCTGCTCTCCCGGTGCCGCCACCTGGAGACCGGGCGGGAGCTGGACATTTTGACGGAATTCCTCTACCCCAAGGGGGAAGGCGTCTGCTGTGAGGACTCCACCGACTACCGCCCGGCAGTGGAGCCCGGGGAGCTGCTGACGGTGGTGCGCCGCCTGCCTGACCGGGCCCTGGTCAAAAAGGACGGCGCCACCGGCTGGTACTTCGGGCGGCTGGGGGAGGCCGGGCCGCCGGTCCCCCGCCGGTGGGAGGGGCCGCCGGGATAGGGGCCCTCCCGCCCTTTCGTGAAACAATTTCCGTGAAAATCGGCGGAAAGCCTTTACAACCGGAAGAAAATGTGATAAACTGCTACAGCCTGTAAACAGACAGGGAATTTACCCCAGGCCTCGTCTCCCGGCGCTTCACCCGCCGGTCACGCAGCCTGCGGGTCTGACGACAGAAAGGTGGAACTGCAAGCATGATCCGTAAGGACGAAAAGACGGCCGTTATTGAGGCCAACCGCACCCATCCGACCGACACCGGCTCCCCCGAGGTCCAGGTGGCTATTCTGACCGCCCGCATCCAGGAGCTCACCGAGCATCTGAAGGTCCACAAGCACGACAACCACAGCCGCCGCGGTCTGTATAAGATGATCGGCAAGCGCCGCAAGCTGCTGGACTATCTGGCCAAGAAGGATGTGGAGCGCTACCGCGCACTGATCGCCAAGCTGGGCATCCGCAAGTAAGAGCCTGTATTTTCAACACACAGTTCAAACAGGGGCGGCGCGTTACCGCGCCGCCCCTGTCCCTATGGGCAGGCGCCCGTCCGCACACAGCTTCTGACTGCCGGTCCCGTCCAGGACCCGACGCCTTCTTTTAGCAGTTGAAGACGCGCCCGTGGCTTCACGGACCCGGCTTCAAGTGCTAAAACAGGCAGCGCTTCCGGCGGAGAGGCGGTCCAACCAAAGAAATAAGGAGGACAACCCCTGATGTCAACCGTAATCAAGCACAAGGAATTTACCAACCGCCGCCTCTTTGAGACCCAGGTAGCGGGCCGCCCCCTGAAGATTGAGGTAGGCAAGGTGGCGGAGCTGGCCGCCGCCTCCGCCATGGTCACGTATGGGGAGACCACCGTGATGGTGGCTGTCACCTGCTCCGCCCGGCCCAGGGACGGCATCGACTTCTTCCCCCTAAGCGTGGATTTTGAGGAGAAGCTCTACGCCGTGGGCCGCATTCCCGGCTCCTTCCTGCGCCGGGAGGGTCAGCCCAGCCTCCCCGCTGTGCTGGCCAGCCGGGTAATCGACCGGTCCATCCGCCCCCTGTTCCCTTACGACTTCCGCAACGACGTGGTAGTCACGGCCACCGTCATGAGTCTGGACCGGGACTGCTCCCCGGAGGTCACGGCAATGATCGGTGTATCCGCCTGCCTGTCCTACTCCAACATTCCCTGGGCGGGCCCCATCGGGTGCCTGGAGGTGGGTTATGTGGACGGCCGGATTGTCATGAATCCCACCCAGGAGCAGAAGCGCAGGTCCCAGCTGGACCTGACGGTGGCCGCCACCGAGGGCAAGGTGATCATGATTGAGGCCGGGGCCAGGGAACTCCCCGACGACATCATGTATGACGCCATCGTTCAGGCCCACGAGGATATCAAGCGGCAGGTGGCGTTTATCCGCTCCATCGTGGCGGAGGTCGGCCGGGAGAAGATGACCTATGAGCACGCCGATTTTGACCAGGAGCTCTTCAACAAGATTGTAGAGCAGACCATGGACCAGGCCCGGGCCGCCATGGACACCGACGACAAAAACGTTCGGGAGGAGCGCTGGAACGCCCTCATCGACCGCTGGCATGAGCTCTTCCTGGAGGATTACCCCGAGATGGACAAGTACCTGGAGGAGATCACCTATAAATTCCAGAAGAAGATTGTCAAGGCCTGGCTGCTGGAGGGACACCGGGTGGACGGCCGCGCCAAAAATGAGATCCGTCCCCTGGCCGCCGAGGTGGGTGTGCTGCCCCGCGTCCACGGCTCCGGTCTCTTCACCCGCGGCCAGACCCAGGTGCTCTCCATCTGTACCCTGAACACCCTCTCCGCCTGCCAGAAGCTGGACACCATCTGGGATGAAGAGGAGAAGCGCTATCTTCACCACTATAATTTCCCCTCCTATTCTGTAGGCGAGGCCCGTGCCGCCCGCAGCGTCAACCGCCGGGAGAAGGGGCACGGCGCCCTGGCTGAGCGGGCCCTGGAGCCCGTCATCCCCAGCGTGGAGGACTTCCCCTACGCCATCCGCGTGGTGTCCGAAGTGCTCTCCTCCAACGGCTCCACCTCCCAGGGCTCTATCTGCGGCTCCACCTTGGCCCTGATGGACGCGGGCGTGCCCATCTCCGCTCCGGTGGCCGGCATCTCCTGCGGCCTGATTCAGGGCGACGACGGCTCTTTTACCACCTTCATCGACATCCAGGGAGTGGAGGACTTCCACGGCGAGATGGACTTTAAGGTGGCCGGCACCAAAAAGGGCATCACCGCCATTCAGATGGACATTAAAAACGACGGCCTCTCCCACGCGATCATCAAGGAAGCCTTGGACATCACCAGAGACGCCCGGTGCGCCATCCTGGACGAGATCATGCTCCCCTGCATCGCCCGTCCCCGCCCGGAGGTGAGCAAGTACGCCCCCAAGATGATTACGGTGAAGATCGACCCGGAGAAAATTCGGGAGGTCATCGGCAAGGGCGGCTCGGTGATTCAGAAGATCACCGCCGAATCCGGCGCCCAGGTGGATATTGAAGAGGACGGCACCATTCACATCGCCTCCCCGGACGCCGCCGCGTGCGAGACCGCCAAAAAGATGATTGAGACCATCGTCTTTGTGCCTGAAGTGGGGGCGCTGTACTACGGCAAGGTGGTGCGCATTCTCCAGTTCGGCGCGTTTGTGGAGCTGGCCCCCGGCAAGGACGGCATGGTCCACATCTCCAAGCTGGCCGAGCACCGGGTGGAGAAGGTAGAGGATGTGATCAACGTAGGCGACATGATCTGGGTAAAGGTCACGGATATCGACGAGAAGGGCCGGGTAAATCTGTCCTATCGGGATGCCCTGCGGGAGATTAAGGCGAAAAAGGCCGCCGGAGAGCCCATCCGGTAATACGACAAATTTCTGCCGGGTTATGCGGCAAAGAACAGAAAATAACAAACCGCGGACGTCCTGTTGCCAGGACGTCCGCGGTTTCAGACTGTCGAAAAAGGCCAGGGGCCTATTTCGACAAAAGGGATACGGCCTGCCGCGTGCGCCCTTTGGACACACTTGCAGGCCGAGAAGTGTCATTTTCGAGGCACATGTCCCCGAAAATGACCTGTTTTTGCTTTATTTTGCCGCCCTCGGGCGGCAAAACTCTGCGAGGCTTCCCGTGGGAGAAGTTTTTTGACAGACTGAACAAACCGCGGCTGTCCTGTTGCCAGGACAGCCGCGGTTTGTTATTTCTGCATTTTTATAGCACCAGGCGCTTCGGCTGCTCAATCAACCAAGCGGTGTGGAAAGGCGTTCACAGCGCCACAATTGCGGGCACCAGGATAGGCACCGCCAGGGAGAGGACCACGCCGGAGGTAAAGGAGTAGAGTGCGACGCGCTCGTGCGTGGCCCCCACCACCACCGGGAGGACGGTGTCCATGGCCGCCGCGCCGGGCAGGGAGGCGCACTCCACATAGCCTATGTACCGGGCCACAAAGGGAATTGCGATGATGGAAAAAATTTCCCGCATGACATTGGACAGAAAGGCCACCGCCGACACCGAGAGGGAGTAGGGGGCCAGCAGGGTGGGAGCCAGGGAGTACCATCCGAACCCGGCGGAGGCGGCGACAGAGTCCTTGACGCCCAGGGGCAGAACAAGCCCCGCCAGCGCCGCCGCCAGCAGCGTGCCCGCGGCCACCACAGCCGGCACCAGCAGAACCTTAAAGCCCGCGGCCTTGATATCCGCCAGCATAGTCCCCTGCTTGCCCATATCCATGCCCACCAGGAACAGAAGCAGATAGAGCCCAAAGTCGATCACCGTGCCGCAGTAGGCCACCACGCTGTCGGGAATCACAAAATATCCCGCCAGCATACCCAGGGCCACCGCCAGCACAATCCATTTGGTCAGAGCGTTATCGGCCTTGCCGCCTCCCTGGGCCTCCTGGTCCCCGGTCTGCCCGCTGCCCTGGGGCAGGCCGAAGCGGTCCAGCTTCAGCACAAAGCGCCGCAGCAGAGTCAGCCCCAGCAGGGAGCCCCCCATAGCCGCCGCCGTGATAAGCAGGGCGGCCAGGCCAATCTGCCCCAGAGAGGAGATAACCTCGTCGTTGGCGCCCAGCTTCACCCCCAGGGAGACAATTAAAATCATCAGCGCCGCGAACTGAAGCCTGCCCAGCCAGGGCAGAGGGCGGCTGCGCACCGCCGGGCGGGAACCGATTACCGCGCCCGCGGCGACCAGGAAAATGTAAACCGCCAGATTGAAAAGGGTGCTCAAGGTGGTGCCCATGGAATATCCTCATTTCTCTCACAAAAATAACCGGGCGGTGGAAGCCACTGCCTGGTATAACCGCCACAGTTGAAAAAGCGCAAAATACGCTTTTTCCTCCAGTGGGCCAATGGCCCACTGGAGCGTGCAATGCACGCCAGCGGCGTCTATGAAGTCCAAAGCAGGGCCGCATGAGCGGTCCCTGCGGCGATTTTCGCCGCAGGGTTCAAAAGGAGCGATTTGCTCCTTTTGAACCGCTTTGACTGTAACAGGATTATAACACGCTTTGTTCAGAAAGTCCATGCTGAACCGGCTATATTTTCCGCCGGACGGAAATACGCAGAATTTTGTAAGAAGTGTTTCCGCGTTTTGTAAGACTTTGGACGGACGCCGTTCAGAATTGTGCCCAAGTTATTTGGTATATTAAAGGAGCAGTGATTCAATCTGCGCGTTCCCAAACATATGAGCAAAGCCCAGCGGCAGAAGGACAGGCCGGTGGGTGGCTTCCTGCACAAAGGAGGGACTTTTATGAAAAAGCTCCGTCTGGCCGTTCTCTTCGGCGGCTGTTCCACCGAGTATCCGGTGTCGCTTCAATCCGCCGGCGCGGTGCTCACCCATCTTGACCGGGAAAAATATGAGCTCTATCCCCTGGGCATCACCCGCCAGGGCCGCTGGCTGCTGTACACAGGTCCGCTGGAGGCCCTGTCCGGGGACTCCTGGCTGGAGGACCCCCGTTTTCTCTGCCCGGCGGTCCTCTCACCGGACCGGAACACCCATGGGATCCTGGTTCTGGACCCCGCAGGCATCCGAACCATTGCCATAGATGCCGCCTTCCCGGTGCTCCACGGCAAAAACGGCGAGGACGGCACCGTACAGGGGCTGCTGGAGCTGGCGGGCATTCCGACAGTGGGATGCGGCGTCCGGGCCTCCGCCCTGTGTATGGACAAGGACCTGGCCCACCGTCTGGCGGCGCTGGCCGGCGTGGAGGTGCCCGCCTCCGCCCTCTTCCGGGCGGGGGACAGCTGGGAGGAGCTTCCCCGGCGTACCGGAGCCCTCCGATACCCCCTCTTCGTCAAGCCCGCCAGGGCGGGATCTTCCTTCGGCGTCAGCCGGGTCGCCAACCCCTCCGGGCTGGAGGAGGCGGTCCGTGCCGCCCTGGAGCACGACAGCAAGGTCCTCATGGAAGAGGCGGTCCCCGGTTTCGAGGTGGGATGCGCCATTCTGGGGACCCGGGGACTCACTGTGGGACAGGTGGACGAAATTGAACTGAAGCAGGGCTTTTTCGACTACACGGAGAAATATCAGCTCCTCACCGCCCAGATCCACATGCCTGCCCGCATCTCTGCGGCCAGGGCCGAGGCGGTGAAGCGGGCCGCCCGGAAGGTCTACTGGGCCCTGGAGTGCACCGGCTTTGCGCGGGTGGACCTGTTCCTCACCCCCGACGGTCGGGTGGTGTTCAACGAGGTGAACACCATCCCCGGGTTCACCGGCCACAGCCGTTACCCCAACATGATGCGGGGCATCGGCCTGGAGTTCGGTCCGCTGCTGGACCGGCTGATTCAGCTGGCGGTGGAGGTGTGAGGCGGACAGTCTTTGACCGGGCGGAGACCTGCCGGGGGCCGCTGATTTTGGTCAACGCCACTCACCCCGTCTCAGGGGAATACACGCCGGAGCTGATATCCCTGGAGGGCGGCTTCCCGGGCATCCGCATGGAGCGCCGGGCGGCCCATCTGCTGGCGGCCTGCATCCGGGCCGCCGGGGGGTCGGGGGTAATCCTCCCGGTCTCCGGCTGGCGCAGTGGAGCGGAGCAGCAGGCCACCTGGGACGACGCCTGGAAAACCCGGGGGGAGGCTTTTACCCGCCGCTATGTGGCCCTTCCCGGGTGCAGCGAGCATCAGACGGGGCTGGCCGTCGACCTGGCGGAGCGGGCGGAGCATATTGACTGGATCTGCCCGAGCTTTCCCCACTGGGGCCCCTGCGGGGCCTTCCGGCGTCTGGCGGCGCAGTATGGCTTTCTCCAGCGCTATTCCAGGGAGAAGGAGGCTTTAACGGGCATCGGCGCGGAGCCCTGGCATTTCCGCTATGTAGGCGCGCCCCACGCGCTGCTGATGGAGCAAAACGGCCTTTGCCTAGAGGAATACGCGGCGTTTTTGTCCGGCGGTCCCCGCTCCTGCGCGCTGCCCGGCGGGAGGCGGGCCCGGGTATTCCGGATATCCTGTCCCGGCGGCCGCGTGGAGGCGGAGCTTCCGGAGGGCTGCTGTCAGATTTCCGGGGACAACCAGGGCGGCCTGATTGTGACACAGTGGGAGGAGGCCGCATGCGTATGAGAGATTGGGTCAGAGACCGGGCCAAAGGCGACGACCTGGAACTGTACTGGCGGCTGTTCTACTGGCGGGAGCGGACAAAGAGCCGGATGCTGCGCAGTCTGCTGACCCCCATTCTGCTCCGGTCGGCACGGCGGCACGGCGGCTATATCGGTATCGGAGCGGTAATCCGTCAGCCGCCTGTCCTGCCCCACGGCCTCCATGGGGTCTATATCTCCCGGTATGCGGCGGTGGGGGCGGGCTGCCGGATTTACCAGAACGTCACCATCGGAGAGGTGGACGGGGCAGCCCCGGAGATCGGCGACTGCTGTCTGATTGGAGCAGGGGCGGTGATTGTGGGCGGCGTCAAAATCGGCAGCCATGTGAAAATCGGCGCCGGGGCGGTGGTCTGTACCGACGTGCCGGAGGGCAGCACGGTGGTGGCGCAGCCGGCCCGCATTCTGCCGGGGAGGTGAGGAAATGACCGCTTCTCACCGGGCCTGGATTGAGCTGGACGCCGGGGCTCTCCGGCACAACGCGGCACAGCTGCGGGGTCTGCTGCCCCCGGAGTGCGGGCTGATGGCGGTGGTAAAGGCCAACGCCTACGGCCACGGGGCCGTGCCCTGCGCACGGATCTGTCAGGAGGCCGGGATCACAGCCTTCGGAGTGGCCACCGCCGCCGAAGGCGCGCAGCTGCGGGAGAGCGGAATCCGGGGTGAAATTCTGGTGCTGGGGTACTCCGGGGCGGAGGATGTCCCTCTGCTGGTCCGGCACCGGCTGTCCCAGGCGGTGGCCGGGGAAGACCACGCCCGGCTGCTGGCGTCCTGCGGTGTCCCTCTGCGGGTCCACCTCAAGCTGGACTCCGGAATGCACCGTCTGGGCTTCCCCTGGCAAGGCCTGGAGGCGCTGGACCGGGTCTTTGCCTGCCGGAACCTGCGGGTGGCCGGGCTGTTTACCCACCTGTCCGACGCGGAGACGCCGGACGATGAGGGCCTCCGCCGCACCCGGCGGCAGGTCCGCCGGTTTTTTCAGGCGGTTCAGGGCCTGCGCCGGGCAGGGCGGAACCCCGGCATCCTCCATGTGCAGGGCAGCTACGGCCTGCTGAACTGCGGCGGTATTCCGGGGTGCGGCTGGGTGCGGGCGGGGATCGCCCTCTACGGGGTGCTCAGCGCCCCGGGAGATGTCACACATTTTGCCCCGGATCTGCGCCCGGTCCTCTCCCTCCGGGCAAGGTGTGCCCAGATCCGCTCCCTCCCGTCGGGGGACCGGGCGGGATATGACGGGGCCTTTATCGCCCGGCGGCCCACCACTCTGGCCCTGCTCACCATCGGCTACGCCGACGGGTGGCCCAGAAGTCTCTCCAACGGAACGGGGCGGGTTTTGGTCCGGGGACAGAGCGCCCCCATCGCCGGGCTCATCTGTATGGATCAAATGCTGGCCGACGTGACGGGGATTCCCGGCGTCTCCCCCGGCGACACCGCCACCCTGATCGGCCGGGACGGGGACGCCGTTCTCTCCGCCGGGGAATCCGCGCAGGCGGCGGGGACCATCACCAATGAGCTTCTGTCCCGGCTGGGCGGACGGCTGGAGCGGGTGGTAGTATCCGGCCAAAGCGATTGAACAGGCTCTAAGAACCTGTATTCATAACCGTTCAGCGGGCAAGCGGGCGGCGGAACCTCTTCTGTCGAATTCCGGCGTAAAAACGGCCGCGCTACGCCGTTGCAAGCGCGGCCGGGCCGTGGTATAATAGGGGTGAAACAGCGGCGATTTGGGCCAATCCGCCGGAATTGCCGAAACCACTGCAAAAGAGGACGCTATGAACGAAAAGGAAATTTCCGAGCTGCGCCGCCGCCTGCGGACGGAGCGGTGCGGCATTACGCACATTCGCGGGTGCTGTGTCAATGAGACAGGAGAAATCATCTCCCGGTTTAATCAGCCTCTGGCCCTGATGGAGCAGGAGGAGGCCGAGACCTTCCTGACACTGCTGAAGCGCATTCTGTCCGGAGCCCTGGGAAAAAACCTGATAGACATCGCCTTTACCACCGGGCAGGTGGCGGACAGCGAGGAGCACCGTCTGCTGATGTCCCTGCGGGACTCCAGGCTGGAGGACGAGGCTGCGGCGGAGGCCTTTTTCCGGCTGGCCGCCAGGGGGCTGGAGCTGGAGGGCAGTTATCTGATTCTCCTGGCCCACGACGTCTATGACGTACCCTGCCACTCCAGAGACGGAATGCGGCAGGACGACGCCTCGTCGGAGGTATTCTCTTACATTCTCTGCGCCGTGTGCCCGGTGAAGCCTGCCAAGCCCGCCCTGAGCTACCGCATGAACGAAAATCTATTCCGAAATCGAACCATGGACCTGCTGGTGGCCCCGCCGGAGACCGGCTTTCTGTTTCCGGCCTTTGACGGGCGCAGCACGAACCTCTACAACAGCCTTTTGTACACCCGGGATTCCGCCGACGACCGCCGGGGCTTTGTGGAGGCGGTATTCCGCTGTACGCCGCCCATGCCCGCGCAGGAGCAGAAGGAGACCTTCCAGAGCCTGCTGGGGGAGGCCCTGGAGGAGGAGTGCAGTCTGGATGTGGTACAGGCTGTGCGGGAACAGTTCTGTGAGATCATTGAGGAATATAAGCAGGACCCGGAGGCCGGGCCGCCTGTCCTGTCCAAAGGCGCGGTCAAATCCGTTCTAAAATCCTGCGGGGTGTCCGACTCCCGCGTGGTCCGCTTCGACGAAAAATATGACGGCGCGTTTGGGGCGGATACGTCTCTGGCGACGCAGAACCTGGTGGACACCCGGCGGATTGAGGTGCGCACCCCCGATGTGGCCATCCAGGTGTCCCCGGAGCGGGGCGACCTGCTGGAGACCCGGATGATCGGCGGGACAAAGTATATCCTGATCCGGGCCGACGGGGACGTGGAGGTCAACGGCGTGCAGATACATATCGACTGATTGGCCGGGCTCAGCTGGAAAGCCGAAATCTGTCATTTTATACAATTTCCTCTTTTTCCCGGAAATAAAACTGAGGGGAATTCACAAAACGTTCACAACTCTTTTATAAAATGTCCAATACTTTCCGGGCTCCATGTGCTATACTGTCCTTACAGCCAGAGGTTCGGAAATATAAGGCCGCCCCAAGGAAGGCGCAGAAGGGGAAGCCGCCCCGGGCGCTTTCTGAGACATTGGGAGCCTTATTACTGCCCCCCGGCTGTGGGGGGCAGACAAACAACAACATGCTGCCGGCAAAACGGACGCATGCTTATATAGAGATCAAAAAAGCCAAAAAGAGGCGGGACCTGTCCGTTCCAGAGGGAACGGGTTGGTCCCGTGTTTTTTTCGCGGCCGGTGCAAAAACTGCGGCACATCCGGCGAAACGCCTGTCCGTTTAGCCGCTCCGGAGGGATTTCCAGGTCAGCTCTCCCGGAGGCTCCTCCGGAGAGCAGGCCGCCGCCCGCCACTCCACGCCCCCGTAGGCGCGAAAATACAGACCATCCAGCACACCTGCCTCCCCCGGCTCCAGCAGGGGCACGGCAATGGTCCGGGGCGGCAGAGTAAGCCCCATGCCGCCGCACTTGCATCGGGCCTCTTTCAGCGTCCACAGGCCGTACAGGTCCTCCCACCGGCTTCCCCGGTCCGCGTACCACCGGCATTCCGCTTCGCTGAGCACATACCGCGCCAGGTCCGCCCGCCGGGGGCGGACCTGTTCTACATCCACCCCCAGGGGCGCGCTGCCGGTCCCGCACAGGAGCAGTCCGCGGCTGTGGCTGAGGTTGAAGCAGAGCGCCGGACAACTGGGGAACCAGGGCTTGCCGCGTTCTGTCCGGACGATGGGCGGGAGCTCCTCCAGGCCATACTCCGTCCGCACCAGCGCCTCCAAAAGGCCGTACGCCTCTTCCCGGGCTCCGCACCCCGCCCAGAGCACCATTCCCGTCACGCTCCCTCCCTGTCCCGGCGCATCGGCTCACCCCAGCGGAAGAAGGGTGCGCACACCCTCCCGGTCTTTTTCCCGCTCCTCCTCCGGGAGGGAATCGTAGGGCCGCAGGTCGGAGTGGACCCGCCGCATACTGTCCTTGCGGCCGCCCTGCTCCGGATATCCAAAGGTCCAGTTGTTCAGGTAGTGAAACCGGCACCAGCGGATGTGCTCCAGCCGGGCCAGCAGCTCCAGCCGCTCGCTCTCAGGCTGTCCGGGATTGCGGCGTCTCATACCGGACAGAATTTCCCGGCACACCTGGCCGAAGTCCGCGGCGCTGATGTTGGAACAACGGGTAAAGGCATCCAGCTTCCGCCACTCCTCCTCCCGGCTGTACGCCTCGGGGGACCTGCCGGCGGCTGCGGCCGTATAGCGCAGGTTGAGCTCCTGGGCCTGCTCAAAGAGGCTGTCGTGAAAGATATTGTCCAGACTCTGCGTATCCCGCTTCCAGGCAAAGAGGCGCAGCCGCTGCTGCCCGGCGAGGGGCGCCTCGTAGGAGCTGTCCGCCGCAAAAACGTCGGTCCAGGCCCGCCTGGTGGCCAGCAGCAGGTCTTTCAGCAGGGACAGCTGCCCCTCCTGGGTCAGCACAATCACCAGCTGGGCCTCTTCCAGCAGGTCCAGCTGGTCATACCAGGGCTCCCTGTGAAAAACGACAGGATCGCTGATGGAGGACAGCTGGGTGTGAACGCCGCAGAAGGCCCGGCCGTCCCCAAAGATATGGTACTCAATACACTGCCCGGGGTCGAAAATATTGTTCAGCAGGGCACGGGTCAGCAGCTCCTCCCCCAGCCGGCCAAAGCCCAGGAACACAAAACGCATGCGGTGTCCGCAGGAGACGCTGGTCTCATACATCGGACGGGTGCGCCAGAACAGGCACGCCGCCAGCTCCTCCGGACAGAACACATGGAGCATGGGGTCCGCGACCGACTGGGCGGAAAGGGAAGGGCATTTGAGGTAAAAGGCGCTCCGCTCCGCCTCCGCCCGGTGGCAGTGGTAGAACTCCAGATTCCATTTTTCGTCGTGCAGAAGGATGTACCGGTGGGCGCGGACAAAGCGCTCCCCGCCGCAGATGCCCCGCCTGCCCAGCTGGGCCAGCAGCTCCCGCTGCTCCGGCTCCGGGCCGTACACCGCCACGCTGTTCCCCAACAGGTAGCGGACGCGGCCGCGCAGACGGTTCCGCACAGCGGAAACCGCCATAAAGACGCCGCTGGCCGTAGCCAAGGGCGCGGCCCACCGCGCCAGCTCCACATAGAAGTTGGGCGGCGAATCCTGATAGTTCAGCATGTACATGCTGACGCAGTGGAACAGAGCGTCGGAAAAAAGAATATTCCCATCCAGCAGAAAGCCCGGAATCCCCACAATCAGCGGGGCGGCCAGCAGAATCAGCCGGCCCAGGGCGGAGAGCGGAATCCGCGGCTGCTTCATAAAAACACCTCTTTTTCGGAAGGGGACGGTAAGACCTTGTTGGAAAAGCCGTTTTTCAAACAAGCCCTTATCCCTTTATCGGTATTATAGCGCAGAGCCGGAGATTTGAAAAGTCATACGGCGCAGGTTTCCGCAAAAACGCCCCAGCTGATTGACGGTTTTTCACAGGACAGGCTTTTCTTTTCAAGCTGTTTCTGTTAAACTTTTATAGTGGGGGTGTGGAGTGATGGAACTGACATTGATACGAAAGGCCCGTTTTTTTGCCTGCCTGTGTCCCACCACGTTTAAAGTGTACACCAGCCGCGGGGAAGAGCTGGAGCGGGTCCGCCTCTGGAACGGGCAGAAGCGGACCTTCTCTCTGCCGAGGGAGCGCTATACCGTTGAGGCGTCCACCACCTATCCGCTGCTCCGGCCCATTGTGAGCGCGGTCCAGTGCGGCGGGGAAGGCTGTGACTGCCTTTTTGTGGAGGCGGCGCCGGCGCGGAACAACCTGCTGGCCGGACTGGTGCCCGGTCTGGCCCTTACGGTTCCCCTGTTTGAATATGACATGCAGGTCCGGACCACGGAGCAGGCGGAAAAGCAGCCGCTCCGCTTTTCCGCCTTTCCGGGGAAGCTCCTGCGGGCGCTGAGCCTGCTCTCCCTTGTCTTATCGGGCGTTTACTTTGTCCTGGGGCTGGTCAATTACTTAAAGCCCGCCGGCGATGTGGCCTGGGCTCTGAAGGGCACCGACGCCTATACCCGGTATACCTGTGAGGTCGTCGGCGAGATTCTGTCATCCTCACTTTTACCTGTTCTGCTGTTTTTCCTGCACCGGCTGTGCGGGCATTTCTCCCGGGTTCTGCTGCGCCGGCGCAGAACGCAGACCTTCTCTGAGGCACAGCTCCCCGCGCCTCCCTTTGTCCTGTACCTGCGGTCCTTTTACGCCGACAGAGCCGCGAACAGGACGGCGGAGCGGATATTAAGCCCGGAGCGGACCCAGGAGGAGCTGCTGGTCTCCGTTCTGGACGACACCGCCCCGGTGGTGGCTATCGGCTGTCCCGACGACGTCTACCTCCCCAGAGGAGCGGACCGCCTGTATGTCCCCGACAGCGTGTGGCAGGAGCAGGTGGAGTCGCTGGCGGGAAGCGCCGCGCTTGTGGTGCTCCGCCTGGGGGCCACGGAGGGCTTCTGGTGGGAGGTGGAGTTCTGCCTCACCCATCTGCCGCCGGAAAAGCTCCTCTTCGTCATCCCCAACACCAGGGACCGCAAGCTGCTGAGCAGCCTGGCGGATTATCTCCGGGACTGCGGATATTCTGTCGAACTGCCCGGGAACGTCCGGAGAGGGCGGGAAAAGAGCGGCATTGCCGGTTTCCTTACTCTCCGGGAGGACCGCCGGGCCCTGTTTACCCCTCTGCGGCGGCGGCCGCTGCTGGACGCCTTCACTCCCGCGGAGGACCTGCTCCGGGAGGGGCTGTCCCAGTGCCTTCCCGCGCGCGCGGTCAGGGACGGCCGCCGGCCCTCCGCGCGCCGGTCTGCCGCGGTTTGGGCGGCGGTGCTTTTGACCGCGGCGGTGATGGCGGGCACCTCCCTTCTCAATTTTATCACCGTTGAACAGAACCGCTTTCCCATGGATTTCATCGACCAAATAGAAGCGGAATACTACGCCGCCGGACAGCTGGAGGGGCTCAGCAGCCGGCAGAAAACGGTCCGGGTCTTTGAGGACGCCATGCTTGGCACGGGCGGGCTGGACCAGGAGACCGCGGTGGAATTTTACCGGCTGGGCACTGAGCTGCTGGAGGCCCTGGACGACCGGGAGCATGAGCTGCTGATGGCCCGCCTGTCGGACGAGGATATGACAGGCTATCTTACCGATTTGCTCACTGTGGCGAAAATCCATTTTACTGATTATGGCGCCCAGTGCTACTGCGGCTATCTGGGGGAGTGTGTCCGCCTGGGTCTCACCGACCCCCAGGAGCCGGTGCACGCCATGACGGTGGAGGGCAGAGTCCGGCAGGAGATGCGCCGGCGGCTGAGGGAGCTTCCCGACTTTGCGGAGAGCGGGCAGGACACCGCCGCTTTTCACCGCTATACCATAGCGTCCAGAGAAGTGGTGCTGGACATGTACCTGGAGGGGTATCCCGTGGAACCGGTTTTTTGCCCGGCGCTGATTTTCCTTTTTTAACTATACAAAGCCGGGGGGCGCAGACTGTCGAAACAGGCCGGAGGCCTTTTTCGACAAAAGGGATACGGCCTGCTGCATGCGCCCTTTGGTCACACTTGCAGGCCGAGATGTGTCATTTTCGAGGCACATGTCCCCGAAAATGACCAATTCTGACTTTATTTTGCCGCCCTCCGGCGGCAAAACTCTGCGAGGCTTTTCCGTGGAGGAAGTATTCCGACAGTCTGAGCCGGGGGGCGCAGTTTCAGATGAGACTGCGCCCCCCGGCGGGTTTTATGGAACCTGGTCCGAGATTCCGGAAAATGTGTGGACTGTGTCCGTGAGAGTAAATTTCACCGAGGGCTCCGCCAGAGTATCTCCTCTGCCGCCCGGCATACGGGGCGTCTGTCCGTCGGGGCGCTGCCCGGCGGGGGGAGCGCTCCCTTCAGCGGGGTTCTCTGGCGGCGCGCCAGACGGTCCCATTCCGCCCTCTGGGAACTCCATCTGCCCGACAGGGGGTTCCGGAAGGTCCTCCGGCGGCGCGCCCTGCCCTTCCGGAGGCTGGGGCGGCTGTCCGCCCATACCGCCTTCAAACTCCCCGGCGGAGTGGCCGGTGTACTGCTGAACAACGCCGTTGACCGTCAGGGTATACTCCGTGTCCGGCCGGAGCTCCGGGGAGGAAAAGACGATCGACTGGGTGGCCTTTTCCGTGGTAAAGGCCAGCGGAGTGCCCTCCAGCTCCACCTGAGACCCGGCGGGCAGGGCAGAGGCAAAAAACAGCTCCATATAGGGCTGGGCTGAATCGGTGCTGACCACATCGTTGCGGATACCCGCCGCAATCAGGCAGCCGCCGTTGACCAGAATTTTCCCATCGGCGTCAATGCCGCCGTCGGGACTGCGGTCATTGGACATGGCGCAGACCGTTCCGCCGTTGAACACAATGTGTCCGTTGGAGTCGATGCCGTCCCCCTCGGCTCCCAGCCCCGCGTTGATCCGGAGGGTACCTCCATTGACGGTCGTTACCGATACTCCGTCCTCATTGGTATTGATGCCGTCGTTCTGGGCCTGGATGACGATATTCCCGCCGTTGACGGTCAGGTGCAGCTCGCTATCCAGCCCCTCGTTTTCCGCCGTAATGCTCAGCGTTCCGGAGCCCTCCTCCTCTCCGCCGATATTCATGGACATTTTGGAGTAAAAGGCCCCGTCGTATTTGTGCAGCTTTTTAGTGGTGCCCTCCTTATAGATGCGGGCCACGTAGGAGCCGCTGACCTGATTGGAGGAACCGTCGGCCAATAGGACGTTAGCTCCGGCGGCGGCGGTGTCCACCAGGGGGGAGGGGCTGTATGTCTCCCGCTCCCCCTCGTCATAGGCCGTCCAGTCTGTGTCACACTCGTATACATTGTAGAAGATCACCGCCGGGGCGACGGTGCAGGTGATGTCTGCCCCGTCCAGAATCAGCGTTACCACCGCCTCCGGGTCCCGCTTTGCCTCTTTGCCCAGGTCCACGGCCAGCTGCCCGGGGGAGAGAACCCCGGACACCCGGTAGGTTCCCGCTTTCCGTATGGTGACGACTCTGTGGGCGTCCGCCTCCTGCGCCGTGTGCATGTCCGCCGCAGAGCCCTCCCCGTAGCTCTCGTTCGTCCCGTCCTGATAGTAAACGATATCCCGGGTGACAGTAACGTCCTCTTCCCCGTTCTCGCCCAGAACCGCCCCATCCAGCGTGATCTCTCCGTCAGATAAAACCAGATTTCGGATATTCCCCTCCGGATTCTCCTCCGGGGACGGGGCCGGAGCTGTACAGGCGGAGAGCAGCAGCGCCGCCGACAGCAGCGCCGCGGCTGACATTCTGTTCATATAAAGCCTCCTCAGTTTGAAGTCAGCCCATATACTAGCACAGCTGCGGGGAGAAAATCTGAATTGCCTGTGAGGAAACTGTAACAAAACCGTAAACTTCATCCGGACCGGGGCAGGACCACCTGTCTGTCCGGCATCTCCCGGTTATAAACGTCGGTTCTAAATCTTTCTTTATTCGGGAATAATAGGTCTGCACGTCTTTCCGTCCGCCTGCTGCCGATTGATGAGCAGGAAAATTTTACCACACAAAAAGTGTGCAAAAAAGCACAAATTTATCGCTTTTTGCCGTTTTTAAAATGAAAGTTGCAATTTAGAAAAGGACGCAGTATAATTATTTCCATGGAAAACGTTGGACCGGACGGCGGGGGTGCCGCGGCCGGGCCTCATTTCCCAGACATTTGTGAAAAGGAGAGGAAAGCATGAGACAAGCCAAACGTTTCCTCAGCGGGCTGCTGGTACTGTGCCTGCTGACGGGCCTGGTCCCCGTCGCGGCAATGGCAGCTGAGGAAAACCTGCCGTTTACTGATGTAACGGCAAAAAGCTGGTTCTACGAGGCGGCAAAGTACGTCCACGAGAACGACCTGATGGGCTCCACCGGCGGGGACCGGTTCTCCCCCGGCGAGATCACCACGCGCGGTATGCTGGTGACTGTCTTGCACCGTATGGAGGGCGAGCCTGCCGCTTCCGGCAGGGCGTTCCCCGATGTGGCGGCGGGACAGTGGTACACCAACGCCGTGGCGTGGGCCAGCGCCAACGGAATCGTCACCGGCTATGATGACGGGCGCTTCGGCCCCAACGACACCATCACCCGGGAGCAGGCGGCCGCCATCCTGTACCGCTACGCCCAGCACAAGGGTTACGATCTGCCCACTTCCGGCAGCCTGACCGGGTTCCCGGACGCGGACAAAATCAGCGCCTATGCGGTGGAGGCCATGGTCTGGGCGGTCAGCAACGGGTTTATCACCGGCTTTGAGGACGGAACCCTGTCCCCCGGCGCGGGCACCACCCGCGCCCAGGTCGCCACCGTCCTGATGCGTTTCCACAGAACGGCCAGCAATATCACCCCCAGGCCCCAGGTGACGGCCACACCCACGCCTACCGCCACCCCCAAGCCCACCGCCACGCCGAAGCCCAGCAGAAGGCCCGGCGGCTCCGGCGGCGGCTCCTCCAGCGGCGGCTCCGGCGGCGGCAGCCAGCCCACACCTACGCCCACACCCACCCCGACGCCCCCGCCTGTCAGCTTTGGCGTCAGCGTCAGCCCTGCCGGCACCGCAAAGCCCGGCGATACGCTGACCATGACCGTTACCGGCGGCGGTTCCAACTGCACCACCGCGTGGCTGGTAGACGGTGAAGCGGTAGAAGGAGCCACAGGCACGACCTATGTGGTCAAGGCCGCCGATGCCGGGGCCACCATCACGGCAAGGGCCGTGAAAACCGGCACCGACGGCAAAGAAGAGGTCAAGACCAGCAATGCCGTCAAGGTGTCCGGCACCCTGGATAACTTTGACGTGACCAGTACGGACGCGGCAAAAGACCCTGTGGCCTTTACCGAAAACGTTAAATTCACCGATGAAAACGGCGAAGAAATCTCCCTGTCCGACTATGAGACAGGCCAGGACACCAAAATCACCCTGGATATCAAGCTGAGCGACGCCAACGCCTCCGAGAACGACGCCCTGGGCGAAAATCCCGAGGAAAAGCAGGATGCAGTGCACAATGCCCTGGCCCTGGCGGTGGTCAGCGGCGGCGTAGCCTCCGACAAGACTCAGGAGGAGATTAAGGCCGCCATCGAGAATGCGTCCGGTGAAGGCGCTCTGAATATCAAGTATTCCGCAGTGGACGTGGACCTGACCAAGGTGACGACCACCACCAAAGAGGACGGCACTACCGAGACGGATACGCAGAAAATCCATGCCGTGGGCTCCACCACCGTCACCCTTACCAAGGCGGCGCTGGGCATCCCCGCGGGGGATAATCTGGCGGATTACACCTTCTTCGCCACCCACAAAAATATTGAGGGTACGGACGAAATTGTAAAGGGCGAGGTTGTCAACGGCGCGTATGTCCGCTTTGAGCTCAACGGCCTGAGCCGGATCTTCGTGGGCAACATCCCCCCGCTGACCGTTACCTTTGACGCCGCGGGCGGCGCACCCACCCCCGCGCCCCAGAAGGTCAAGCTGGGCGGCTATGCCAAGTACGTGGAGCCCCCGCTGAAGGACGGCAGCCTGTTCGCCGGGTGGGACCATGACATTGAGACCGAGAACCTGTTCAAGGATATCAAGGTCACCGCCCTGTGGATTACCGGAACCACCGCCGCGGACAGCCAGCTGACCGGCGCGTGGTCTCCCGCGGCCCCCGACGCGGCCCCCGACGGCACCCCCGCCAACGGAACCGTCACCCTGACGATGGACGGGACCGTTACTTACGCGCCAAACCTGAACTACACCCTGACAGTCTCGCCTGTGGACGGCGCGGTCAAGTACGCCACCGCCTCCACCGCGGAGGGCGCGATGCAGTCCGAGGCCTACACGGACCTGACCACCGCTGCCCCTCCCGCCATTGAAGCGGCCGTTACCGACGCCGCCGGAACTGTCCGCACCTCCAACACCAACCTCTACATCAAGTGGCTGGCCGCGGACGGCACGGTTCTGGGCCTGCAGAGCGCCCGGCTGGTGGTGCGCACCGAGAACGATACGCCCGGCAACTACGACACCCAGACCCGCCATGAAACCCTCAATGTAGACCGGGGCCTGGGCCGGGTGGCCTTCTACCTGACGGACGGCGTCCAAACCGTGGACGGAACCAGTTACGCTCTGGAGGACTACGAGGGCGCGATCAACGGCTATCTCCAGCAGTCCCATCAGGGAGACAGCCGGACAGAGCCGTATTATCTGGATTTGTATGCCTCCTTCAGCCAGGGATTCGTTTACCGCGACGAGAGCAGCGCCGTTATTGGGGACTATTACGGCAGAGAGGCATATCAGAATATCAAGATTGTTCTCACACCCTTCCAGGGCGAAACGTTCAGCGGCACGCCCACTGTGACAGCCGGGTACAGTAAATATGATGAGACCACCGGCAAACGGGAATATGTCAGCTGGCCGATTACCGTTGCCTCCGCCTCCGCCTCCGAAATTGTCCTGACCTGCGGGAAGCCCGTTCTGGACGCCTACAGCAGTACGCTTCAGGTTGAAGTCACCCTGGGCGGCAAGACGCAGCGGTTCTCCATGCACATTGACGGCAATACGGCAAGGATGAACGGCGAACCGGTCCGCGCAGGCACCTGGAGCGAGGTAGTGGACGCTCTGAAGCAGGGCCACGACTATGTAGAGTACTACGGGACCGAGGATGTCGTCATTACATCTGAGTTCACCCTGGAGCCAAGCGATTATCTGTACTTTTCTACAGACGCCTCTCTGACAATCGGCAAGGGGGGCACCGTGACGGTTCAGGGCGGCGGGGACAACGCCGCAATCCTGGAAATATGGAACGGCTCCGTTACTGTCGCCGACGGCGGGACGCTGACGACCAATTCTCAGGACAGCAATCAGTCGCGGTACTACACTCCCCAGGTAAATGGAAAGAGTATAACCGTACAGTCCGGCGGGACGCTGAACGTTCCGGTCTACGGAGACTTGGCCATCTATACGAATACCTCCGGCTTTACCCTTGCGCAGGGCGGCCGGCTGACCGTAAACGGATGGTGCCGCCTCAGCCGCAGCTCGAACGCCGCCGGTGAGAACACCATAGCCGGCACCGTAATCCTGGGAGCCAACGGCGGCGGCTGGTCCGGGCTGGAGATCAACGACAGCGTAACCGTTGCGGAAACCGGCAGCGTAACCGTAGAGCATGGTCAGGCGGAGCTTTCCGTCTACGGCGGCCTGATCAATCACGGTACGCTAACCTCCTCCGGCATTACGATCCTCAGCGGGCGCACGGAAAACTATGGCCAGATCTCCATGCAGGACAACAGCCTCCTGTCCATGAAGAATACGGGATACTCCGTCTGCAACAGCGGAACCATTTCCACCAGCGGCAGCGTTGATATCGACATCACCGGCACGGTCCTGAACAACACCGGCACAATCAGCGGCACTGGAATCATCTATGCCGGGGAGATGGCGGATGTCACCGACTACGAGAACGGCATCGAGTATTCCCCTGAGGTTCAGCCGAACAGACCCACACCGTCCAACTACAGCCACTATCAATTCGTGGCTGACCCCGGTGAGACGGTAGAGGCCATCTATTTTATAGGCGAGGTCTCCACCCAGGCGGGCGGCTCCTGCACGCTGACCGTTAAAAACGAGCCCCTGCCCTGATCCGCGGTCAAAGCACATTTCCTAAAGACACAATAAAGCGCCGCGCGGGATATCCGGTTTGGATCTCCCGCGCGGCGCTTTTGCTGATTCCGCAATGCTGCTGATGATTGGCCTGTTCTGCCTCCGGCGGCCCCCTCTGTGCGGACGGAAAGGGGCGGTTAGGGAAGGGGGATTTCGATTTCCCCATTCCCGGGCTGTTCTGTTTCAGCTTCCCGCCGCACAGCTGCCGCGGACCGCCTTCCGGCCCGGGTTATGTAAAAAAGATGAAAACCGGGACAGAGTATCACACCCCTGCCCGGTACAGTCTGTCGAAAACTTTCCCCACGGGAAAGCCTCGCAGAGTTTTGCCGCCTGAGGGCGGCAAAATAAAGCCAAAATAGGTCATTTTCGGGGACATGTGCCTCGAAAATGACACATCTCGGCCTGCAAGTGTGCCCAAAGGGTGCGCGCGGCAGGCCGTATCCCTTCTGTCGAAAAAGGCCAGAGGCCTTTTTCGACAGGCTGAACCGGGACAGGGTATCACAACCCTGCCCGGTAAATGGTGATATCGTCCCGGGGCACTTTGCTCCAGGCGAACAGGGGAACCAGCTCCTGGGGCGTAACGGGGTCCGGGCGGTCTGTCAGGCCCGCCAGATGCGCCAGATATCCCGTCAGGCCTTCCGGCGTATAGGTTTTCCGCAGGGCCCCCATGTCCAGGTCCCCGTCCCGTTTGGACAGCCGCCGCCCTCCGGGGGCCAGCAGCAGGGGGACGTGGTAAAATTCCGGCGGGCGGAGCCCCAGAAGTTCATATAAATAGAGCTGCCGGGGGGTGGAGTCCAGCAGATCCCGCCCCCGGACCACCTGGGTAATCTCCATGTCGCCGTCGTCGCACACCACCGCCAGCTGGTAGGCGTATACCCCGTCGGACCGCCGCAGAATGAAATCTCCGCAGTCGCGCAGGAGGTTTTCGCGGTACTCCCCCTGAAGTCCGTCCACAAAGGAGAACTCCCGGTCCGGCACCTGAATCCGCCAGGCAGGGCGGCGGATTGCGGCCCGCTCCTCCCGCTCCGTCCGGGTCAGCGTCCGGCAGATTCCGCCATAAACTGCCTGCCCGTCGGCCCGGTGGGGCGCGGAGGCTGCCAGGCGCTCCGCCCGGGTACAGAAGCAGGGGTAGATCAGCCCCCGCCGCTCCAGCAGAGCAAAGGCGGCGGCATAACGCCCGGTGCGGCGGCTCTGGAGATAGGGCCCCCGGGGACCGCCGCGCTGATAGCCCTCGTCCCAGTCCAGCCCCAGCCAGCGCAGGTCCTCCGCCAGCTGTGCGGCGTATTCCGTCCGGCAGCGGTCCGGGTCCAGGTCCTCCATCCGCAGGACCATCACACCCCCCGCCGCCCGCACGGAGAGCCAGGCCAGCAGAGCCGAAAAGAGATTGCCCAGGTGCATCCGTCCGCTGGGGCTGGGCGCGAAGCGGCCGCGCACCTGCCGGGGCATGTCCACGCTTCTCCCTCCTTTCCTCTCGCCGCCCGGTCCGTTGCGTCATAGAGCGGTGCATGTGAATCGCCATTGTGTATTCCATCCCCTCCGGCGGAGCCCTGTGCAGGGGTAAATACAGGTTCTAAAGGGCTGTGTGCGCCCGCGGGGTGTCGCTTCGCCCGTTACGGAGTAAGGGCGAAGCGCCGGGGAGCGGAAACAGGACAGCCCGGGGATGGGTCCACGGGAAGGGGGCCCGCAGGCCCCCTTCCCTGGTCGTTTGGGGGGATAGGGTGTTGGGGAAGGGGGAAATCGAAATTTCCCTTCCCCAACCGGCTCTTTCGCCCCTTTCTGTCCGGACAGAAAGGGGCCCGCCGGAGGCATGACACCCCAAACCTCAGCAGGGACCCATACGGGAAAAGGTAAAATCCAGACTCCGCGGCGGCTCAGATCCGGGTGATATCGATAGGCCGCAGGTCCGCGCTTCTGCCCTTGGTCCGGACTGTGAGCATGGCCCGCGCGGTGTCCACCGCGGTAACACAGGCCACCGAGTGCTCCACCGCCGCGCGGCGGATGCGGAAGCCGTCGGTATCATGCTTTCTCCCCCGGGTGGGCGTGTTGATGACCAGGTCCACCGAGCCGGAGGCGATCATGTCCAGAATATTGGGGTGGGCCTCAGATACCCTGGCCACTCTGCGGGCGGGCACGCCCGCCGCCTTCAGCGCCTCGCAGGTGCCGGAGGTAGCCAGGATTTCGATGTCCATATCGGCGAAGCTCCGAGCGATTCCGATAATCTCGCCCTTATCCTCATCCTTGACGGTAATAATGATCCGCCCGCCCCGCTTGGGGGCTCTCATACCCGCCCCTTTGAAGGCTTTCAGCAGGGCCTGCGGGAAAGACTCGGCCAGCCCCAGGCACTCGCCGGTGGACTTCATTTCGGGGCCCAGGCCGGTATCCACGTCGGTGAGCTTCTCGAAGGAGAACACCGGCATTTTTACCGCACAGTAATCGGCCTCCCGGTAGATGCCGGTGCCGCAGCCCAGGTCCTTCAGCTTCTCTCCCAGCATCACCCGGGTAGCCAGATCAATAACAGGCACCCCTGTAACCTTGGAGATGTAGGGGATGGTTCGGGAGGAGCGGGGATTGACCTCTATGACATAAATCTGGTCGTTATAGATAATAAACTGAATATTCACCAGGCCGATCACCCCCAGGGCTTTTGACAGGTCTCTGGTATAGCGCAGAATGGTCTCCTTGTGCTTCTGCTCAATGTGGATAGGCGGGTAGACTGAGATGGAGTCCCCCGAATGGACGCCCGCCCGCTCGATGTGCTCCATGATGCCGGGAATCAGCAGGTCCTCCCCGTCAAAAACGCCGTCCACCTCCACCTCGCGGCCCATGAGGTACTTGTCCACCAGAATGGGGTGCTCCTGCTCCACCTGATTGATAATGCGCATAAACTCGATGATATTCCGGTCGTTGTAGGCAATTTCCATACCCTGCCCGCCCAGCACATAGGAAGGGCGCACCAGCACCGGATAGCCCACCTCGTGGGCGGCGGCCAGGGCCTCGTCGGTGGTGAATACCGTTCTGCCCTCCGCCCGGGGAATGCCGCAGGCCTGTAAAATCTCGTCGAAGCGCTCCCGGTCCTCGGCGGCGTCCACTCCGTCGGCGGGGGTGCCCAGGATGGGAACCCCCATGTCTGTAAGGGCCTGGGTGAGCTTGATGGCGGTCTGCCCGCCGAACTGCACCACCGCCCCCCAGGGCTTCTCCTGCTCCACCACGGCCTCCACATCCTCGGCGGTCAGGGGTTCAAAATAGAGTTTGTCGGCCACGTCGAAATCAGTGGAGACGGTCTCCGGATTGTTATTGATAATGATAGTCTCACAGCCCATGCGCCTGAGGGCCCATACCGAGTGGACCGAACAGTAGTCGAACTCAATCCCCTGCCCGATGCGGATGGGACCGGAGCCCAGCACCAGCACTTTTCGGCGCTCCTGCCCACCCCGGCCCCGGTGGGGGGCGGGGGCTGCGGCGGACAGATAGGGGGCCGCGGGGATGCCCGGGGCCGCCCGGCCTACCTCCGGCAGACAGAGGGGCTGCTCCGCCTCGTTCTCCTCATCGTAAGTGGAATAATAATAGGGGGTCTGGGCCTCAAACTCAGCGGCGCAGGTGTCCACCATTTTGAAAGCGGGGCGGATACCGAAGGACTCCCGCAGGGCCTTGATCTCCTGCCGCTCTCTGCCGGAGAGGGCGGCAATCCAAACGTCGGAAAAGCCCATCTCCTTGGCCCGGCGGAGGGTGTCCCTGTCCAGGCGGCCGTGGTCCAGCCGGCCTTCCATTTCCACAATGTTCTGGAAGCGGTCCAGGAACCACAGGTCATATTTGGTAATCTTATTGATCTTCTCCGGGGAAAAGCCCCGGCGCAGGGCCTCCGCCACCACAAAGAGCCGCTGGTCGTCGATATTCACCAGCCGGTCCTCAATGTCCTCGGTGTATACCGATTCCAGCCCGGGCAGGCGCAGAGACTTTACCGGCAGCTCCAGAGAGCGGATGGCCTTCATCAGCGCCCCCTCAAAGGAGTTGCCGATGGCCATGACCTCTCCGGTAGCCTTCATCTGGGTGCCCAAGGTGCGGCTGGCGGTGGTGAATTTGTCAAAGGGCAGCCGGGGGAGCTTCAGAACACAGTAATCCAGCGTGGGCTCGAAACAGGCGGTGGTCTTGCCGGTGACGGCATTGGGAATCTCGTCCAGGGTATAGCCCAGGGCAATTTTAGCGGCTACCTTGGCGATGGGATACCCTGTGGCCTTGGAAGCCAGGGCCGAGGAGCGGGACACCCGGGGATTGACTTCAATGACCGCATACTCGTAGGAATCGGGGTTCAGGGCAAACTGGCAGTTGCAGCCCCCCTCAATCTCCAGGGCGGAGATAATGTCCAGAGCGGCGGTGCGGAGCATCTGATATTCCCGGTTGGCCAGGGTCTGGGTGGGGGCCACCACAATGGAGTCCCCCGTATGAACGCCCACCGGGTCGATATTCTCCATAGAGCAGATCTGGATGACGTTGCCGGCGGAATCCCGCATGACCTCAAACTCGATCTCCTTCCAGCCGGAGATGCACCGCTCAATGAGCACCTGTCCCACCCGGCTCAGGTGGATGCCCCGGCCGGCAATTTCCCGCAGAGAGGGCTCGTCATAGGCGATGCCGCCGCCGGTGCCCCCCAGGGTATAGGCCGGCCGGACGATCACCGGATAACCGATGGCGGCGGCAAAGGCTACGGCGGCCTCCACGCTCTCCACCACGTCGGAGGTGACGCAGGGCTGACCGATGGACTCCATGGCGTCCTTAAAGCCCTGGCGGTCCTCGGCCTTGCGGATGGACTCCGGGGAGGTGCCCAGCAGCCGTACCCCGTACTGGTCCAGGATACCCCGCTCATGGAGATTCATGGCCAGATTCAGGCCGGTCTGTCCCCCCAGTGTGGGGAGGATGGAGTCGGGCCGCTCAATCTGGATCACCTGCTCCACCGAGGCCAGATTGAGCGGCTCGATATACACGTGGTCGGCGATGTCCTTATCGGTCATAATGGTGGCGGGGTTGGAGTTGACCAGCACCACATCCACCCCTTCCTCCCTCAGGGCGCGGCAGGCCTGGGTGCCCGCGTAGTCAAACTCGGCGGCCTGGCCGATGACGATGGGACCGGAGCCCAGCACCAGGACCTTTTTAATGTTTGAATTTTTTGGCATTACCAGGCGCCTCCCTTCCTCTGCTCCCTGCGGCGGGCCATCATCTCCACAAAGCGGTCAAACAGGTACTCCGTGTCCTGGGGGCCGGGGGAGGCCTCCGGGTGAAACTGAACGGTAAAGCAGTCCGGCCGCCTGTACCGCAGACCCTCCACGCTCCCCTCGTTGACGTTGATATGGGAGATTTCCGCTACCGCCGGGTCCACACTGTCCCGCGTGACCACATAGCCGTGGTTCTGGCTGGTGATGTAGGCCCGCCCCGCGGCCAGGTCCTTCACCGGATGGTTTCCGCCCCGATGCCCAAAAACCATTTTGCGGGTCCGGGCGCCGGTGGCCAAAGCCAGCAGCTGGTGCCCCAGGCACACCGCAAAAAGGGGAAGGGTGCTGTCATAGAGGGCCCGCACCTCCCGAATGAGCTCCACATTGTCCGCCGGGTCGCCGGGGCCGTTGGAGAGCATTACCCCGTCAAAGCCCCCCTCCAGTACCGTCCTGGCGGGGGTGTGGGCGGGGTAGACCGTCACCTGGCACCCCCGCTTCTGGAGGCAGCGGATCATATTCTCCTTGACGCCATAGTCCATCAGGGCCGCTCGCAGCTTCTGCTCCCCCATGGCGGGGTACACCTGGGGGGCCCGGCGGGTGACTTTCTCCACGGCGCCCTCCACCCGGTAAGAGCGGATGCGCTCCAGACAGTCCTCAATATGAAAATGCTCCGCACAGGTGATCATGCCGTTCATGGTCCCCTCACTGCGGAGTATACGGGTCAGGGCCCGCGTATCCACGCCCTGAATCCCGGTGATATCATATTGTTTTAAATAAGTGCCCAAATCCCCCTCACAACGAAAATTGCTCCCCCGCCCGGTCAGCCGCCGGACCACAAGGGCCGCCGCCCAGGGACGCCGGGACTCGTTGTCCTCCTGATTAACTCCGTAGTTGCCGATGAGGGGATAACTCATTACAATGCCCTGTCCCGCGTAGGACGGGTCGGTCAAAATCTCCTGATAGCCCGTCATAGAGGTGTTGAACACCATCTCGCACACACAGTCCGCTGTGGAGCCGATGCTCTCCCCCCAAAAGACGCCGCCGTTGGCCAGAATTAACGCCGCCTTCATCCATTTATCCCGCCTTTCCTCGTCCGCCCTGCCCGCTCTGCCGGGTAAGGTCCTGTACTGCCTGCAAAACAACATAATTTTATCCCAAATCGCCCCCGCTGGCAACCTCCTTTTGCCCGGTTTTTCACGAAGGGCGAAAAAACCGTTGTTTTGGACAAAACCCGGGGCCCCGGTCCGGGGGGCCCATGGCAATGCGTCCCATGGATTCCAGAATACTTATCCGTCGATTTTCGCCGGCCCTCCTTGAATCCGGCCCCCAGGGTGTGGTATACTGTCTTTCAGACAAAAAACGACTGGCAGAAGAGGGAGGTTCCATGATGGAGCTGAGTATGACCCAGAAGCAGACGCAGACCTTATCGCCCCAGATGATGCAGTCCATGGAAGTGCTCCAGATGGGCTCCCAGGAGCTGCTGGAGTATATCGAGGAGGCGGTTCAGGAGAATCCGGTGCTGGAGCGGGAGGAGACCTACGACCGGCGGGACGAGTCCGCCGACCTGCGCCGGAAGCTGGAATGGCTGGAGTCCACCGACCCCCAGAACCGCTACTACCACCAGCAGGACTCTGAGGATGAAAACGACCCCATCCGCAATTACGGCACAGTGGAAGACCGGGAGGAGAACCTGTATTATTACGTCTTGTCCCAGCTGCGGGTGCTGGAGCTGGACCCCCAGGTGATGACCTGCGCCGAGTTTCTGGTGGAGAGCCTGAATCAGAACGGCTGGCTGGACGAGCCCCTGTCCGCCATAGCCCGCAGCCTGGGCCGGCCTGAGGAGGAGCTGGAGGAGGCCCTGTCGGTGGTGCAGTCCCTGGAGCCCGCCGGCGTGGGGGCCCGGGACCTGTCCGAGTGCCTGCGGCTCCAGCTGGTGCGGCGGAGCCCGGTGGACCAGCTGGCGGTGGAGATTGCCGAGCATCATCTGGACGCCCTGTCCAAAAGCCGTTACGGGCTTATCGCCCGGGAGCTCAACGCCGGCCAGGAGCAGGTGCGCCGGTCCTGCGACCTGATCCGAAGCCTGAACCCCCGGCCCGGCACGGGCTTTGCCGCCCGGGAAAACCTTACCTATATCAATCCGGACATCATCGTGGTCAGCTTTCCCGACCACTTTGAGCTGCTGACCAACGATTACTATTTCCCCACCCTGAACATCAGCGGCTACTACAGCCGCCTGCTGAAGGAGAGCGACGAGGCGGAGGTCAAAGACTATCTCACCGGCAAGGTCCGCCAGGCAAAGTGGATGGTCCGGGCCATTGAACAGCGGCGGAGCACCCTTATGGCCTGCGCCCAGTGTATTCTGGAGCTTCAGGAGGCCTTTTTCCGTAAGGGGCCGGGCCACCTGGTGCCCATGTCCCTGGCGGATGTGGCTTCCCGCATCGGGGTGCACGAATCCACCGTCAGCCGGGCTGCCAGAGACAAATATATCCAGTGCTCCATGGGGGTGTATCCCCTGAGCTACTTCTTTTCCCGGAGCCTGGGCGGGGAGGGCGCGGATGCGGCTTCCCCGGACGCGGCCAAGGCCCTGCTGAAAAAGCTCATCGGGGAGGAGGACAAACGCAGGCCCCTGTCGGACCAGAAGCTCTGCCAGCTGATGGAGGACCGGGGATGCACCCTCTCCCGGCGGACGGTGGCCAAATACCGGGATGAGCTGCATATACCCAGCACCACGGGCAGAAAGCAGTATGAATGAGCGGGCGCGCAGGCCGGCGGGAACGCTTCCGCCGTACCTATCAAAAAACGGGAGGTACAGTATGGACTGGAAGGCGGTACTGTTCGATTTTGACTACACCCTGGGGGATGCAACCGACGCGATTGTGGCGGGCTTTCAGTACGCCTTTGAGCAGATGGGCCACCCCATCCCCGACCGGGAGACGGTGCGCGGCACCGTGGGCTATATGCTGGAGGACAGCTATACCCGCCTCACCGGGGACGCCGGCCCCGCAAGGCGGGAGGAATTCCGGGAGCTGTACCGGATAAAAGCCGGGCCGCTTCAGGTGGAAACCACCCGGCTTTTCCCCGGCGCTGTGGAGCTGCTGGAGGCCCTCCGGGACCGTGGCATCCCCGCCGGCGTGGTCAGCAGCAAGGGTGGCTCCATCCTGCGGGAGGTGGCGGAGGCCAAAGGGATTTTGCCCCTGCTTGCCTCCATCACCGGCGGCGACCAGGTGTCCCGCCCCAAGCCGGACCCGGAGGGGCTTTTACAGGCCATCGGTAGCCTGGGGCTGAAGCCGGAGCAGGTGCTCTTTTGCGGCGATACGGTGATTGACGCCGAGACCGCCCAGCGGGCAGGCGCGCCCTTCTGCGCCGTTCTCAACGGCACCACCGGGGCGGCGGCCTTCGACACCTTTCCCCGCGTACATATCGCCCCGGACCTGTGGGACCTGAAAGCCTGGTTGGGGATCTGAACGGAGACAGCACAAGAGCCCTCCGCGCCGGTTGGCGCGGAGGGCTGAGCCTGTCGGAAAAGGCCAGAGGCCTTTTCCGACAAAAGAGCTACGGCCTGCCGCGCGCACCCTTCGGGCACACTTGCAGGCCGAGCAGTGTCATTTTCGAGGCACATGTCCCCGAAAATGACCAGTTTTGACTTTATTTTGCCGCCCCGGTCGGCAAAACTCTGCGAGGCTTTCCCGTGGGGGAAGTTTTTTGACAGTCTGAGCCCTCCGCGCCGGTTGGCGCGGAGGGCTCTCAGCTTGCCGAAAGGCCGGTCCGCTAATTCTTCTGCGCAATCTGCAGCATATCTGCCGTGACGTTGGTGGTATAGGGATTGAGGCCGCAGGTGTTGATCACCTCCAGCACCCCTTCCGGCTCCAGCTGGTAGCACCAGGTCCAGCCGTGATAGGTCACGCTGCCGTCCCCGGGCAGGACCGCGGTGGTCAGCCCCTGGGAAAAGTCGAACTCCAGGGCCTTGGACGCGAAAAAGGTCAGCGCCGGAATGTCCAGGTCGGTCTCCACATTCTCCAAAAAGATATCGTAATACTCCAGAAAATTCTGGGGGTTGGACAGGGCCTTTTTCAGCACCGCCACCAGCAGGTTCCGCTGCGTGTCGGTGCGGCCGATGTCCGCGCCGCTGTATACGTCATAGGTCTTTACCCTGCCGTCCTCATCAATGTAGGAGTTCTGGCGGCACCGGGACACCTTCAGTGCGTCGGTCCCTGAGAGCCACTGCATCCCCTTGTTAAAGTGGATATGCAGGTCCTGGGTGGGGTCGTCATAGCTCATGTTCACAGGCACGTAGAAGTCAATGCCTCCCACGGCGTCCACCAGCCGGACAAAGCCCCGCATGTTTACCCGCACGTAATAGTCGATGGGGAAGCCCAGAATCCTGCCCACCTCCTCCCGGAGGGCGTCTATGCCGTTAAAGGCATACATGCTGTTGAGCTTGTAAAACCCCCGGCCGTTGGAGCGCACCCCGTCGATCATGGTGTCCCGGGGCAGGGAGACCAGCCCCGCCTTCTGGCTGACGGTGTCATAGGTGAGGACCATCATGGTGTCGGTGTTTCCGCTGGCCTGGTCGGTGGCGGCCAGCAGGAAGGTATAGGTGTATTCCTTGCGGACCATGCCCGGCTCCGGTGTGTCCGCCGGAGTGCCGCCGGGAACGGGAGCCGGGGTCCCGGCGGAGGAGGCGGGGTCCCGTCCGCCGGGCTGTTTGTGCTCCGGCGGACGGCTCAGGTAGCGGAACGCGCCGTAAAGCAGGACAATCACGGCGGAAAGCGCTACCAGCACCGCATATATGGTTTTCCCCACCCGGCGGGCGGGGGGGACATTGGGTTTTTGCACACGTCGGCCCACGAGGGTCGCCCCCTTCTCTGATGTGAATGCAGGCGCAAGGAACAGGCGGTTAAATCGACGCACACGGA
>CANDFO010000023.1 GCA_947384055.1 uncultured Flavonifractor sp.
AAATCGGCATGGACAAGCTGCGGAAGTATTTCCCCAGGGGGACGACGCCCCAGCAAATGGAGGAAACCATCATCCGTCTTTTGGAACGTGAATTGCGACGCAAGCGAGACCGGGAGAGCCGGTAATCAAAAAGGGTGACCTGATGATGAAAAATATTATAGGAAAATACACAAATTATGGCTGTAGTGGCCGTCGCGGTACCTCTGCTGCTGCTCATTGCGCTCGTACCGCACCGCCTGGGTCAGCTTCTCTGACTCTGCCTCCAGCAGTTCGTTAAGCGTTTCCTCCACGCTGCCTCGCACAAGTTCCTTGTTCTGCCCCTTGATTACTTCCTCGTTTAGCTGTACAATTTCCTCGGACACGGTTTGCAGTCTCCTTTCAGAATGGTGTGTTGCAACTTCGCTCTACCAGAGTTCTGAAAACTATGTCTCTTTTTCTTTTCGCGAAACTTATTCTACCTTATCCAGCTTTCTGGTGTTGTGCAGAAATACTACTTAAAAAATGAAAATATCATCTATTCCTATGTTTTATCTTCTAAGCGGAGATTTGACATATGATTTATTCCTTTTTTAATTAGGATAATAACTACTCACCGGGGAAAATACGTACACGTTGCAATATGGGCGCTTTTCCCCGCCCTGTGTCTCAAACATACCCTGTGCACAGCCCAGAAACACATACCCCTGGCATCCCCCATATCAACGATAAACTCTTCGCCCATATAGAGCACTTCCTTTCCGGAGCTCCTGGCCCCTGTCCTGTAAAAATTACAGCCGGACAATTTCCGACTGTCCATTTATATATCAAAACTTGCCGGAAAAAAATTTATAGAGAACCTGAGATTTCCACTTGACAGAAACTGCCTGAAATGTTATAGTAAGCAACGTAGCCTAAATGCACGGCCTTAACTCACAGTTTGTAGTCACCGTCGTATTTCCCGGCGGGATGCAAATGTGAGTTTTTTCTTTGACATTTAGCTCGGATTCTATTTTAGGAGGTACCGCAATGTATCAGGGTACTGTCAAGTGGTTTAACGAGACCAAAGGGTTTGGCTTCATCTCTAACGATGAGGGCGGCGAAGATGTGTTTGTGCATTTCTCCGCAATCCAGTGCGATGGCTTTAAGACACTCCAGGAGGGTCAGAAGGTCTCCTACGAGGTAGAGCCCGACCCCAAGAACGCCGACAAGATGCGCGCCGTCAACGTCTGTCCCCTCTGATAAGTCTGATTGTGTGAAACCGCCGGACGGCAGCGTCCGGCGGTTCAGCTTGTTGAAAAAGACCAAGGGTCTTTTTCAACAAAGGGGACACGGCCTGCCGCGCGCACCCTTTGGGCACACTTGCAGGCCGAGCGGTGTCATTTCCGAGGCACATGTCCTCGAAAATGACCGATGTTGACTTTATTTTGCCGCCCTCGGGCGGCAAAACTCTGCGAGGCTTTCCCGTAGGGAAGGTTTTTCTACAGTCTGAACCGCCGGACGGCAGCGTCCGGCGGTTTCTTTTGCGGCAGTTCAGGGCAAACCGGCGGTTTGGCCTGTTTGACGGTTTAAAGTGTACCGGCAATAACCCAGGGTCGGGCCGGCTCAGCGGAGGTGCGCGCCCGGCGGGGCCCCTACTCCCCGTCGGGCCGCTCTCCTCCAAGAGAGGGAAGGAACAGTGACCGGCACTCCCGGAGCCTTGGCGCCCGCATGGTCCGGGACCGGGAGGCGGTATCTGGATGAACGCTGGCGCAAAAAGGGTATAAAAAACACCGCTACCCAATGCAACGTCGGGTACCATGTGTCAGTCCGTGCTCCGAATATCCTGACTTAGAGTTCATCGGGGTATCGCGCGACTTCCCGGAGCCAATATGCTCCCGTGTCCTATGCGCGGCCCCTCCCCCATACAGTAGCGGCACTGTATCGGATTCTCACCGATTTCCTCAAAGCACAGACTCTGCCTATTTCACTCTACCTTTACTATACCACGTTTTATATATCTTTGCAACAGGTATTTTATTGAGGGAGTGTCCGGCAAGTTCTAATATATAAATGGACAGTCGGATTTTGTCCAGCTGTTATTTTTTACAGGCCAGGGGGCCAGGAGCCTCGAAAAGGCGACTCTATACGGGCGGAGCGTTTATCGTGGATACCAGTTGCCAAAGGGTCAAAACCAGAAATAGGCTGTCCCATAAAGCGGACATACGACAAAGGGCCGGGGCATAATCACCTCCGGCCCCGCTTTATTCCCCAGGAAAAACCTCCGACAAATCAATGGTGCAGTCCTACAGCACGTTCACCTTCATTTTGTCCCCCCGACTGTGCCCTACTCTTTTACCGCAAAGCGCCCATCTTCCAAAACAAAGGATTGCACATCTTTGCCCGCAGGGTTTACGATCCAGTATTCCCGCACCCGGGCCCGCTGGTACAGGCGGAAAACCATCGGGACCCCGAACGGATGTCCGGGGTCCCGATGGTTTATTCATGACTGATATAATAGGGCTTCATGAGACTGGGTTGCTCCGTAGAATCCTTCTGGCTTCCGGTGCGCAGGGTAATCTCCGGCGGGCGTCCGCCTTTGCCGCGTTTTTTCGGCGGGGCGGGACGGCGTTTTTTTGAGGCGGCAGGCTCCGGCACACCCCTGGCAGTCTTCACCGGGAGCTCCCTGGATGGCGTTCCCTCCCTGGACCGGCGGGCCTTGGATCCAGGCGCCGGGCGTGGAGAACGGGGCTTGGGGGCCAGCAGACGGGCGGTAGCGTCCATAATTACATCGCTGGCCAGAGGATCCGGCCGGTGAAAATCCTCATATGCTTCCGCTTTACCGGGGCGGCTTGGGGCGGTGGCGGTCAGAGCCTCCTCCAGCGTGGCGCTGGCCCGGAAGCCCTTAGGCTTTCGCCGGTGGGAAACAGGCGGTGACTCCGGTGAAGCGGAAACCGCTTCCGGCATCGGCTTGACTTGCTTCACCGTTGCGGAAGGAATCTCCGGAAGCTGGCGGGCGGCAGGTTTGGACTTCCGGGTTTCGGTGGCTTGATTGGAGGCGTCTCGGACCCGGCGGCGCTCTTTGGCCGCGGCCCGGGCCTCCGCATCCTCGGGATTCACCGTCCGGCCCCGCCTGTCCTTGGGGGCGGGCGCAAAATCCTGCATGGGCCACGGGTGGCCTTCCACCACCGGAATCTGCCGTCCGGTCAGCTTTTCAATGGCCTTCAGCTCCTCCCGCTCGTTGGCGTCGCAGAAAGAGATTGCTGTTCCGCCCCGTCCCGCCCGGCCGGTGCGCCCGATACGGTGAACATAAGTCTCCGGCACGTCAGGCAGGTTGTAATTGAAAACATGGGAGAGCTCCTCAATGTCCAGTCCACGGGCGGCGATGTCGGTGGCTACCAGCACCCGCACCGCGCCGCTTTTAAAGTCGGCCAGCGCCTGCTGCCGGGCGGTTTGACTTTTGTTGCCGTGGATTGCGGCGGCGGATATGCCCGCTTTAACCAGATCCCCGGCCACTTTGTTGGCGCCGTGCTTGGTGCGGGTGAAGACCAGGGCGTTTTTTACCTGCTGCTCTTGGATAAGCGCCGCCAGCAGGCGGGTTTTGTTGCCCCGGTCCACATAGTAAAGCGTCTGCCGGATGCTCTCCACAGGGGAGGAAACCGGGTCTACCGCTACCCGCGCCGGGCGGCTGAGGAGGGAGTCCACCAGCCCGCGCACCTCCGGCGGCATGGTAGCGGAGAAAAAGAGTGTCTGCTTCTTCTTGGGCAGCCAGCCCAAAATGCGTTTGACATCGTGGATAAAGCCCATATCCAGCATCCGGTCGGCCTCGTCCAGCACGAAAATTTCCAGCTTGGACAGGTTGACAAGCCCCTGACCATACAAATCCCCCAGCCGTCCGGGGGTGGCCACCAGAATATCCACGCCCCGTTTCAGGCGCTCCGCCTGGGGAGCCTGTCCCACACCGCCAAAAATCACGGCACAGCGCAAAGGGAGATTTTTCCCATAGGCCTCAAAGCTCTCGTGGATTTGGAGGGCCAGCTCCCGGGTAGGGGTGAGAATCAGCGCCCGGATGGGCCGTCCGGCCACCGGAGCGGCTGACAGCCGCTGAAGGATCGGGGCGGCAAAGGCACAGGTTTTGCCCGTGCCGGTCTGGGCGCAGCCCAGCACATCCCGTCCGGCCAGGGCGGGAGGAATCGCTTTCTCCTGAATGGGGGAGGGCTGTTCATAGCCCTGGTCGGCCAGCGCCCGGAGAATGGGCGCGGTGAGGCCGAGTTCTTGGAAGGTCATGGAATTCCGTCCTTTTTTGTAAATTTGCTCCTCCTGCGCAGAGGAGCCCCCACCGAAATACCTGCGGCGCAGACGCAGGGGACGGCCTGCGTTCGCCGGTGCTGCGGCAGGCCCCATACGAGAAACACGGCGAAGCCCGCCGGGAAACCAGCGGGCAGTGCCGGTCTCTCAAAGGAAAAGACCGGCAGAAAGAAAGTTTGTTCGCCGCAGCAATCCTCACCGTCAGACAATCTCTGTCCGGCAGTGAGGCAATGTGCCGCCTGAAGCGCGGCATCACATATGATAATTAAATAATAGTATATCACGATTTTTAGAAATTACAAGGGAAATCATGGAAGCGCGGCTTTTCGGCGGGCTTCCATGCCGGATCCAAAGCGCTGACGGTCCGCCACGTCCTCCGCCTTCCACGCCGCTACGGACGAAGCGCTTCCAGATACATCCGTTTCATGGTCCCCGCATCCTCCGCCTGGGTTCCGGCGGACTCACAGATAAACGTGGGGCTCCAACCCCGGCGGGCTACCTCGGCCATCAGCGGGGCCGGGTCAGGGCCGAAGTCCTCCTGGTCAAACGTCAGATGCATTTTTTCCCCACCCTTGGGGGTGAACTGAATTTTGGAAAAATGGCTGTGGAAGGCTCTGGCCCGGGCCTCCCCCAGAACCTCCTGAATCCGGTCCAGGATGCTTGCACAGGCGTCGTGCCCCTCCAGCTCCCCCAGGGTGCGGGCATACAGGTGCCCAAAGTCCACAGTGGGAATCAGCCGTTCGTCCAGGGTGCACAGCTCCAGCACCTCGTCCAAATCCCCCAGCTGATTGATTTTCCCCATGGTCTCCGGGCACAGGGCGATGTGTCCGTATCCCGCCTGATCACAGGCGGCAAGGACCGCTTTCAAGGAGGGAATGGCAATGTCCATGGCCTCCCGCCGGGTGCGCTTCATGAGAGCCCCGGAGTGGACGACCACCCGTCCGGCCCCCATCCAGTCTGCCGCCTCGCATGCCGCGGCAATATACCCGATGGTTTTTTGCAGGCTCTCCGGGTCTGGATTGGCCAGGTTGATGAAATAGGGCGCGTGAAGGGAGAGGGTAATTCCCGCCTCCCGCGCCGCCGCTCCCAGCTTTCGGGCGGTCTCCTCCCGGACGTTGACGCCCTTGCCGCACTGATATTCATACGCGTCCAGCCCCAGGGAGGCAATCCACCCGGGGGCATCCACGGAGGATTTGTAGGGAAAGGAGTCGGCATTGCCCGCCGGTCCAAATTTTGCGCTCATAAGGTAACGCTCCTTTTTTGGGACAGCGCCCGGAAGGGCCACTCGGCGGCGTAGCGCAGGTAGCGTCCGGGATTTCCCGCCAGCCGGATGGGTTCCACCAGGAGGGTGGTTACACCGGCGCTGTTTCCGCCCAGGATGTCGGTAAAAATCTGGTCCCCTACAATGGCGGTCTGCTCCGGCGTACAGCCCATGCGCTCCATGGCCTGATAAAAGGAGCCGGTTTTGGGCTTGCCCGCGTGACCGATATAGGGGACTCCCAATGCTTCGGAAAAACGCCGCGGCCGCTGGGGATGGCGGTTGTTGGACAGGATGAAAAGGGTGATCCCCTCCCCTGACAGCGCCTCCGTCCAGGTCCGCAGGGCCTGGTCCGGCTCCGGTACGCCATAGGGGACCAGCGTGTTGTCCAGGTCCGCCAGCAGCAGGCGGACGCCCTTCCGGGCCAGCGCCCCCGGCTCTATGTCATAGATACTCCGCCCCGTCCAGCGGGCCAGCAGGGAAGCCCCCATCTCTTTGCCCCCTTCTATTTCCGTTCAGGTCTGCATAGTAGTAATTATACCTGTTTTCAACCATTTGGACAAGGGGGAACCGCTGCGTCATGTTGGATAAAACCACTTTCATTCTCACCGTGCCCCCCGCCGAGACCCGTGGGGCGGCCCGGTTCCGCCTGCCGGCGGTGCATATGGCCTACCGGGTGGGCGGCGGGCCGCATCTCTTCCGGGCCAGCATCCCCGTATCCGTTCGGGGCGGGCTCATGGGCATGGACAACACCGGCTTTTCCGGCGGCGGGGAGCCGGGCCCCTTTTGCCAGGAGGTGCTGCGGGAATGCGCCGCCCGGGGCTTCACCGGCGCCCTGCTGAATTTTACCGGCAGGGCGGCGCCGCCGCTGGCCGCCGCCGTCCGCAGTCTGGGAGATGCCTTCCAGCGGCGGGGCTGGCCTCTCTACGTATCAGAGGCATACGGGGAGTGCTCCGACAAGACCCGTGTGCTCATCTCCTCCGCGCTGTCGGGCGGCTCTCTGCGGCAGAGGCTCCAGGACGCTCTGGAGCGCTACGGCCCCGGGCGGGTGGTGCTGGCGGTGGAGCGGGTGGCGGAGGACTTCTATCTGCCCTCCCCCTCCGGGCAGGGGACCCCCCTCACCCGGGAGGAGCTCCGGCAGCGGCTGGAGGAGCGCGCTCCCCAGGTGTATTTTTCCGCCGAGCTGTGCGCCCACTATTTTACGTACATGTCCGACCGCAGCGGAGCGCATTTTGTTCTCTTTGACGACGGGGGCTCCATCCGTAAAAAGCTCCAGCTGGCCCGGCAGCTGAATATTGGGGAGGCCGTCCTGGATTACGCCCAGACCGCGGACCTGCTGCCGGAGCTGCTTAAGGAACCGTGAGCCGGGCTCTGCCTGAAATGCGGCGTGGCGCTTCAAAAAGTGGATGTTTTCACCCATGCGGCAGGACCCGGGTCCGGGAAACAGTATCCCAAGGCCCGGGTCCTGCGCGCGGCCGCCCCAATCCCGAACCGTTCGGAAGGACTGTGCGCTTACTTTTTTGCGACAAGCAGCCAGCGGTGAATTGTGCCCTCCACTTTTCCGGTTTTCTCAAGCTCCTTCTGCATGGCGCACAGCCGCTGAAAACACCGGTCTACGGAAAAGCCCGGAAATTCCCACTCAATGATGCGGGCAAACCACACGAACGCCCCCATATCATAGAAAAAAATCGGCCGGAACGCCTCCTCCGCGCGGAGGATCTGGAATCCAGCTGTCTCAAATACCCTGCGCTGTTCCGCCAGATTCAGATGGGGGAAGGGCTTTTCCGTACCCGGCAGCACCCGCTCTACCAGGTCCCGGTCGTTGTCGCCGCCCACCTGTTCTGTGATAAACAGGCCGCCCTTCTTCAGCAGCCGGAACAGCTCGCCCGCGTGGAAGGACCCATGGCGGTTGACCACGATATCAAACGCCCCGTCCGGGAAGGGAATCGCCGCGGGGTCCGAGCACTCTTTGAAGTCAATCCCCAGCGGCAAAAGGGTGTCCTTGCAGAGCCGTACGTTGGGCGGGTAGCCCTCCGTGGCGGCGGTTCTGCGGTATGGATGGCCCAGGGAGCGCAAGAATTCGCCGCCGCCGGTATCATAGTCCAGCAGCATCGCATCCTCCCACAGATACGCCCGGACAGTCCTCTCATAGTTCCAGGGCAGGTCGTGCTCCTCCTCATATCTGCCGCGAATGTGGGAGAAATCCCACCCGCGGATATGCGCCTGGGCCTCTTCCTGCTTCCAGAGCGCTTTTCGTTCCTCATCAGTCATTGCTTCACCTCTTCTCTGCCCTTCCAGACAGCCGCCAGAATATCCTTCAATACAAGAAAGGAATCCAGTTCATTGTATCCGTAGCGCTGTTCCAGGCTGTCCAGCAGCCTGCACAGCTCCGCCGCGTAGCCGGCCATATCAACCTCCGACTGATACTGGGCAAGAATCGGGTACTTCCTGCTCCACAGTTTGGTCCAGTCTATTTTTTCGGACAGCTCCTCACTGGTTCTGTTGATCACATCCTGTATCTCCCCGATGTCCGCGTCAAACTCCACCAGCTCGTCCAGCGTCCGGCCATACAGGACCGCAAGGTGCTTTGCCTGCCGGATGTCCGGCACGGTCTCGCCGGTCTCCCACTTGGAGATCGTCTGCCTGCTCACCCCCAGCCTCTCGGCAGCCGCCTCCTGGGACAGGCCTTTTTTCTTCCTCGCCTGAAACAAACTGCTTCCCAAGTCCATCATATACCCCTCCTGTAAGTAAGAACCTGTATTCACAACCGGTGAACGCCGACTGAGCGGTCCTTTTCCCGTCATACTGCGTCGCTTCCCTTTGCCATACGACAGTATGGCCGCGGAAAATCTCCTTGTCTGGCGGGAAAAATCCTCGCCCATTCAGCATTCCCCGGTTGTGAATACAGGTTCTAAGATGTCCCAATGATACAGGTCCCGGGGGAAAAATGCCACCGCTTCTGCCTTGCGCTTTCGCACGGTTTCTGTACAAGCCCCGCTTTTCAATTACAAATAGTATTATTATATAATTTTATATCAACTTTTCCATATCGCCGGGCAGGGGGAGACACCAGGAAAGGCGCTCCCCGCTGATGGGGTGGAGGAGGCTCAGCCGGGCCGAGTGCAGGGCAGGCCGCGGGATCAGCGCCCGGTCCTCCACACCATACAGGAAATCTCCTGTAAGGGGACAGCCCAGATGGGCCATGTGGACCCGAATCTGATGGGTGCGCCCGGTCTCCAGCTCCAGCTCCACCAGGGCGCGGCCCTGTCCGGTGCGGAGGACACGGTATCGGGTCCGGGCGCGCTGCCCCTGCGGGTCTACCCTTCGGGCCATCAGGGAACCGGGCTCCGGGCCGATGGGTGCGTCCACCATCCCGGCGGAGGGCTCCGGCACGCCGTCGCACACGGCCAGATAGCCCCGCCGGAAATCCGGCGTGTGGAGCTGCTGCTTCAAACGCTCCTGCGCATGGGGGTGCTTGGCCACCACCAGCAGACCGGATGTCCCCCGGTCCAGCCGGTGAACAGGGTGGTATCCGGCCGGTATCCCCGCTTTTTTGTAATAGAAGGCAATAAAATTACCCACTGTATCGGAATAATGCCCGGGGCCCGGATGACAGGGGACTCCGGGCGCTTTGTTGAGTACCAGCAGGTCCGGGTCCTCGTAGACGATGTCCAAGGGTCCTGGCACGGGAATCAGCCCGCCCCGGTCCGGACCGCCGGACACCCGGACGGACAGGCGCTGTCCCTCCGCGGCACGGCAATTGGTATGGACCCGCACGCCGTCCAGCAGGATGCCGTCCTCCAGCCATTTGACCCGGCGGATCACCGTGCCGGACAATCCCAGTCCCCGGTGCAGAAGGGTGTCCACTTTTTCTCCCGCCTGGTCCGCTGTGACAGTCAGCTCCAGACGGCGGGGCGCTTGCAGTTCCATTGTGCGCCCCCTTTCTCTGAACAGGCTCTGAGAGCCAGTTTAGGCTGTCGAAGAACTTTCTCCATGGAAAAGCCTCGCAAAGTTTTGCCGCCTGGGGGCGGCAAAATAAAGTCAAAATCGGTCATTTTCGGGGACATGCGCCTCGAAAATGACACTTCTCGGCCTGCAAGTGTGCCCAAAGGGTGCGCGCGGCAGGCCGTATCCCTTTTGTCGAAAAAGGCCAAAGGCCTTTTTCGACAAGCTGAACAGGTGCTAAGATCTGTCGGGTATCTCCAGGATGTACCGCTCATAGGCGTTGATGACGGTGGTCTCCCCCCGGGACAGAATCCGGGGGCGGTCGTGTCCGTAATTTACGTGCACATGGCCGTGTACCAGATACCGGGGTTTATATTTGTCCAAAAGCCCCAGCAGGCACGCAAATCCCCGGTGGGCATAGTCGTCGTCGTCACCCAGGCCCCTGGCCGGAGCATGCGTCACCACAATATCTACGCCCCCCGCCCGGCGTATCCGAAGCCACAGCCTGCGGATACGCCGGGCCATCTGCTGTTCGGTATACTGATGGGGGCCGCCGCTGTATAAAATGCTCCCTCCGAGCCCTAAAATGCGCAGGCCGTGTACTGTTACCAGCCTGTCCTCGATACACTCACACCCCTCCGGGGGGTTGCGGTCATAGGTTTTGTCGTGGTTGCCGTGGACATAGAGCAGGGGGGCCCGCCCCATTGTCACCAAAAAAGTAAGGTATTTGGAGCTCAGATCCCCGCAGGAGAGGATCAGGTCCACCCCGTCCAGACGCCCGGGTTCATAATAGTCCCAATAGTAGGGGCTCTCCACGTCGGAGATGAGCAGCAGCTTCACAAAATCGTACCCTCCTTCTCCGGCGGGATGCTCTCCCGGTAGACCCCCTGCAGCCGGACGATGGACCGGGACATGGGGAGCAGCTGGTCATAAGAGGGGATTGTCCCGTCTACACAGTCGCACAGCCAGTCCATATGCAGGATTTCCTCCGGTGTAAACCACCGGTCTCCGTCGTTGCGCACCGCTCCGTCCTGAGAGGAGATGGGCCGATGAAAGGGGAGGATTGTAGAATCGGCCACGCCCCGGCGGAGAATTTCCGCCAGCTGCCGCACGCCGGCCGGGAGCTCCGGGTCCATGAGCACGTCAATGGCCCGGCTGCGCATACCCCACCAGTAGCTGACCGCCCGGCCGTCCCCGGAGCTGAGGGCGTCCCAGCCTCCGTTGAATACGCTGCGCACCAGGCGGACGTACACGTTCCCCCAGTGCCAATAGGGGGAGGCCAGGGAGTGCAGCGCCCCGTCCTCCTGCACCTGGCACAGGCCCCAGGGCTCCCGGGTGCGGTCCGGGGTGGGAATATCCCGGTTGGAAATCAGGGAGATCCCCTCCCGGGCCAGGGCCCCCATGGGGTCTTTTTCAGTGCAGGACCAGCGCAGCTGAATGCGGGCCCGGGGATTGGTGAGCCGGGCGCCCAAAGCAAAGGCGTTAATCCCCGCCGGAACTCCGAAAATAGGGTTGCTGGCCACATAGCCGATGCGCCCGGAGGGGCTCATCGCCCCCGCAATGGCGCCGGTGATGAATTTCCCCTCATAGATGCGGCTGTAGTAGGTGCGCACTCCGGTATAGGGCATGGAGGCCGAGCAGTTGAGAATCCGCACATGGGGATACTTTGCCGCCGCCTTCCGGCAGGGGCCGATCAGGGGCGGCGTGGTGGCGAAAACCATCTGTGCACCTGCCTCCACCGCCTGATCTATGGCCGCTTCCGCCGCGGCCTCGGTAGAGGCGCTGTCAAAGGTCTGAATCACCACCTGGTCCCCCAGCACCGCCTCCAGGTACTGCCGCCCCAGGTCGTGGGCCCGGGCCCAGTCGCTCTCCTCCGGGCGGTGCTCGCTGATAAAGGCCACATTCAGGCGGCTGGGGCTTTTGGGCTTGAAGAGCCGGCTCAGCAGACCGGGCTCCGCCGCCGCTTCCTCTTCCCGGCTCTCCAGCGGTTCGGTGGTTACAGTCACCGGCTCTGCCTGAGAGAGCACCTTCACGTCCGCCCATACCGCGCTGAGGCTTTTCACCAGCTCTGCGGCGGGCATGGCTTTCAGCTCGTCGAAGGAGTAGACCTTCAGCCAGACCAGCAGCGCGTCGGCCACCGTCACAGGCAGCTCTCCGCCCCCCAGCTTTTGGAAGGCCGCTTTAAAGTAGGTCAGCCCCGCGTTGAAGCTCTGCCGCTCGTCCGCGGTCCAGCGGTGGTCCTTTTCATAACCCAGGGCGGCCTGGAGCTTGGCAAAGCTCCCCGCCCGGCTGAAATACACCTGATACATACCGGTCAGCTGGTAGGACCGCATAAAATCATAGTAGGCCTGAATTTCCGGCTCCTCCGACCAGGCCGGAATGACCCGGATGACATAGGCAAAGATGGAGGGCGCCTCATAGCTTTTCAGCACGCTGACCCGCTTGTTGCCCTCCTGAACGTAGAAACGCCCCAGGTATTCATAGCACCGGATGGGGTCACGGATGCCCTCGCTGCCCAGATGGGCGGCGCACAGGTCCATCCATTTGGCGGCAAATTCCGTGTCGCTCTCCATCAGGGGCATAAAATCTGACGCAAAGGCGGAACGCCGCCCCGCGGTTTTCGTACCGATAACCAGCTCTGTGGGAATCTCCAGCACGCCCATATCCACCTGTCCGGCCAGCGAAGCGTTGTCCAGAATCTCGTCCAGCACCTGGGGATACGGATATCTGGCATGGAGCACGCAGTCCTTGTACTGTCTGCGCCCCTGCTTCAGCGCTCTGGCGTATTGTTCCACAGCTTCCTGTCTGCTCAAAATAGGTCCCTCCTCTGCCCCGGTCCACCGGGACGGCCGCGTCCGACGACTGCTTCAATCAGACGCATATTGTAGCATCCCGGCCCAGGTTTTGCAAGATGTATTCTGTCGGCCGCGGCAATACCGGAGTCAGGGCGGATTCTGTTATGAGGCCGGACAAATGGAACCGGCGCCGGAAGGGACCGGTGACGCGCAAAGAGGGGGTTTAAGGGGCCGCAGATTCTTTCAGCTCCGTTCATTTTCCGCCCCGGCCGGAGGCGGAAAGCAGGCCGCGTACTGCGCGTCTATCTCGGTCAGCAGCTCCCAGGCCAGGTCCTCGGGATTTTTCTTTTTCTGCATATAGTGGTCGATATTTTCAAATCCGGTGTTGGCGTATTCCTGGGCGTTTTTGTATACCGCTCCTTTGTCGGTGATATCGTCCAGCCGGTCCTCCTCGAGACCCGCGATGAAAAGCGCATACATCCCGGCCAGGGTCGCGCTGTCGATGGACTTTTCCAGAACCAGACCGCCCGGATACAGCTTGTCCAGGCGCGTGGGAACCGTATCGGACCCAAGGGCCATGGCAAACAGAAACAGCTCGGACCGGCTGATGCTCTCCTTGCCCAGGTCAAAATAATTGGCCCCGTCAATCCGTTCTATGATGCTCTGGGCCGCTTTGGAAACACTCAATCTGTCGGCATCCATTTGGTTCAACTCCTCACACAGGCGTGTTTGAAACGATTTCGGTGACGTCACCGCTGTTCATGCGCAGCCAGGTCAGGGTGGACGCCGCCGGCTGGAACATGGCCTGAACGCTGTCGGAATACTCGTCGGGGGTAAAGGCCAGAATAAGCTGCTTACCCTCGCTGACTTTTTTTAAAACCGTGGTAAAATTTGTCCTGTTTTTGCCGGAAACTCTGGCCAGCGGAGTGTCAATAAAGAGCAGGGAGCTGAATCCGGAGACCTCATGGAGAGCCAGGGTAAAGGCCAGCGCCAGCAGAGAGCGTTCCGCGGCGCTGCAGGAGCCAATACAGGGGTATCCGTCCCGGTGGATCAGGTCCAGGTGGTAGTTCTCATCCAGCACGATGTGGTCAAACACCCCCTGCTTCCAGACCAGGGCCTGGAAATAATCCATGGTCCGGAGCTCCATCTTGATCCGGACCTCCCGCATCATCTCCGCTTCAATTTCCGCCACCACCGCCGCCGCGCGCTCCAGAAATTCGATCCGGCTGTTGAGCTGTCGGCATTCCTCCGCCTGGGACAGCGCCCTGCGCAGGTCCGCCTCCAGGCGCCGCAGCTCGCCTTCCGCCTCGGCGCGCTGGTATTTATAGATAGCCAGCTTTTCCAGATTTGCCTTCCGCAGCTCCTGATGGGCCATCCGCTCTGTGTGCAGCCGGATGATGCTCTGCTTGTCGCTGAACCGGCGCAGCTCCGCGTCCGTGTCCTGCAGGGCCTGCCGGCACTGGTCCAGCTCGGTCCGGGCGCTCTTCAGGTCCCGCAGGACCGCCGCTTTCCGCACCATGGAGTTCCTGGCTGTCTCCACAATCCGCTCCAGCTCGCTTTTAATCCGCATCAGAAGATTTGAGGTCTCGCTGGATACCTGCATCTGGTCGACGAGCGCCTGAATATGGCGCTTCGCCTCCTCGGTCAGGGCGCTGTGACAGACCACGCACTGGCTGGCGTGGCCGTCCAGCAGGTCCTGGAGCAGTTTCCTGTCAATATTGGGCGGGAGCAGGTGATTGCGCTCCTTCTCCTCTATCAGCTCCAGCACCGCCCTGGCGCTGGGGTAGAGGGACAGGGCGGTTTTCGTCTCCCGGACAAAGCAGTAGAACTCCCGCAGGCGCTCTGCCTCGGCCTGCTCCAGTCGGTCCTTTTTTACCTGGAGCTCCTCGAACTTCTCCTCCAGCCCGGGGACGTCCTCCTGCCCCTTCAAATACCCCGAATTTTTCTGGATAACGGCCTCAGACGCGGCAATCTGCTCCAGAATGGTCTGGATATCGGAATCCAGGGTGCCGACCCGCCCGTTGACTTCGGCAATTTTTTCGTTGATCTCCTTGATATCCGGCGCCTTTTTGCCGGCTTCTCCCTTATATTCCGCAGAGACCTTGCCCAGCCGGTCCTTCACAAGGCTGACCACATCCACCTGGGAAATTCCGTGGATCGTGTCCCGGATTCTGGCGCTGTCGCTGCTGGTGAAATAGCTGTCCAGCTGCTCGCCGTCGAAGTAAAAATACTGGCGGATTTTTTGGGGCATGTACTGCTCCACGCAGGCCGACGCCTCCTCGCCGGGGAGAATGTTCTCACCGGTTCCGTCATTGACCAGCACGAGGAACTCGGACCTCTTTTCAAAACCGCTGGAGACCCGGACGCCCGCCTGCCGGGAGAACACAATGGAGGTTCCGTTGTCCTCGGCGTGCACCTTTACGGATATGGTGAACTCCTCCCGGCCTTCGGCCCGCGCCCTGTCCCTGGCGTTTAAATTGAACCTGGGGAGCCCCTTGTTTTTGTCCGTATCCCCCAGATGGGGCTCCTGCTCGTACAGGCACCAGGTCACGGCGTTTAAAATATTGGTCTTGCCCACGCCGTTTTCCGCGACGACGATATGCAGGTCACAGGGGGAGTTCCGGGGAAACTGCAGGTACAGCCGCTCGAACTGCCGGAAATTTGAAATTTCCACCGCCGTTAAACGCATGTGTCGTCCCTCCTGTGCCGCTCCAGAAGCTCCTTGTACTTGGGCTTAAACCATCCGTTGGACTCGCTCTCATACTGGAACACCGCCAGCAGAAATTCCTGGAGCTCCCTGTCCCCAGCGGTTTTTTCCCGTATCTTTTTCAAAACCTGTTTGTTCAGCGCCATTGCAGTCCCTCCTGTGACATGCGGTCGATGGTCCGGCGCACGTCGGAATTGTTGATTGCGTTTTCCGCCATCTCCTTCACCCGCACCAGCTCCTTTCCAAACAATTTCTTCTCAAATTCCCGCAGCTGCGGGGGCAGGCGGCTGTCCTCCCCGGGGGCCACAATAAAATCGTAAATGCTGGCCCGCCGCTTGCCGGGCGCCTGCCGGATCACCCGGCCGATGCGCTGAATGTACTCCCGGGGATTGGTGCTGTTTGACAGCAGAATTGCCTTGTCCGCGCTGGGAATATCGATGCCCTCGTCCAGGCAGCTGATCGCCACAAGCGCGTGGTAGGTGTTTTTCCTGAAATGTTCCAGAATGTACTCCCGCTGGCTGAGGCCGCCCAGCTTGGCCAGCTTTCGGGTTCCCTCCTGCTCTGTGAACCGGTGGGCGGGTATGCCCAGCTCTTTCAGCAGCAGCATTACCGGCGGAAGCTGCTCCGGGGAGACGAACAGCAGGAGGTTTTCCGTGTCGGAGCCCAGGGAGGTCAGCAGTTTTTTCAGCTCGGGCAGCTTGCTCTCTGCGTTTTTGTGCAGGCTGGCGCGGTCCCGCACCAGCTTTTCATAGCGGAGCTGGTACCGCTCGTCGGTCTGGCTGAGCCGGGACAGCCCGGAGATGCGCCGGCTCAGTGCCATATACTCCTCCAGCTCCCCCTCCGAGAGCCGCACAAAAATGGGATTGTAGGAGTAGTTGACCAAAAACGGCTTTTTTGTCAGGGGGTTGAAGGTGGTCAGCGCGTCGGAAATGGTAAATTCAAAGGTCTTGCCGCCGAAATAGCGCCGCAGAACGGCGGTTCCCAGGTCGTCAAACCAGCGCTCCGGCGTGGCGGAAAGGCCGATGCGGTATTGGTAGCGCTCCAGCAGGGCTTTTTTGCGCTGGGCCGCGCCTAGGCCGTGGGCCTCATCCCCTACAAAACAGATGGGAATGCCGGGGGGACAGTCGGAGATGAGCCGGATAAAGTCCTCACCCGCGCCGGTGGCGTGGGTGGTGTAGATGACGAGCTGGTGGATATAGCCCGTGGCCAGCTGGCGCAGGGCGGTGGAGAGCGTGCTGCGCCAGGCGCGATTGGTTCCGTCCGCGATGAGGGAGAGGTCAAATTCAAACCCCGCCGGCTCCACCTCATGGCGCTGCCACTGGCGGGCGAGGGTCCCCTCCGGACAGGCGATAATGACAATCAGCCGGTCATACCGCTTTACCAGGCGGTTGACGCAGGCCAGCGCTGTTCTGGTTTTTCCCGTTCCCGTGGCCATTTCAAAGAAAAGGGAGCCCCCGTTGGCGCTCCACTGCTCCACCGCCTCCTTCTGGTAAGGGAACAGGGACAGACTGCGGTCCACCGCGCCGCTTTTCCGGCGGCTTTTCCTGGTCCTGCAGTAGTGTCTGCTGAGAAAGCGCTCCCGTTCAAACTGCCTGCCGTAAGTAATCAGCTTCTCCCGTACCGCGGTGGGGAGGTCCGACACCCTGGTATAGGAGCGCCGCCCTTCCCAAAAGTCCGCGAAACGCCGCTGGTCAATGGCGACAAATTCCGCCTGCCCGGGCAGCCAGGTGCGGAACACCTTAAATTCCTCAATGTTGCCCAGCCAGCCCATGGCGGTCTCGTTGATGGAGCCGCTGAAGGAGAGCTGTTCCCCCCGGGAATCGGTGATGATCCCGATTTTCTGGTGAAAAATCTCGGGACCGGAGAGCTGCTGCCCGTCCTCGTCCAGCAGCTGCACCAGCTTGAGCTCCAGATATCCGTGCTCCAGCATCCACCCCAGGGCCTCCAGGTGGTCGCGCTCAAATTCGCTGCTCACCGCCTCCAGGCTGTCCAGCAGCTTTTCCTCAAAAAAGCGGGCGGAGCCCTGTACGGATTTTTGGAGAATCTCCCCATCCTCCCGGCTCAGCTCCGGACTGGCCAGCAGGCGCATGTGCCCGCCGTTGAGAATCAGCGCCGCGATGCCCTGGGAGGCAATCGCCAGGCTTGTGGAAGAAAAAAATCCAGCTATGCGGTCATAGCTGACGGCGCACTCCAGCACAGGAATGTAAAATTCCTGCACCATGTCGTCAGCTCTGCTCTCATAGCTGAATTGCAGCGATAACTCTCTCAGTTCCATACCCTGCTCCCGCCGCCGGCCTCTGCTCCAGTTCCGGAATTCTCTCTCCGAGGGCCTGTTCAGCCGCCCCCGCACACACCGGGATGCGGGGCCGGCTCTTGTAAATTCCATTGTACCACATCTATGACATTTTTTCTACGCCGCTTGTGGGTAGTGGGAGACAAAATTTTCATATATTCGTCGATGGTCTCCAGGTGCTCCCCCTGAATATAATACTGCTGCACAATGGGAACCCGGAACCTCAGCTTGGCGGCCAGCAGCTCCCGCTGGGGGGCGGGCAGGCGGCAGAAGCAGCCGCCGAACTGCGACAGCTCCACCTTGTGGGAGGAGAGGGCCCGGTCAATCAGCACCAGGTCCATTTGCGCGGCCAGCTTCGCGTGGTTTTCTCCGTACTTCTTCTTTGCCACCGGCGTGAGGACAAAGTCGGGCTCGTCCCGGGTGATGTAGATGCCCAGATCCTCAAAGGTGGCGGCCTCCCCCAGCTCAAACAGCCGCATGGGGACGTCGCGGTAGGTCCGGGTCAGGGTGCCGTACTGGGGGATGTTCGCATGCGTCACCGGCTCCAGGTCTGTACACTGCCGGAGCAGCTCCACCAGACGGGCCTCCGGGGTCTCCAGCAGAAGGGCGGCCAGCTTTCCCATCACATAGTCCCGGTTGACCCTGCACTCCGCGTTCTGATAGCGCAGGCACTCAAGGTCGATCTGCTTGGTCAGGTAGGCTGTCAGCAGGGCGTCGCCGCCGCACTGTCCGTTGGAAAAGGCCTCCCAGCAGACGCCCTTCTGCCGGCAGGTTTTGCACAGGGGCTTGTTGGCGTAGCGCCTGCCGTAGCCGTACTGCTTTTGATAAATGCTCTCCTGGTCGAAGCGCAGGTCAAAGTACTTCGCGGCAATCTCCGGATTGCTGCGCTGGAAGTCCAGCATGGCCTGATATGCGGAGCAGTTGGTCTCCTGGTCCTTTTTATACCGCTGATTGGCCAGGCAGAACTCCCGAAAGGACATCTTTTTAAAGAAATTGGGCTGATTGCACCAGCGGGCCAGCTCAATGTACAGGGACCGGAGCGGACTGTCCTTATAGGCCTCATACCGCATAATGTAGGGGATGGAGCCCAACTTCATCAGGGTATGGATGCGCTGAAAGGCGTCGTCAATATCGGCGGCATCCTGGGACTTGTACGCCACAAGCACGTACAGCTTGCAGACTTTGGAGGAATACCGCTTCCAGAGCTGGAGCTTGTCGATGATAACCGCTTTGTCCTCCAGATAGTCAAAGGCGAAGATGAAATCGCCCTGGTAGCGCGCGCTGACCAGGCGTCTGGCCTTTTGGTCGGTCATCAGGCGGAGGTCAATCCCCTGCCGGAACTGAAAGGGCTTGCCGGCGGACTCAATGTCGTCCAGAACCTCTTCCCAGCCGGGATATCCCAGAAAATTGTCGTCCCAGAGGTAGAGAAAGGGCCTCTCCTCGTCCAGAAACTCCTTAACGGGGGAGTGGCGGAATACATGGTCATATTTTTTGTTGACACAGAAGCTGCACTTGCGGAAGCACCCCCGGGTGGTAAAGCCGATGGAGTAATCCAGATAGTCCTGAAAATAGCTCCTGCGCCGTCCGCCCGCAATCTGTGCCTCCACGTAGGGCCTATAGATATCATAATAGGGCTTGTAGTGCTCAATCTCGTCGGGAAGATTGTCGCCGCCGTTCTCAAAGAAGCCTGTGCCGCCGCAGGTGACAAAATCCAGCTGCAAAACCCATTCCGGCACGGAGGTGAAGGTAAATACTTTGGAGAGGAAGACCTTCTCGTACTGAAAAACGGACTTATAGCTGTCCCAAATCAGGGCCACCTGGTGCCCCTGGTCCCGGTAAAAGCCTGCCAGCTTCATAATGGCCAGGTTGGGATGCCTGGTGCCGTTGTCCATCAAATCTGCGTCGATCAATCCAATCCGCATAAATCCGCCCTCTTTTCGCTGAATACCCCTCTGTTCAGCTCCATTATACAGGCAATTCATTTGTTGCGCAAGGTTGTGCAAGTTTTATAAAAATATTTTGCTATGATCACGGTTTTTATAGGAAAACACCGCCTTTTTTTGTACAACATCACGCTCGCGCACCGGCGGGGCAGGCGCCCCCTTCCGGTCAGGAGGGAGAGCCGAGGCGTTTGCGCATATCCCGTTTCAGGAGGGTATATATCACCGACGCGACAGGGACGCTGAACAGCACGCCGCCCAGCCCCAGCAGACCGCCGCCCACCGTGACGGCCGCCAGAACCCAGATTCCCGGCAGTCCCAGGGAGGAGCCCACCACCCTGGGATAGATGACGTTGCCCTCCACCTGCTGGAGAATAACCAGAAAGACCAGAAACGTAAGGGCTTTCCAGGGGGAGACCATCACCAGCAGCAGGGCGGACAGGACAGCTCCGATATAGGCGCCCGCCACCGGCACCAGGGCGGAAAATCCCACTACCACGCCGATAAGCGGCGCGTAATCCGCCTGAATGAAGAGCATCCCCAGGGCGCACAGCCCTCCCAGGATACAAGCCTCAATCAGCTGTCCATTGACGAAGCGGGTAAAGGTTCCGCCGGTGAGCCGCACCACCTCCAGCAGGGGCGCGGCGATGCGCTGGGGCACATAGGCCCGCAGCATCCGGCGGCACTGGCGCAGCAGGCGCTCTTTCCCGGAGAGCATATATACCGAGAATACCAGGGACAGCGCCCCTGTCACCACCATGGAGACCAGACCGCTGGTGAGCTCCAGCAGGTGGGGGCCCAGTCCCGACAGCACCGACAGAGCCTGGTCCAGGAGGTTTTTCAGCATATTATTGAGGCTGCTCAGGTCCAGCTCCTCCAGCTTCAGATATTCTGAAAGCTGATTAAGTCCCTGCTGGAGGTTGGCCATATAGCCGTTGAGACTGCCCAGAAAAATCTGGATGCTCTCCACCAGCTTGGGCACCACAAAAGAGAACACACCCACGACCACCAGCACAAGGACCAGATAGGAGGTCGCTACCGCCAGCGGCCGGGCCAGGCCGCTGGCGCGGGGGACGCTCAGGCCCCGGGTGTACAGCCGGTAAAAGAAGTGGCAGGGGCGGTCCAGCACAAAGGCAATGGCAAACCCCAGCAGCAACGGCTGAAACAGGCCCAGCAGCCGCGCCGTGGCCCGTCCCAGGGAGTCCAGGCGCACCAGTGCCATAATCAGCAGGACCGTATAGGTGATGAGGAGCAGGACGCTTCGGAACAGCTTTTTATCCATAAGAGCCTCCCATATCTTTATTCCTTAAAAACCCGCAAAAATACCGGCAGGCACGGGGCCTCTCCCAAGAGCCTGTTCAAAAGCTCCAGGCACACCGTCTGGACCGGTCTTATTTCGTCCGGCTGTGTCAAAAATGCTTGAAATACATCCAGTATTCCTGCGCTTTTTTCCCTTGCCAGGCAAAAAATCCCGGTTCATCCGGCACACCTGGAGATTCTAAACAGGCTCTAAGAAAAATTTGCTGAATCATGCCGGCCGCGTCGGACCTTCATAAAAGCGGCCGGAAAAATCGCCACCTGTGCCTTCGCAAAGGCCGGTACTCCTACGGCCAGCGCTTTTTTCTCAAAGCAAAGAGGTTGGACTCCCGGCAGGCGGCGGAAAAACGCTGTCCGGTCAGGAGAAAGCACAGGGGCTTGACGGAGCCGGCCAGAAGCACCCCCAGCAGACAGCTCAGCAGCACGGTTCCATAAAACAGCAGGTGCTGGGGGAGGCTGGTCATCGTCTGCGGAAAAGCCTCCCCCCATACCAACCTCCAGAAGGAGAGCGCCAGCGGATGGGCCAGGTATACCCCAAAGGACAGGCCGGACAGCCCCGTCAGCCACCGGGGGGAGGGGCGTCCCCCGGCGCAGGACCGCAGAAGCAGGAACAATGCCGTCGCCAGCAGCGCGGTAAACACGTATAAATAGTTTTTAAAGCGCTCGTCATAATTTCCTGTCTCCGCGAAAATCCGCCATGTTCCCAGAGCAATCAGGCCCCACAGACCCGCCGCCGTCCCCCACAGCACAGGGCGGGGCGGCAGTTTTTTCAGGCGGGACAGCCGGGCTCCCAGCAGAAAATATCCCAGATAGCCCCCCACCGCGTTGATGTTCAGAGAGGGATGGACGGCGGTGAATACCCGCAGTACACTTCCATAGGGCAGAAAATCATGCAGGGTGCGCAGACCCACTGTCAGGAACAGCCACAGCCCCGTCAGATAATTCCAGTGGCTGTCACTGAGCCCGTCGGCCATTTTTTTCAGCAGCGGAGAGAGCAGATAGATGGGCAGCAGGGCATAGATAAACCAATAGGGGACCACCGCCGGCGTGGAGGGCAGCGCCGCGGCGATGGACAGGGCGGCCTGCCGCCCCTCCCGGACCCGGGCGACGGCAATTACCACCCCCGACCAGGCCAGCAGGGGGACCAGAAGCCGGGGCAGGCGGCGGCGGAACAGGTGGGACAGGCTGGCGGTCTTGTCCTCCGACAGCAGCAGGGCTCCGGAGAGCATGAAGAACAGCGGCACCGCTGCCGTGGCCAGAGAGGAGACCAGGTTGGCCCAGTGCCACACCAGGCCGGAGGACTCCCGCAGGGCACTCGCGGCGGCATGGAGGTAGACCACCGCCGCCATACAGAGAACCCGCAGCAGGTCCCAGTCCAGCCGGCGGACGGGACGGCCGCTCACAGGCCCGCCGCCTTCCGGCGCAGAACGGACAGGGGCGGAGCCTGAACAGGCAGGCGCAGATACAGGGGCATCTGGGGTCTGCGGGCCTCCCGAAGGGGAGCGTTTTCCCCATCGGCCAGCTCCTCCACCCGGAAGGACACCGGGCGGAGCCCCGGTCCCGCCAGCTCCAGCTCCTCCCCCAGGGCGAATTTGTTGTGGAGGGTGCACAGGGCATACCCGTCCTGGGTACAGGAGGTTACGCGGGCCACCACCTGCCAGTCGCGAATATACCGGGAATCCCCGGTGTGCTGGCCGGGCTGCCCAAAATAGAAGCCGGTGGAATAGGGCCGGTGGCTGACCTTTTCCACCTCCGCCCGCCACACCGGGTCCAGGGGCTCCCCCAGCCGGGCGGCGTCGATGGCATGGCGGTAGGCTCCGGTGACAATGCCCGCATAATAAGCGCTTTTCGCCCGGCCCTCGATTTTTAAGCTGCTTACCCCCGCCGCCATCAGCGCGGGAATGTGGTCGATCATACACATGTCCCGGGAGTTGAGAATAAAAGCCCCGTCCCCGTCCTCTCCGATGGGAAAATACTCGCCGGGGCGCTGCTCCTCCACCAGAGCGTAGCGGTAGCGGCAGGGCTGAGCGCAGGCCCCGCGGTTGGCGTCCCGCCCCGTCATATAGTTGCTCAGCAGACAGCGGCCGGAGTAGGATACGCACATGGACCCGTGGCCGAACGCCTCCAGCTCCAGGGCGGCGGGCGTCCTGGCCCGGATAGCGGCAATCTCCTCCAGCGAGAGCTCCCGGGCCAGAATGACCCGGCTGGCACCCAGGTCATACCAGGCCTGGGCCGCCACGTAGTTGGAGACGCTGGCCTGGGTGGAGATATGCGCCTTGACCTTTGGGGCATACCGCTTCAGCAGGGAGAGCACCCCCACGTCGGCCAGAATGACTGCGTCCACCTCCAGCGACTGGAGAAATTCCAACCACTCCGGCAGGCGGGCCGCCTCATCGTTGCGGGGCATGGTATTGCAGGTCACATAGACCGCCGCGCCCCGGCTGCGGCAGAGGGCTGCGGCCTGCCGCAGCTCCTCCGCCGTAAAATTCCCGGCATAGGACCGCATGCCAAAATCCGGCCCCGCCAGATAAACCGCGTCGGCCCCATAAGCCAGGCTCATGTGCAGCCGTTCCATATCTCCCGCCGGGGAGAGCAATTCAAGGGACACAGTCATAACCTCCCGTGCAGCAATGTGCGGAACGTATTTTAGAACCTGTATTCACAACCGTTAAACGCCGACTGAGCGGTCTTTTCCCCGCCATACTGGGTCGCTTTCCCTTGCCATCCGTCAGGATGGCTGCGGAACATCTCCTTGTCTGGCGGGAAAAATCCTCGCCCATCCAGCATGCCCCGGTTATGAATACAAATTCTTAGTCAGAAGACGGTTCCGTCCACCGCTCTCCTTCGTCCGTGCGTACAAACGTGTGGGCAACGGCCGCCTCCAGGATTTCACCGCAGGCCCAGTGGGTCGGCGGCAGGTCTGTAAAGGGATTTTCCGCCGGGCACGCCGAGTCGGGCATCCGCCCCAAAGCCCGGTTGAGGATTTTTACCGCCTCCGCCCGGGAGACGGGGCGGTCCGGCAGGAAGGCGCCGTCCCCGTATCCGGATACCCAGCCCTGCCCGGCGGCATAGGCCACCGCCGGAGCGGCCCAGTGGCCGGACGGCACATCGGAAAACCCGGTGTCCCCACCCGGACGGGACAGCTCAAAATACCCGGAGATCAGCTTGACCAGCTCCGCCCGGCTCACCGCCGCATCGGGGCGGAAGGTGCCGTCGGTATAGCCGCTGGCAATACCGTACCGTCTGACAAAAGCCACATAGGGGGCATACCAGGCCCCGGCGCTCACGTCGGAAAAGCCTCCGTTATCCCCCTGGGGCAGGGGGAGTGGCTTCCCGTCCTCCCCTACGCTCAGCCGGGTCAGCAGGGCCGCGGCCTCCGCCCGGCTCAGGGAGTCGTCCGGCCGGAACCGGCCGCCGGACCCCTGGATATAGCCGCTATGCTCCGCCGTATTGAGGGCAACGCGCTGTACCGGCGGCGGAGACGGCGCGGGAACAGGCGTGGGTGTGGGCGCAGGTGCAGGAGTGGGCGCGGGGGAGGGCTCCGGGACAGCGGTCCCGGCATATACCTGCTGATAGAGGGCTTTCAGCTCGGAATTGGCCGCAATGAGCTTGTAACGGAAGTGGACCTCCCCCGCCACCTGGGGCAGGGTGTCGTTCAGCTCCAGCTGGGCCCGGATTGCCCCGACGCCGTGCCAGGGGCTGGCCGGGTCGCTGTTCCCGGCCTGGTAGTCCGCCATGCCGATGTACAGCTTTACGCTGGTGCCCGCGGCGGTGTCCGCCCACCAGCGGGCAATGGTGCTGTAGTCCATGCTCTTATGCCCGATATACCAGTAAATCTGGGGGCATATGTAGTCAATCCACCCCTCCTGTACCCATTTCCGGCTGTCCGCATAGGAGGCGTAGTAGCTCTCGTATCCCCCGGTGGTGGCGGAGCCGCCGGGCAGGGTGCGGCTGTCCGCCCACACGCCGGAGGGACTGATGCCGTAGGACAGCTCCGGGTCGATGGCGTGGAGCCGCTCCCCCAGGGTCTTTACCAGCCGGTTGACATTTTCCCGCCGCCAATCTCCCAGCTCCTGTCCCGCCGCACCGTACCGGGCAAAAGCGGCGGCATCGTCGAAATCAGCGCCGGGGTAAAAATAGTCGTCCAGGTGAATGCCGTCGATATCGTAATTCCGTACCAGCTCCTCGGCCCCCTGGATCACCAGCTCCTGCACCTGGGGCAGGCCGGGATTCAAATAGTAATTCCCCTCGTGCTCCACCACCCAGTCCGGGTGGAGCACCGCCGGATTGCCGGGGGACAGCGTGGAAATTTCCCGCTCGCCGCCCCGAGTCACCCGGTAGGGATTGATCCACGCGTGGAGCTCCAGGCCCAGGGCGTGGGCCTGCTCCACCCACCAGGCCAGCGGGTCAAAGCCGTCCGCGGGGGCCTTCCCCTGGGTTCCGGTGAGGTAGCGGCTCCAGGGAAACAGACGGGAGGGATACAGGGCGTCGCAGGTGGGACGCACCTGAAGAATCACCGCATTCATGCCCATGTCTGCGCAGTCCTGCAGAATCTCTGCCGCCTCCCGCCGCAGCGCGCCGGCATCGGCGGAGGCCTGCGCCGGGTAGTCCAGGCCATACACCGTGGCTACCCACACGGCCCGAAACTCCTCTTGGGGCGCCGGTCCCCGCGCCTGGGCCGGGGACACACCCGGCAGCGTCAAAAGTCCCGCCAGCCCCAGCGCAATCAATGATTTTAACACACTCAGCATTGCTCTGCTCCTTTTTCCCGGTTCTCATTTGTCATGTTTTCCGTCGTCTGTCAGGAAATGGCCTAATTTCCTAGACGGACAAACTGGTCGGGAGGTTCCAAGGGGAATATTTCCGGCCTGGAGGCCCCCGGCGTTTCTGTTAGTATACCTGAGTTTTCCGGAAAAGGAAAGCCCTCTGGCGCGGTTTTCCCACGATTCCCCGGCAGTTTCCACCGATCAGCCGGTCAAAAGAACAAACGTTCATTTTGAACTTGCATTCAGCGGGAAGTTGTGGTACATTTGTACTATACACTTATAGGCTGTGACAGTGCTTACGGAAGGAGACGCCAATGAAACGAGCCATACCGGTATGGACCGCAATTCTCATCGTTCTGCTGTTTCTCACCGGATGCAGCGCCGCCGCCTGGAACGCTCCCGCCGCCCCTGTTCCGACGCCCGCCGCCGGGGAGACCCTGACCGTACACTTCATCGACGTGGGTCAGGCTGACGCCGCCCTGCTGGTGTGCGGCGGACAGGCGATGCTGATTGACGGCGGCAACGCGGCGGACAGCAGCCTGGTAGTCTCCTACCTGAACGGCCAGGGGGTGGAGCATCTGGACTATCTGGTCTGCACCCACGCCCACGAGGACCACGCAGGCGGGCTCTCCGGTCCGCTGAACGCCTGCACCGTGGGGGCGGTCTGGTCGCCGGTCGGCGAGTACGATTCCAAGGCTTTTGCGGATTTTTTGAAATACACCCGGGCCCAGGAGCTGGAACCCGTCCTGCCCCGGCCGGATGAGACTTACCTCCTGGGAGACGCCGTTGTTACCGTGCTGGGCCCCCGGCTGGACTACGACGAAACCAACGACACGTCCATTGTCCTGCGGGTGGAATTTGGAGAGACCTCTTTCCTGTTTACCGGGGATATGGAGCGCGCTGCCGAGGCAGACCTGCTGGAGGCGGGCTGTGACCTGTCGGCCACCGTACTGAAGGTGGGGCACCACGGCAGTGAGACCTCCACCAGCTATCCCTTCCTGCGGGAGGTCCTGCCGGAGTATGCGGTCATCTCCGTAGGAACCGGAAATTCCTACGGCCACCCCAGTGAGGAGGTGCTCAGCCGTCTCAGCGACGCCGGGGCAGCGGTCTACCGCACAGATCAGCTGGGGAGCATCGTGGCGGTCAGCGACGGACAGACCGTCTCTTTTACCTTTGAGAAATCCGAATCGGCAGAGCCCGTCCAGGGTCCCCAGGGGCAGGAGGCCCCCGGCGCGGTCCGCTATATCGGCAACGTAAAATCGCAGGTGTTCCACCTGGAGACCTGTGCCAACCTGCCCGCAGAGCGCAATCAGGTGGAGTTCTCCAGCCGGGAAGAGGCTGTCGCCCAGGGCTACCGGCCCTGCGGCGGCTGCCATCCGTAAGTTTTTTCAGGTTGTCAAAACAACACAGGCTGCTCCCGGACGGAGGACGTACTCCGTCCGGGAAAAATTTTGTCCGAGGGGTTGACAGAAAACTGTATCAGCAGTATAATACAGACAAAGTGTATTACTTTTATAGTACACTTTGCGCGGCGTCTGCGGTCTGCGTGTTCCTGGCTGCGTCTGGAAATTCTTTTTTGTTCTTTTCCTTATTAGAGTAGTCCTCAAAAATACTGAGAAAAGTTCGGTGGTCCGGGAACCGCATAACTGCGTTGTCGTCCTTAGCGGGCGTCAGCCCGCCTGCGTCCTCCGCCTTGTTCTACGGCTCTCGTCCTCGCTTCCTTTTTTCTCATTATTTCCGAGAACTGCTCTAGGACTCAGGAGGTGGCGGCCTTTGGTAACATTTGAGCCCTTTCCCCAGGAGGAGGGCGTACCCATTTATCTCCAGATTATCCGCTACGTCAAGCGGGGCGCGGTGGCCGGGAGCATTCGGGACGGAGACGAGCTCCCCTCCCGGCGGGTGCTGTCCGCCCGGCTGGGGGTAAATCCCAATACGGTACAGAAGGCCTACCGGCTGCTGGAGGAGGAGGGACTGATCTCCTCCCACGCCGGGACCAAAAGCGCCGTCACGCTGACGGAGGACCGGATCCGGCAGATCCGGGCAGAGCTGCTGGAACAGGCGGCGGACCAGGCGGTCCGGGCCCTGCGTCAGATGGGGGTGGACCGTACGGAGGCCCCGGCGTTGCTGGAGCGGGCCTGGGAACAGACTGAGATGGAGGTGAAGGCATGAGAGAATATTGCACAGTACTGATGCTGGCAGCCAGAGGGGTCCTGTGGAAGCTACTGGCCATTGCCGCCGCGGTCGCGGCGGCGCAGGGGGCGCTGTTCGCCCTCTTTTGGAGGGCATATCCCCCGGAAGCCCCATATTACGCCCGGCTTTATTATGGTCTGGAGTACATGGTCCAGGAGAGCCGCCTGGCAGTCCCCGCGGCGGCGGGGCTGGCAGCGCTCAGTCTGGCATTGGCTTTCCATGGGCGCGAGCGGGCGGGGAGCCGCAGCCGCTATACCCTGGACCGGCTGGGTGTGAATCCCCGGCATATTCTTCTGCTGTGGGCGGGGTGCTACGCCCTTTGTCTGCTGGTCTATTGGGGATTCCAGGCGGCGGCAGCCCTGGGGCTGTGCCGGGTGATGACCGCCGGCGGATGGGTGGCGGACGACATGCAGACCCTCTCCCTGGCCTGCTGGCGGTCCCCCTACCTGCACATTCTGTTCCCCCTGTCCGACTGGATTCAACTGCTAAGCAACGGGGTCCTCCTCCTCTCCCTGGCCCTCGCCGCTTCCAGCTTTTCCTTCCTCCAGCGGCACGGCCAGCCCTGCTTTGAGTTCTTCGGCATTGCCGCTCTGCTTCCGGTCCTGGTCATCGTACCCCCGAATGCACTGGAAATTGCCCCTGTCTTTGGCGGAATCGCCGCCTTGTGCGCAATATCCGCCTTCACGCGGGCCTGGAGGTGTCCGGAATATGAATCTTGAACGGCGTCTGTCTCCGCTTCTCCCTCCGTGGGCCGGCTGGAAAACCCAGGCCGCGCAGTGGGCCGCAGTTTCCGCCGTGGTCTTTCTGGTCTGCGGGTCGCTTTTTGGGGAGCACTTCCTCCGCGCCCTGCGGGAGCTGTATTACTTTTCCAGCTATAAAACCTTGATTCCGGGGCGCACCGTTCCCCCCTTCCCCCGGCTGTTCCACCCAACCCTGTGGGTCGTCCCGGTGGCGGCGGCCCTGGCTCTGCTGGACGCCCTCAAGCACTACCTGGGATATTTTCAGGGGAGCCGGAGCATCTACCTGATGCGCCGCCTGCCCCAGCGGTGGGAGCTGGCCCGGCGGTGCCTGGCTTTCCCGCTGGCCGGACTGTCCGCAAGCCTTACGGCCTACGCCCTGACCGCCCTGTTCTGTTTGATCTGGTACTGGGTTCAGACCCCGGCGGGCTGCCTGCCCCCGGATATCTGGGCCGGGATTGGAGGCTGAGCATATGCTTGAGATAAAACACCTGAAAAAAACCTATCCCAGCGGCACCAGAGCTCTGGTTGACATCAGCCTGGCACTCCCCCGGGGGGAGATTGTAGGCTTGTTTGGGGAAAACGGCGCGGGCAAAACCACCCTGATGAAGTGTATTCTGGGTTTTCTGCGGTATAGCGGGGAGATCACGCTGGACGGCGCGCCCATTACCCGGGAAAACATTGACCGGTTCTCCTTTGCCACCTGTGAGCACTCCTTTTTCCCCGCCCTGACGCCGGAGGCGCACCGGGCTTTCTACGAAGCGCACTTTCCCGCCTTCCGGAAGAAGCGCTTCGCCGGGCTTATGGACTTTTTTCAGCTGCCCATGAAGCGGGCGGTGCGGGGCTTCTCCTCCGGGCAGAAAAATCAGTTTGAGGTCATTCTGGCCCTCAGCCAGGGGGCGGATTATATCCTTATGGACGAGCCCTTTGCGGGCAACGACCTCTTCAACCGGGAGGATTTTTATAAAGTCCTGCTGGGCATTCTGGAGCCGGAGGAGACCATCCTCCTGTCCACCCACCTGATTGAGGAGGTTCAGCATTTCATCAGCCGGGCGGTGCTCCTCCACAAAGGAGCGCTGGCCGGGGACGTAACCACGCTGGCCCTGGAGGAGGCCGGCCGGAGCCTGATGGACTTCCTCAGGGAGACCTATCATTACAGGCCCGACCGGGTGAGCCAGGCGCTGTCGGACCTGACGGACAAGGAGTGAGGCGTCATGAAAGGATCACTGTCCCTGCTGGGCGTGCTGGCGCTGCTGTCTCTGGGCCTGCTGGCGGGGGCTCAGGCGGTCATCGGCGCCGGCGAGGAGGATGTTCGCATCCAGGAGACCGTTCTGATGGGGGACCCCGCCGCCGCCCGGGGCATCCAGGTATCCGCCCACTATGAGTACGACTGGCGCCTCCACTGGCTCAGCCGTTTTCCGGCGGGGCACGCGGAGGCGCTGGAGACGGAGTTTACCTGGTCCGCCGTCCGCGGCAATATAAACTATATTCACCGCGGCGGCAGACTGTCTGTAAACCTGGTTCCCCAGGGGCGGATTTACCTCCAGGCCGGAGACGAGCTGGAGGAGTCGCTGCGGGAGTACTCCGCCACAGCCCTGCTTCCCCTGGTGCGCCGCGCGATTGACGAGGCGCTGGACCATGGGATCACGGCGGAGGCAGACGGAGACTATGAGGCGTCTCTGCCGCTGGAGGAGTGCTGCGACTATCTCCCCATCTCGTTCGGCACTTGGGAGATCCCCTTCCTGACCCCGGACGAGGAGTCTATGCTGGCGGATTACTTCCGCATACCGATCCCCCCGGATACCAGAGCGAAGGTCCTCGTGAGCTGGCTGGACCCGGAGGTGTGGTACAGCGTTTCCATAACTCTGGAGGATTACACGGTGGACGTAAGCTGTGATACGGTATTTTTAGACGGGAACGGGAACGACCTGCTCTTTGCCATCGGCCTGGGGGCCACCGACCTCCCCATGGACGGCAGCCTGATTCCCGGCGGCTGGGGCATCTACCGGCTGACCTGTGCCATAAATGAGCGCGGAGAGCTGCTCCCGCCGTCCCTCACCACCGTCTACAGCCCGCCGGCCCGGGAACGCATCCTCCGCTTTTGGGCCAGCGGGGACAAGTCGCAGCTCTTTCTGCTCACCCGCAGGCCCGACGACATGCTCTGCCTGACGGTTCTGGACGGGGAGACTGTCGCTCCCCGGCAGACCCTGGAGCTCTTTCCCTGCGCCCTGGGCGCGCTTCTGGAGGTCCAGGAGGACGGAGAGTACTGGTACGCGGACACCCTCATGCTGAAAGAGCCCTATCAGGGGGAGGACTTTATGGCCATACTCAGCGGCTACTCGCTTTTTCTGCCGGAAAGCACGGTTCACCGGCCGGAGGAGTCGCGTCTGCTCCCCCAGCTGGCGCTTCTCGTCCAGCAGCCGGACGGCTCCTGGCAGGTGCGGTTCACGGACGAGCTCTGGACGCTCCAGGAACAGGGCCTGGCGCTCGTACGGGATTCCAGCCTCCAAATGGATTTTGACGGCCGTCGGCTGGCCCTGATCTTCCAGTCAAGCCCCGGCGCGGTGCTGGCGGTGTGGGACGGCACGGAGCTGGCCTGCATGCTGTCCTACAGCCACAGCCTTACCGATACCTACAGCGCCGCCGATAATGTGAACGGTTGTTATCCGGTCTATAACCAGCCCTGGACCGTTGCGTTTTCCCCTGTCTCCGTCTGGCCTGACAGCGAACCGAAGGCAGACATGTCTTCAGTGACGCCCCGGCCAGGAGAAATGGGGAAGTAATCAGCGTACATCACTTGGTGGGGCGAGGTAATGATCAACACCTCTGGCTCCCAGGCGGCCACCTGCTTCGCAGCGGCTACGAGTTGATGCACGAACCGGGCTTCCCGATTCTGAAAATCGGAAACAGGATGGTCGTACCCAAGGAGAAGTTCATCCAGTGGGTAGTGAATATGGGTAAACGAACTTAATCATTTTATTACCGCAACGCCCCTGTGATCAATAGATTCACGCTTAAAATGAAAGATAAAAATATATATCTTGCATAAGTTACGGTTAATTCCGGCTATATACCTTGTATAATGCAATAAAATATTTAACGCATTGCAAATCCGGCTTGACTTTTTCACATTTCAAGGCTATACTGAACACAGTGCAGGCGAGAACAACGGCGTTCCGAACCAGAAGGGTGAGGAATGCCGTTTTCCATTTTTCCGAATTAAGAAAGGGGATCCTATTATGGGCTACAGCAGAGAGGACATCATCCGCATGGTGCGGGAGGAGGACGTGAAGTTCATCCGAATGCAGTTCACCGACATCTTTGGACAGCTCAAGAACGTGGCCATCACTGCCTCCCAGATTGAGAAGGCGGTGGACAACCAGATCATGATCGATGGCTCGTCCATCGAGGGCTTCGTCCGCATCAACGAGTCCGACCAGTATCTCTGGCCCGACCTGGACAGCTTCGTCATCTTCCCCTGGCGGCCCCAGCACGGCAAGGTGGCCCGACTCATCTGCGACGTACATAACCCGGACGGCACCCCCTTTGTGGGCGACCCCCGGGGCGTGCTGGAGCGGGTGCTGGAGAAGGCGAAGGCCGTGGGCTACGATACCTTTAACGTGGGCCCTGAGGCGGAATTCTTCCTGTTCCAGACCGACGAGGAGGGCAAGCCCACCACCAAAACCAACGACGAGGCGGGCTACTTCGACCTGGGCCCCCTGGATCATGGGGAATCCACCCGGCGGGAGATCTGCCTGGCCCTGGAGGATATGGGCTACGAGATTGAGGCCAGCCACCATGAGGTGGCCCGGGGCCAGCATGAGATCGACTTCAAGTACGCCCCCGCCCTCCAGTGCGCTGACAAGATTATGACTTTCAAGCTGGCGGTGAAAACGCTGGCTCAGAAAAACGGGCTCCATGCCACCTTCATGCCCAAGCCCATCTTCGGTATCAACGGTTCGGGGATGCACACGAATATGTCTCTGTTCCGGGATGGAAAGAACGTATTCTTCGACGAGAACGGCAAAAAGGGCCTGTCCAAAGAGGCGTACTCCTTCATTGCGGGCATCCTGGCCCACATGAAGGGCATGGCCGCCATTACCAACCCCCTGGTGAACTCCTACAAGCGACTGGTGCCCGGCTACGAGGCCCCCTGCTATCTGGCCTGGTCCGCCTCCAACCGCTCC
>CANDFO010000024.1 GCA_947384055.1 uncultured Flavonifractor sp.
ACCTCCGCCAACGCGGACCAGTCCAATCTGGGCTTCCTGCTGTCCAACCAGCGCACGAAGGAGACCCACTTCTATGCCGCCCCCGGCGCCACTGAGGGAGCGGCCCAGGCCTCCGCCCAGGGCGCGGTGCAGGACCTGCGGTATATCGCCACATTCCCCCTCCTGCTGAATATTGCCGACGAGCCCACCTATTTTATCCCGCTGAAGGACGCCACCAATCTGGTCAAAAGCTATGCCATGGTCAACGTGGCGCAGTATCAGATTGTGGCGGTTGGGGCCACAGTCTCCGCCTGTGAGCAGGCCTATATTCAGCAGCTGGCCAGCAAGGGGATTGCCGCGCCCGACGCGCTGCCCAGCAGCCAGACAGAGGGGATCGTTGCCGAGATCCGTACCGCCGTGATGGAGGGCAACACCTATTATTTCCTCCGGCTGGAGGGGGACGACCCGATTTTCTACGCCATTTCCGCCGCCCGCTGTCCCCAGGCCGTCATTCTGAATGTGGGAGACCGGGTGAACATCTCTCACAGCAGCAGGCGGATGAATAACGACGCCTCCATTTTGGAGGGAGATACCGTCACCCTGGTGGAGTCGGCCGTTCCGACGCCGGAACCCTATGTCCCCGCGCCCACCCCCGGACCAAACCGCGTGGACAGTCCGTCCCAGGAGACGCCCGGCGCGGGATGAGCCCCCGCGGTAAAACAGCAGGGCCCCGCCGCTTGAACAAGCGGCGGGGCCCTGAGCTTGTGGAAAAGGCGCAGCGTTTTTCAACAGCGGGAATACTGTCTGACGGCAGAGGCCCGCTCTTACCCAGTCAAAAACACTTTATCGGGTTTTGACTGGGTACTCAACGCCTCGACGGACGGCTTGCACGCTGAAATGCGCTTTCCCCGGCGCGTATGCCGCCGGGGAAAGCGGGCTTGGAGTTTTTCCGCCTGCGGGCGGGAACTCTGCGGGGCATTTTCAACAGCCTGAGCGGTTTAAAAGAAGCAGATCATTTCTTTTGAACGCAGCGGCGGGCATCGCCGCAGAAGGCTGCGGTCTTGCCGCCCCATAAGTACAGTCCTGCCGCCACGATACAGCAGACCGCGCCCAGCAGAAGGGCCCGCGCAATCTCCTGACCGGCCAGAGCGCCGAAGGCGGGATAGATGCCCAGCGCCGCCACATCCATTAAAATGGCGTTGCAGGAGAGCTGGGTGGCCCGGCCTGCCGGCGCAGAGCGCTCGTTCTGGACAGTGAGCGCGAAGGGGGCCAGCAGGCTCTGCACCACCCGCAGCCCCATCACGCCCAGGACAGAGCAAAAAGCGTCCGGCTCCAGCAGGGGCAGCAGGCAGGCCGCCGCCCCTGCCAGGGTCAGGCAGGTTCCCATACGCCGCTCCCCCAAACGGCGGAGCAGCCGGTGGGACAGACCGCCGGCCAGTCCCGCCGCCGTCACGCAGGCCTGGAGCAGGCCGAACCAGCCCTGGGGAATGCCTGCGGCGGCAAACTGGAGCTGTCCCAGAAAGACAGTGACGGTCTGGGCGGTCTCCCGCAGCAGGCAGAAGGCCAGCAGTGTGGGAGCCATGGCCAGCGTATGCCGAAGGGCCTCCCGAAAGGAGCCGGGGGAGGCGGCCCGGGTCTCTTCCGCCCGGTCTCCCTCCGGCTCTGTGAGAAAAAGCGCCAGCACCGCGGCGGCGGTGTATACTGCCGCCGTCAGCAGGGCAGAGAGACGGTAATTTTCCCGCATCAAAGGCCACGCTAGGGCCGCAAGGAGCAGACCCATGGTCTGGACCGCTTCACAGCGGGCATAGACCCTCCGGTGCTCCTCCCCGGAACAGCAGGCAAAGAGAAAAGCGGAGTCGCAGCCGGACAGCCCCGCCAGGCACACCCCCAGCAGCACCCGTTCCGCCAGAAAATCCCCAAAAGAGTCTGCCCGCCAGAAGATTACCTTGGACAGGGCAAAGAGCATTGTGCACACCACAATGGTCCGGCGGTGGCCTAACCGGTCGGCCGCCGCTCCCCAGGGCGCCTCCAGCGCCAGCATTACCCCCAGGCTGACGCTCTCAATGGTCCCTATCTGAAAAAGTGTCAGCCCCGCCGCCTGGCGGTACAGCGTAGCTACAGGGCTGTAAAATACCATGCCCTGTAGAAAATAGATAGCAAAAAGAAGCGCAATATTGCGCCGGTTCCGAGACATGCAGTCATTCCTCCTCAATCAGTCCATGCTTCGCGCCCGCTCTCTGAGCGGGCGGCAGGTTCCGATTCAGGAGAAAATCAGGTCGGACTGGGCATACTGCGCTCCTTCTTCTGTGATGGGATTTTTGGTGTTCGTCGGCCGGCGGGGTCAGGTTATATCGGCCTGTCCGCCGTTTCCCTCGGGAAAGAGCAGCCGGGCAGTCATGGGCGGCAGGGAGACCTCCCCGGCAAAGCGCTCTCCGCTGAGCAGGTCCCGGCTGGGCCAGGGCAGGGACAGCGCTTCCGGTGCGCCGCCGGCGTTGACGGCGGCAGTGACCGTCTTTCCTTCCCAGGTCCGTGAGAAAGCCAGCACCCGGCCCTCCGCCCGGAGCCACCGGAGCTCCCCCCGGCGCAGGGGCGCAAGGGCGTTCCGGGCCCGGCCCAGGGTGGTGTACCAGGCGGTGAGCTCCCCGTCCTCCCGGCCCCAGGGGAAGGTGCGGCGGTTAAAGGGGTCCTCAAACCCTTCCATGCCCGCCTCGTCCCCGTAGTACACCATGGGGGAGCCGGGAAACGCGAAGAGCACCACCGCCCCCAGCTTCAGCCGGGCCCGGCCCAGGGAGTACTGCTCCGGGGTCATGCGGTACCGGGCCCGCCAGTCCCTGGACTGGTCCTTGCATTCGGAGCCCACGCCCAGAATGGTCAGGATGCGGGGCGTGTCGTGGGTGCCCAGGAAATTCATGGCGGTGTGGAAGGCAAAGGGGGGATAGTTCTCCCGCAGGGTCTCCATGGCCTCCCGGAATACTCCGGCGTCCTCCCCCAGGAGAAAGGCCACCAGCCCGTTGCGGAAGGGGTAATTCATCAGCCCGTCGCAGTGGCCCCCCAGGATGTGCCGGCGGCGGACTCCGTAAGCGATTTTGGTGGAGCCGTCCTCCCACACCTCGCCGATGACGACGGCGCTGGGATTGGTCTCCCGGACGGCCTGGTGGAGCTCCCGGACAAAGCTGTCAGGCAGTTCGTCGGCCACGTCCAGCCGCCAGCCGTCCGCCCCCGCCCGCAGCCACCGCCGGACGATGCTGTTCCCGCCCCGGATGATATACTCCCGGTAGGAGGGGTCGTCCTCATTGACATTGGGCAGGGAGTAGATGCCCCACCAGGAGTCGTATTCCACCGGCCAGCGGTGGAAATTGTACCAGGAGAAATAGGGGCTCTCCGTGGACTGGCAGGCCCCTGTGTCGGGGTAGGAGCCATCGCCGTTGAAATAGCGGCTGACAAAGCCCGTGTGGTTGAACACGCCGTCCACGATGATGCGCATACCCAGGGCGTGGGCCGCCCGGCACAGGGCGGAAAAATCCTCGTTATCCCCCAGCATGGGGTCGATTTTCTCATAGTCCCCGGTGCCGTACCGGTGGTTTTCCGGGGCCTCAAACAGGGGGCAGAAATAGAGGGTCTCCACCCCCAGGCCCCGGAGATAGGGCAGTTTTTCCTGGACGCCCTTGAGATTTCCACCGAAAAAATCCCGATTGCGGATTTCCCCGTGTTCATCGGGGCGGTAGACCGGCTCCTCCTCCCAGCTGGTGTGGACGCTCCGTCCGCCCACCATGCCGGCGGGGTCGGGTACCTGGGTGCGGCGGAAGCGGTCGGGGAAGATCTGATAGGTGCACCCCTCCCCGAACCAGCCGGGGACCTCCTCGGAACCGTCATAGACGGTGAGCTGATAGGGGCCCAGCTCCTCCGACGCCCCGTGAAGGCTTTCCAGACGGAGGGAATACCAGACCAGCCCCACATAATCCTCCGTGGGCAGAAAGCCGGAAAAGAGGTCCCGGTCCCCCTCCAATCCGGCCCAGGGGAGAAAAATATGCACGGTATCGTCGCTGGGGCGGCTTTCAAACTGCGCGGTAAGCACCGCCCGGGAGTAGGCCGACGTGCGGTAAGGGCGCAGCGTGATCTGCACGGCGGTGCCGGAGGGCACCGCGCCGTATGGGAGCTTGCATCGGGCGTCCCGGGGGTCAAAGATGTCTCGATTCTGCAAATGGATCAATCCTTCTCCGTTGAGTTGCAGGACAATTCTGGGGTGCGCCTCAGTGCAGCAGGGTATTTTCCGCATCAATGGATTCGGGCGTGCTTTCGGCGCTGAAATAGTAGCGGATAATCTCCGCCGCGGCCTCGGCCAGATAGCCGCCGGAGCCGCCGCTCTCCACAACCAGGGTGATGGCGATCTCCGGATTCTCATAGGGGGCGAAACACACGAACACCGCGTCGGCCTCCAGGTCGGAGGCCACCTGTGCCGACCCGGTTTTGGCTCCCACCGTTACAGGCAGGTCCCTGAAATAGCGGTATACGCTGCTCTCCGGGTCATTGGCCACCTTCCACATGCCGTATTTGACCGCCTCCAGATTGTCCGGGTCCAGCTCCAGATTGTTGATAAGGGTGGGCTCGTACTCGTAAAGGGTTTCGGAATAGTCGCTGGATTTCACCGAGCGGAGCAGGTGGGGGGTGTAGTGATTGCCGCCGTTGACCAGGGTGGCGATATAGTTGGTGAGCTGGAGAGGGGTGCACAGGGTGTCGCCCTGGCCGATAGAGGCCGGGAGCAGCAACCCGCCGTACCAGGTGTTGCCCAGGCGCTGGCTGGTCTCCGGTCCGGCCACCAGGCCGGCCTTCTCCTCCAGCTCAAAGCCGGTGCTCTGGCCCAGACCGAACAGGTCGGCATACCGGTCCACCTGTTCAATGCCCAGCCGGTGTCCCATGGTAAAGAAGTAGATGTTGCAGGAGTCCCGCAGGGCGTCGGCCAGGCTTTCCCGGCCGTGGCGCCCGCGGTACTGCCGGTAAATCCAGCACTGGGGGTGGTACTGACCGTAGGGGTATTTCTCCTCCTCGGGGAGTGTAAAGTATCCGGTGTCCTGAATACGCTCGGAGGAGGTCGTGACCCCCTCCTCCAGGGCGGCGATGGCCACCAGAGGCTTGAAGGTGGAGCCGGGGGAGTACAGACCCTGGGTGGCCCGGTTCACAAAGGGGGTGAGGGGGTCCCCGGCGGCGGCCTGATAGAGCTCCGGGTCCTTATAGATGGTGGAGAGGTCGTAGTCCGGATAGGAGACCATGGACAGAATGCCGCCGTCCCGCACGTCCTCAATAACGATGGCGCCGCCCTCCTTATCCTCGGAGGCCAGCCCCTCAATAGTCTGGGCCAGTACCTGCCGCACCTTGGCCTGCAATTTGTTGTCCAGCGTGAGAATCACATTGCCGCCGGGCTCCGGCTCGGTTTCCCAGGTCTCGCTGACCACCTTGCCTCCGGTGGTCAGCTCCAGGGTGCGCACGCCGGGCTTGCCCCGCAGCCAGCTCTCGAAGGCCTCCTCCGCGCCGCCGCTGCCCACGGTATCGTTCATATGATACCCCAGCTCCTGGTAATAGGGCCAGGTTTCCTGAGAAATAGACCGTACCCGGCCCAGCAGATGGGAGGCCGCGTCGGTGCCGTACTCCCGTACGGTGGCCGCCTGTACGCGTACGCCGTCCAGCTTTCGCTCCTTGACCACCGAGATAAAGTCAATATCCACATTCTGGGCAAAAATATAGGCGTTGTAGTTGATATCCCGCCGGCGCAGATCCAGCTCGTAGAGCACGCCTACCAAAGCCCGGGCCTCCTGGCCGGACAGGGTTTCGTCCAGCTCGTAGTAACCGCGCAGGGCCTCTATCAGCTTTTCCGCCGTAGGCTCGGTCTCCCCCACCTCCAGGAACTTCTGCCGCTGGAGAGGCAGGGCCTCCAGCAGGCGGCTCAGATAGGTGGCGCGGGTCTGTTCCGTACCGTCCTCGCTGCGTATGACGGTGGTGTAGGGCTGCTGAGTGGTGAAGGTAAAAGGGGGCGTCCGCGAGACAGGGAGGGTGTCGCTCCACTCCTGGCTCTGCTCTTGACAGATGCGCAGGAGCTCCAGCAGGTTGGCGTTGCGCTGGGCCTCCTGCCCCATCATCGAGGTGTCCAGCGTCACCTGATAGACGGCCCGATTGGACACGAGTACCCGGCCGTACCGGTCCAGCAGTGACCCGCGGGCGGCCTCCACGGTCTCCCGGTTGGTAATTTTCCGCACAGAGGCCCCCCGGTAGTATTCCCCGTGGACCACCTGTAAGTCGTAGAGCACCCAGGTAAAGGCGGTCAGCAGCAGGGCCATCAGACAGAGAATGACAGCCAGCCGTCTGTGAAATCGCTTTCCGTCCAAGCCGGACCGCCTCCTTTCCGTGTTCTGTTCGCTATAGGGCAGCCAGCACCGCGGCCACAGTCTCCTCCAGCGGGGCGCGTTCCACGTCTACCACCGCCCCGGCCCAGCGCTCATACAGGGGAGCCCGTTGGAGAAATACGTCCCGCAGGGTCTCTCCGGGGGCCATGGCGATTCCCCGGGTGGTGATGTTGTCCACCCGCCGCTCCAGCTCCGTCAGGGGCACCCGCAGATAGACCACCCGGCCCAGCTCTCTCAGGTGCTCCATGGCTCCGGAGCGGCACACCACGCTGCCGCCGGGGGCAATCACCGTCCGGTCACAGTCCAGGGAGCGGACAGCATCCTCCTCCGCGTTCAAAAATCCTTCCACACCCCTGCGGTCCAGCATATCCTGGAGGAGCATCCCCTCCCGCTGCTGGAGGAGCAGGTCGGTGTCCAAAAAGGCATAGCCCAAAGCCTTGGCCAGGAGCACGCCTACGGTACTCTTCCCCGAACCGGGCATTCCGATGAGCGTGACACAGCTCATGGCGCGGCCTCCGGCTCAGGGACGGCCTCCGCAACGCTGGAGGACTCCTCTGTCCAGGGAAGGGTGATGTCGATATAGTGGAGCGTGGGAGTCGTGTCCTGAGCCGCCGCCGCGGGGATAACCAAAGTGGCCGAGCCCGCAGCGTCCACCGGCACAAAAAAGACTAACTGGCCGTACAGGGGGTCCTCCCACTGGGCGTCGGCGGGGACAATGTCATACACACCGGCGCTCTTCAGCTGCCGGGACAGCAGAGGGGCGTCGTCTACGGCCTCCACCTGGGTGCCGTCCTCCAAAATGAGGTAGGGCGTGGCCCATTGGGCGCCTTCAATCCGCGCCCCGCCGGAAAGCCACAGGTCTACCGCAGCGCAGCGCCCCTCCGGAATGGCGGAGGAGGCGGGCAGGTCGGGCTCCCAGGGGGTCTCCACCGTAAGGGTCCAGCCGCTGTAGGGGAAATCCTCCCCCAGCGCGTGGTCCGCAAAGCCCCCCTGGGTGAGCACGGCGCTGGCCTGGGCCTGGCCGGGCTCGGGCGCCGGCTCTCTCTGAGAGACCTGGGAGATGACTATGCTCAGCAGCGCCACCCCCAGGAACAGCAGCGTCAGCCCCAGGACAGGACGGCGGATAGGCTTCCGGTCCTGCAACTCCCAGGGGGGGCGGGAGGACGCGGCGCGGACGCCGCCGTCGGGCCTGCGGCCCCCGGAGCCGGGCTGAGGCGTCCGGGAAGACGGTGTGCGTGCCGCGGCGGGTTTTGCCGCAGGGGTCCGCACTGGAGCGGGACGCGCTCCGGACGGGGTCTGGGGCCTGCTGCGGTTTTGAGGGCTGGTCTGAGGCTGGGACCGAGGGGCGCTTGTCCGGGCCCGCCGGTCTGCCGGAGGGTTATAGCTGCCGCACTTGGGGCAGAAATCATCCGTATCGTAGTCGTAGCGTTTTCCGCAGCTGGAGCAGGTGACATTGCGCATAGGGAGTCCCTCCCGTTCTTTTTTTGTTGGCTGACCGGCAAAACCGCTGTGGACCGCCTGAACAGGCTCTGAAATTCCACGAAATGCACCCCTTCCGGCATTTTCCAGACGCCGGAGCCCGGCGGACCGGGGCTGCGGTTTAAGGCGGTTAATTCGGCAGACATTATTATAGCAAAAAAATGAGCGGGAAGCAATGGAAAGTCGGCGCATGGAGGCAGAAAGACCGCCGGGTATGGACCAAAGGGGCTTGATCCCTTCCCTCCTCCGGAAAGTGCCGCAATAGGTAACACGACATAAAAGGGGCAAGGCAGACCGGCATGGTCTGCTTTGCCCCAGTCTATCGAAAGGCTTTCCTCACAGGAAGGCCTCGCAGAGTTTTGCCGCCCTCGGGCAGCAAAATAAAATCAAAATCCGTCATTTGCGAGGACATGCGCCTCGGAAATGACGCTTCTCGGCCTGCAAGTGTGCCCCAAAGGGTGCGCGCGGCAGGCCGTGTCCCTTTTGTCGAAAAAGGCCTCCGGCCTTTTTCGACAAGCCGGGGCAAGGCAGACCGGCATGGTCCGCCTTGCCCCTTTTATGGCGGGCCGCTCCGTGCCCGGTCTATTCAGCGTCAGAGCCCTTATATTTCCGCCGGGTGGCGATACCGCCCCGGATATGCCGCTCCGCCTTATTTTCATCCAGCACATGCTTCACCTGCTGGTACAGGAGCTTATTAAAGGCGGGCAGACGCTCGCTGAGGTCCTTATGTACGGTAGATTTGCTGATGCCGAACCGCTGGGCCGCACTGCGCACCGTCGCTTTGTTCTCTATGATGTAGAGCGCCAGCTGACAGGCGCGCTCCTCGATGTTCCCTTTCAAACAGCAACACTCCCCGCATGGTTTCTTCACTGGAAGAATTATATGCGGAAAGCGTCCGGGGCATTACCCGGTTTGCGGAAGGGAATATCCGATCAGCGGTCCCACTTTTCGATGAGGGCGCGGAGCTGGTCGGCGAATTTGGCCAGGTCCTTGTTGGCGCCGCCCTTGTTGTGGGCAATGACCTCTATAAGCTTTTGTCCAACCTCCTCCAGACGCCGGTAAGCGGGGGAGCCGCTGCTGACAGCGGGAGCCGGCTTGGGCGCCAGGGAGATGCCCTCCGACAGCATCCGGTTTTCCAGCAGGTCGTAGACCTCCTCGTAGTTGGGAGCGTGGGCGGCAAAGCCGTGCTCCCGCAGAAGAGAAGCGTAATTCTCTGTGGATTCATAGCTTCCATGGACCACGAAGGTCTGCCGGGGCTTGGGCTGGTAGGTCTCCATCCACCGCAGCAGGCCGTCCCGGTCCGCGTGGGAGGACAGACCCTTAAAACGGACAATTTGGGCCCGCACCGCAATCTCCTCGCCGAAGAGCTTTACCGTCTCCACACCGTTGAGGATACGGCGGCCCAGACTTCCCTCCGCCTGATAGCCCACAAAGACCACGGCGCACTCTTCCCGCCAGAGGTTGTGTTTCAGATGGTGGCGCACACGGCCCGCGTCGCACATGCCGGAGGCGGAGATGATCACCTTGGGGGCGGGATCCTCGTTGAGGGCCTTGGACTCCTGGCTGCTCTCCACCACGTTCAGACCGGGGAACTGGAACAGCGCCCCGCCCTTTAAGGCTTCGATGGCCGCCTCATCCAGGTAGCCCCGCAGATCTCCGGAGAAAATCCGGGTGGCCTCTCCCGCCAGAGGCGAATCCACATAGACCTGGAAATTGGGGACGCTCCTAACCAGGGACTGCTCCTTCATCTCCCGGATGAAGTACAGCAGCTCCTGGGTGCGGCCCACCGCGAAGGAGGGGATAATCACGTTTCCGCCCCGGCCCAGAACCTGGTCGATGATTTCGGCCAGTTCCTTGGTGTAGTTGGGGTTCTGCCCCACGTCATGGAGACGGTCGCCGTAGGTGCTCTCCGTCACCACATAGTCGGCCTGGGTGATGGGGTCCGGCTCCCGAATGATGGGCTGGAGCTTGTTGCCAATGTCCCCGGAAAAGACGATTTTTCGGGTCTCGCCCCCCTCGGTGAGCCACAGCTCTACGCAGGCCGACCCCAGCAGGTGCCCCGCGTCCACAAAACGGGCCTTGACTCCGTCCTCAATTTGCAGGCGGGTGCCGTATTCGCAGGTGACAATATGCTTGATGGCGTCCTCCGCGTCGGCTACCGTGTAGAGGGGCTCCACCGGCTCCTCTCCCGCCCGGCGGCCCTTTTGATTCATCCACTGGGCGTCGCTCTCCTGAATGTGGGCGGAATCCCGCAGCATGATGGACAAGAGCTGTCCCGTCAGACGGGTGCAGTAGATATTGCCCGTAAACCCCTGCTTGACCAACAGGGGAATCCGTCCGGAGTGGTCAATGTGGGCATGGGTTACGACTACCGCGTCGATGTAGCCAGGATTGAAATCCAGTTCCTGGTTGTTCCGCTCGTCCCGCCCCTGCTGGAGACCGCAGTCAATGAGAATTTTCTTTCCCCCGCACTCCACACAGTGGCAGCTCCCTGTGACCGCCCGGGCCGCGCCGAAAAAGGTCAGTTTCAATCGGAGCACCTCCTTGTTTTATGTATACCGGTGAGTTGGACCTGTTATACATCCATTGTACTCCCAAAACTCGCCGGTGTAAATAGTCGGTTTCCCACGGAAAGGGTCATTTTTGGAGTGAAAGGGTCTCTGCACACGCCGGGTCGATCAGCGCAGGCACATCCGCGGACGCGGGCCGCCTACAGGCTCAGCGCGACGATGCCGAGAAGGGCGGCAAGAATGCCCGCTGCGGTGTGTCTGTAAATTTTCTCATGCAGATGTACCGCGCTGAGCAGAATCAGCAGCACTAAAACAGCGCTGTTTTGGACGGGGTACAGGATAGAAGCGCTTACATAGCTGAGGAGGACAACCAAAAGATTCATTGCGGCGGTCAGGGCGGCGCCGCTTGCCAGAGCGTAACGCCAGCTCTTTGGCGTCAATTTGAACGCGGTTCTTATATGGGCCTTGCGGCCGGCCAATAAATAGACCAAAGATATTACCGCCATGGAAAGAAACACGGCGGAGACCATCTCGCAGCGCTGGCTGTTTCCCACCCACCGCTGCTGTGCGGCTATAATCGTGCTGTAGATGCCATTGGAAAAGAACAGCAGCGCAACCCAGCCGTAGTATCCCGTTTGAGTATTGTCCAGATGCAGTCCACGTAAATTCAAAAAAACAAAGGAACACAGCACGCAGACAATACCTATGTACTGCACCCAGGACAGGGTTACATTCCACAGTAAACGCTCAAAGAGAAGGGGCAATAACACACAGCCGAACATGCCAATGACGGACTGAACAGCGTAAGGGCCGGTTTCCGCCGCCTGAATACAGCCAAGGTTATATAAGAACAGGACCGCGCCGGCAGAAACCCCGCAAAGCAGAGTGACAACGGAAAGTGATGATTTTAGACCGCCGGCAAAAAGGACGGTAAGGAAAAAGCCGGTAAGTCCCGTGATGATTGAGAAGACCAGCGCAGCCTGCATGGGCTCCTCACGGCAGGAATCGGCATACAGCTTGCTGGTATAGCTTCTTATTGTGTACAGGATAATGTCCAGCGCGCTCAGCAATATCAGATACAGCGGCGTCATACACAGCGCTCCTTTCTTCCGGTCAGAAATACTATAGCGCCGTTGCATGGCTGAACACTATATCAATTTTGCCCTGTTTTGGTCTTATCCCGCCAACCCTTGCGGTATTGCTTGGGTGTACAGCCGATTCGCCGAAGGAATGCCTTTCCAAAATAACTGCTGGTTCCAAAACCGCAGGCGTGGGAGATTTCCGTAATAGACAGCTTGTCTTTTGTCAAGAGCTGACAAGCCTCTTGCAGCCGGTAGCTTATAATATAATCTGTCGGCGTTGTATGCAGACAATCTCGGAATACCCGATAGCATTCGCGCTCGCTGATATATGCTGATTCCGCCAGTTCTTTTATCGTGATGGCACTTGGGTAGTGTTCCCGGACAAAGAGCATCATTGCTTTTATCGCTTCTACATTGAGGGGCCGCTTGCCGTCTGCACATGGGCTTAAACAGAACATTTTATAAAGCAGAAGCCATATTTCCAGCAGAGCTCTTTCAATTTTGATTTCAAAGCCCACCTCGCTTTCCTCCAGGCAGAAAGCGCCGCGGATGAGCCGCAGCACGTGGGCCTGTTCCGGAACATCCTGAAACAATGGCAGTATTTCAAGCTGTGAATTGGCCAAAAGGGGGACAAAGTATCGCCGCTCCACCCGGCTGCCCTGCCGTCCTGACAAAAATGAAGGCTCAAAAATATGGAGCAGCTGTATATTCCGCTGCGCCGGGCTCAGCACCTTAGTCTTGTGAAGCACATTAGAATTGACCATCCCTCCCGAGCCGGCAGGAAAAGAAATTTTTTCATTGGGAGTTTCGTATTCCAATATACCGCTTTCAATATAGAATAATTCAACCGGCCCATGCCAATGCCAGGGCGCAAGAGGGGCCCCGTATTGATCCAGCTCTGCACGAGTCGCAATGTAGGGGAAATCTGTTGAGAATCCAGGCAGACGTTCTTCCTTTGTTCGGTTATTCAGTTCAATACCCTGTACATTTCGCATAGCGACCCCCGTCGACAGACGTTCCGTTGAGCAATTATGATAGGCAATTAAAATTGAATGTTCAGGTTCTCGCTCAAGCCAAACCGGAGTCCGGCATAGCGGGTCCGGTTTGGAGAGGAGGAATAAGGGAGCGGAGCGGACAACGATTTTTGTAAAAAATCGCCGGAATGAGGTTGACTTTACACCGAGAATGCGACAAGCGGTTAAAACCGATTTTTCACAATTCTGCGCCAAAACCAAACAGCAACCCAGTAAAGCGGTTGCGGTTTGGAGAGGAGCCGCGACAGAATGAGTGAGAGGTGACTTTTGCAAAAAGTCGCCGCGAACGATAGAACGTCCGCGGCGACTTGGTCCGAGTGGCGGGATTTGAACCCACGGCCTCATGGTCCCGAACCATGCGCGCTACCAACTGCGCTACACCCGGATAGAAATGCGGGGGAAATGCCCGCTGAGACGGATAAACCATGCGGCTGCACGTTAAACAGCGGACTTTAACTATTATAGTAGATTTGACATCAAATGTCAACCAAGAAAAAATTGCACTTTTACGCCCAAAACGGGGTTGACAGGACTTTTTGTCATGGGCTATAATAAAGGTTGCTGACCATTCCGCGGCAGACGTGGAGTGGAGCGGCGAGAGGTCTCATCAGACGACCGCAGCCGGGACAGCCGGCTGTTGTGGTGGGCGGAGGAAGCTCCGCTTGAATATCATACAGGAGGTGTACCAGTATGGTCCGTACCTATCAGCCCAAGAAGCGCCAGCGCTCCAAGGAGCACGGATTCCGGAAGCGTATGCGCACTGCCAATGGCCGCAAGGTGCTTGCGCGCCGCCGCGCCAAGGGCCGCGCCCGTCTTACCCATTGATGCCGGGCCGTGTGGAACAGGAGAATCTGCTGGAGTTTCTTTTAGGCCGCGGGGCTCCGCTCCGGCGGGTTCTGCGCCGCCGCTCTGCGTAAAAGAAGCGCTGATTCAATTCCCGCGCGTATCTTCACGCCATGAATTCCAGCCGGCGCTCTACCAGGTCAGCGCCGGGCTGCGTCAGGAGCGCCTGCCTGCGCCGGCGTGCGGAAACCCGGGCAGGGACAGGAAACAGATTCTTAGGGCCTGTTTGATGTCGCAAATGTGCGCGGATTGACAGGGGGATTTTTGTCCTGAGGCAAAAGTCCGCTGCCAGGAGGCGCGGGGAGATGTTAAACAGACTCTTAGGGGCGGGGGAGCTTTTCCCACCGCCCCTGCACAGCATATGGAGCAAAAAGGGGAAGCCAGATTGTGAAATACACCGTATCCCTCAAGGAAAACCGCCAGTTCCGCCGTCTCTACGGCAAGGGCAGACATGCCGTTTCTCCTGTCCTGGCGCTCTACTGCCGGAAAAACCGGCTGGCATACAGCCGGCTGGGTATTACTGTGAGCACGAAGGTGGGCAAGGCCGTGCGCCGTAACCGGACCCGCCGCCGCATCCGGGAGGCATACCGCATCCATGAGGGGCAGTTCCTGCCCGGCTACGACCTGGTGGCGGTGGCCCGGGTGCGGGCGGGCCACACCCGTTTCCGGGAGATTGAGCGGAGTCTTTTGCAGACAGCGGACAAGCTGGGTCTCCTGCGGAAGGAGGCGGGGCAGGGATGAAATACCTGCTGACCGCCTTGATCCGGGGTTATCGTACCTATATCTCCCCTGCCCGGCCCCCCTGCTGCCGCTTTATTCCCACCTGCTCGGCCTACGCGCTGGAGGCGGTGGAGAAATACGGCGCATGGAAGGGCGGCCGACTGGCCCTGCTGCGCATTCTGAAATGTCACCCGTTCCACCGGCAGACCAGCATCGAGTATGACCCCGTCCCCTGATCCGGGGGACCACAAATGAACTTGGAGGCGCGTAAATGGATATCATCCTGACCCCGTTTGTATGGCTGCTGCAGCTGTTCTATAACCTCTGCGGCAGCTACGGCATCGCCCTGATTCTCTTTGCCATCGTGGTCAAGCTGCTGCTGTTCCCCTTCTCGCTGAAGGGCAAGCGCAGTATGATCCAGATGAACATGCTCTCAGATAAGATGAATAAGCTCCAGAAGCAGTACGGCAAGGACAAGGAGCGCTACAACCTGGAAGTGCAGAAGCTGTACGAAAAGGAAAAGGTCAACCCCATGGGGGGGTGTCTGTGGTCCTTCCTGCCCCTGCTGATTCTGCTGCCCCTGTATGCCATCATCCGCCAGCCCCTGAAATACATGATGGGTATTAATACCCAGGAGATGCTGGATGTGGTGGCTAATACGGTCAATTGGAGCGCCGTGGCCGTGGACATGGGGTGGATTAAGGAGGCGGCCGACAGCTTTGCCAATACCGCCTATAACCAGCTGTACCTGTCCTCCCTGATTACCCCGGAAAACCTCTCCGCCGTGCAGAGCGCTCTGGGAGAGGCCGGCAGCCGGGTGTTCTCCATCAATTTTGACTTTTTGGGACTGGCGGACCTGTCCCAGATTCCCAAGCTCCAGTTCTGGACCATTGCCGGCGGCTTTGGATTGTTCCTGCTGCCCGTAATCTCTGCGGTATCCGGCTTTCTATTTTCTCTGTTGTCCATGAAGACCAATTCCGTCAACCAGAAGAGTGCCGAGGCAGCCAATAACGCCACAACGAAATCCATGCTCATCATGTCTCCGCTGATGTCCCTGTGGATCGGCTTTGCCATGCCCGCCGCTCTGTGCGTATACTGGATTGCCAATAACCTGCTGTCCATGCTGCAGGAGCTGGTGTGCCACCGGCTGTTAAAGAAGGACTATGAAAAGGCCGCCGCTATGCAGGCGGAGCGGGAGCGCCAGGAGAAGGAAGAGGAAAAGGAGCGTAAGCGCCTGGCCGCCGAAGAGCGGGCCCGCCGCCTGGAGGAGGAGAAAAAGAACAAGGGGAAGAAGAAAAAGGGCGAGAAGAAGCCGGCGGACGAGGACAGAAAACTCTCCGCCGCCGCAAAGGAGGCCAGCCGGGTAGGGATGCGGCAGTATGCCCGCGGACGGACTTACGACCCCTACCGCTACAGCGCCGACGGCCCGACGCCCTACCCCGGCGAAGAACCGCTGTTTGTCCCCCAGGACTGCCAGACGCTTCCGGACGGCGGACCGGTTCCGCCGGAGGCCGAAGAGGAGGCGCCCCCCGCCCTGGAGCAGGAGGTGCAGAGCGTCTCCGCCCCGGGTTCCGCCGGGGAAGAGGCCGAGGCCCCCTATGCCCAAGAAGCTGAAGAATCAGAAGAAACGGAGTGACGGCCTGTCCGCCGCTTATACTAAGAGGAGAGATAGTACTCTATGCTGAAATGGATCGAAAGCACCGGAAAGACCGAGGACGCCGCCATTGAAGCCGCGCTGGTCAAGCTGGGTATGGACCGGGACGACGTCTCCGTAGAGGTTTTAGAGCGGGCAAAATCCGGTTTTTTGGGTATCGGAAGTTGTCCCGCCAAGGTGAAGGTCACATATGAGGTCCCGGATGAGCCCACGCCTGCCCCGGCTCCCCCGCCGCAGCCGCCCAGACCGCAGCCGGCGCCCCGGCGGGAGCCGCAGAAGGCGTCTCCACCGCCCCGGCGGGAAAATCCCGCGCAGAAGCGCCCCGCACAGGAAAAGCCCGCGCCCGCCCCGGCTCCCGCGCCTTCCGTCGGGGAGAGCGGCAAGGGAGAGGAAATTTCGGCGTTCCTCACGGGCCTGCTGGAGCACATGGGTGCCAACGCGCGGCCCGTGGTCCGGCTGGATGAGCAGGGCAATTACCAGGTGGAGCTTGTGGGAGAAAACCTGGGCGGACTCATTGGGCGCAGGGGTGAGACCCTGGACGCCATCCAGCAGCTGACCAGCTACAGCGTCAACCGCGGACAGACAAAGCGGGTCAGGATTCATCTGGACGCCGAGGGCTACCGGGCAAAGCGGGAGGAATCCCTGGTCCGCCTGGCCCGCAAGGTGGCGGGGAAGGTAGTCAAGTATCGGAAAAATGTGACGCTGGAGGCTATGAACGCCTATGAGCGCCATGTGATCCATACGGCTCTCCAGGATTATCCCGACGTCGCCACTTATTCCGTTGGCACCGAGCCCAACCGCCGTACGGTGGTGGCCTACAGCAGGGGCGAGCGGAAATAATTGAAACAAGGCTGCCCCCCGCCGGCTCAGCGCGGCTGAGCCGGCGGGGGGCATTGTGGTCTGCTGATGGAATTCCCGGGTGCGCTGCTTGAATCAGAGCACCCTTAGGCCGTGTTTGAAACATGTCAACATGCCCAGGCAGCGGTTCTTTTTCCGGCTGGACGGCACAATTTTCCCTTGAAATCTGTCAGGATTCCTAGGGAAAAATTGTTTGACAGACGAAAAAATCCCTCACTGTTGGGCACATTGCCATTTATCAAGCAAGGCCTAAAAGCGTTTTTCATCCATTTTTAATCCGCTCTTTAAGACGCTTTCAGATGGGAATGGTACAATGATGCCACTGAATAAAAGGAGGAAGCGATTTATGATAACGCTGATTACGCTCTCTATAGTCTGCCTTGCGGCCGTCATTCTCATCCCCATCTGCCTGACGCTTATTGGACTGCCGCTGCTGCTCCTGCTGGAGCTGCTCCCCTGGCTGCTGCGGGTGGCAGGCGTCATATTGCTGCTGAAAGCAATTTTTCAGAAGCCCGTGAAGTGGGAGAATTTCCTCCCTGCTCTGGCCGCCTTTCTCTCAGCCACTGTGCTGGGATGGATTTTCTGAGACGCACAGAATTTCCAGAGAAACCGCATACACATACGGCAGGGGCCCGCAGGCCCCCGCCGTTTTTTATCTGAAGCGCGCCGTATGTATGCGGGAAAACCGGCGGTTTCTCTGTAAAATGGACAAATAGGCCGAGCTGACACGGGGATACCGCAGTTTTTTTGTCTGCTTTGACTAATGAATAAATATTGCATTTAATCTGAATATAGCGTATAATTAATCCCATCAAAACCGGCGGCGGAGCTGTCCGGTTAAGGAAAAAGGAGAGAATGGTTATGAATATGATGAAAAAACTTACGGCGATGGGACTTGCTCTGGCCCTGTGCGCCGGACTGACGGCTGGCTGTTCCAACAGCTCTTCCGGTTCCGGCTCTGCCGCCACTCCCGCGCCCGCGGCAACCCCCGCGCCGGAAAATAACGGCTCCGGCGGCTTTACCACCGTGGAAGCGGGCAAGCTCCACATGTCCACCAACGCCGCCTTCCCTCCCTATGAGATGACCACCGACAACGGCGGTTTTGAGGGCATCGATGTAGAAGTGGCCGAGGCTATCGCCGCCAAGCTGGGCCTGGAGCTGGTGGTGGACGACATGGGCTTTGACGCCGCTCTGACCGCCGTGCAGACCGGACAGAGCGACATTGCCATGGCGGGCATCACCGTCAACGAGGACCGCCTGAAGGTCATGGATTTTTCCGACAGCTACGCCACCGGCGTGCAGGTGGTCATTGTCAAGAAGGACTCCCCTATCCAAAGCATTGACGACCTGGCTAACGCCGAGATGATCGGCACCCAAAAGGCCACCACTGGTTATATCTACTGTTCCGCTCCCGTGGACGACCCCGACGCCCCCGGCTATGGCGAGGACCACGTCACTGCCTTTGACACCGGCGCTCTGGCGGTTATGGCTCTGGTCAACGGCCAGGTGGACGCGGTGGTTATCGACAACGAGCCCGCCAAGGCTTTTGTGGCCGCCAATGAGGGACTGAAGATTCTGGAGACCGAGTTTGCCGTGGAGGATTACGCCATCGGCTTCGCCAAGGGCAACACCGCCCTGCTGGAGGCGGTTAACGCGGCTATGGCTGAGCTGAAGGCCGACGGCACGTTCCAGAAAATTGTAGACAAGTACATTACCGCTGGTTAAATTGCTGAGAGGGGGGCGGTCGCTGCGGCCGTCCCCCTCTGCGACTAAGAGAGGAAAGGAGTTCCCCCTATGCTCCAATCGCTGATTGACTGGCTGGGCCGCATCGGACCCCGGCTCCAGACGGCCTTTCTTGACAACGACCGCTGGAAGCTCTACTTACAGGGATTGGGCGTCACCCTGGAGCTGACCGTGGTGGCGCTGATTTTCGGCGTGCTGCTGGGGCTGGTGGTGGCTACCGTCCGCAGCGCCCACGACCAGCAGCGGCCGGGACGGAGGAAAAATCCCCTGCTGGGCATCGCCAACATCCTGTGCCAGCTCTATACCACCGTCATCCGGGGTACCCCCATGCTGGTACAGCTGTACATCTGGACCTTCGTGATCCTTCCCGCCGAGCGCAACAAGGTGCTGGTGGGCTTCATCGGCCTGGGGGTCAATTCCGGCGCTTATGTGGCGGAGATCATCCGGGGCGGTCTTATGAGCGTGGACGTCGGCCAGAGCGAGGCGGGCCGATCTCTGGGCCTGAATTACTTTGACACCATGCGCTTTATTATCATTCCTCAGGCCTTCAAGAACATCCTGCCCTCTCTGGGCAACGAGTTTATCACCCTGTTCAAGGACACCTCCCTGGTACAGGCCATCGGCGGCATGGAGATGCTCTACTACGCCTATACCATCGGCGGGCGGACCTTTGACTACATGCCACCGCTCATCGGCATTGCCCTGATGTATCTGGTGGTGGTGGTGGTCTTTACCTGGCTCCAGGGGAAGCTGGAAAGGAGGCTGCGGGAAAGTGATCGACGTTAAAAACCTCTCCAAATCCTTTGGGAAGCATCTGGTGCTGGACGATATCTCCGAGCACATTTCCCCCGGGGAGAAGGTGGTGGTAATCGGGCCCTCCGGCTCCGGCAAATCCACCTTTCTGCGGTGCCTGAACCTGCTGGAAAATCCCTCCTCGGGGACCATTACCTTTGACGGGACGGTGATTACCGACCCCAAAACGGATATCAACAAAGTCCGCCGCCAGATGGGGATGGTGTTTCAGCACTTCAATCTCTTCCCCAACATGACCATTCGGAAAAATATCACCCTGGCTCCAGTGCGCACAGGACTGATGAAGCAGGAGGAGGCCGACGAGACGGCCGCTGCCCTCCTGAAGCGGGTCAACCTGGAGGAGAAGGCGGATGCCTATCCTGCCCAGCTCTCCGGCGGGCAGAAGCAGCGCATCGCCATTGTCCGGGCGCTGGCCATGAAGCCCAGGCTGATGCTCTTTGACGAACCCACCTCCGCCCTGGACCCGGAGATGGTGGGAGAGGTGCTGGAGGTTATGAAAGAGCTGGCCCGTGAGGGCATGACCATGGTGGTCGTCACCCACGAGATGGGCTTTGCCCGGGAAGTGGGGACCCGAGTGCTCTTTATGGACGGCGGAAAGATTTTGGAGCAGAACGAGCCCCACGCCTTTTTTGAACACCCCAGAGAGGACCGTACTAAGGAATTTTTATCCAAAGTGTTATAGGGCTTATTTGAAAATTGTCAATACGCCCAAACGACGGGCCTTTTTCCGCCATACCACGTTAAAAATTCTTGAAATACACAGAGTATTCCTGCGAATTTTTACCTTGTCTGACGAAAAAATCCCTCGCCGTTGGTCATATTGCCGATTATCAAACAAGCCCTAGTCAAAGCGGTTCAAAAGGAGCAAATCGCTCCTTTTGAACCCTGCGGCGACTATATAAGCGCAAAGAAAAAAAGGACTTCCACCGGAGCCTGTTCCGGTGGAAGTCCTTTTTTTCTTTGCGTGTCAGGAACGCCTTTTTTCGACAGGCTCAGGAAAGCGGCTCTGCCGCTTTCCTGAAGGGATTTCGCTGTGCTCTGCGCCCCGGCGGTTGGGCAGGGATTACATGGGCTCCTCCACCACCTGAGCCTTAATGAGATTGGTGGTTCCGGAGCGGCCGATGGGCACGCCGGCGGTGATAACCACGGTGTCGCCGGTGTGAATGACCCCTTCCTTCCGGGAGACGTCCACCACCAAGGAGAAGAGGCGGTCGGTGGAATCCACCTCGCCGCACAGATAGGGGTGTACGCCCCAGGAGATGGCCATCTGACGGCGGGTATGCTCGCTCTGGCTCAAAGCGATGATGGGACAGGCCGGACGGAAGCGGGCAATGACCTTGGCGGTATAGCCGGATTTGGTGGCCACCACAATGGCGGAGGCACCCAGATCCATGGCGGTCAGGCAGCAGGAGTGGGTAATGGCGTCGCTGATATTGTTGATGACAGGCAGCAGGCTGTGCTCCCGGAAGCGGCCCCAGTAGTCAATGGCGTTTTCAGCGGTGGTGACGGTGGAGACCAGGGTGGCCAGCGCCTCCAGGGGATATTTGCCGGAGGCCGTCTCGCCGGAGAGCATTACGCAGGAGGCCCCGTCAAAGACCGCGTTGGCTACGTCGGAGACCTCGGCGCGGGTGGCGCGGGGGTTGCGGATCATGGAATCCAGCATCTGGGTGGCGGTAATGACGGGCTTGCCCTGGGTGATGGTGGCCTTGATCATGCGCTTCTGGATAATGGGCACCATGTGGGCGGGAATCTCCACGCCTAGGTCGCCCCGGGCCACCATGACGCCGTCGGAGGCGGCGATGATCTCCTCCAGGTTATCCACGCCCTCCTGGTTTTCGATTTTGGCGATGATGCAGATGTCGTCGCCGCCGTGCTTGTGGAGCTCTGCCCGGATATCCTCCACATCGCTGGCCTTGCGGACAAAGGATGCGGCGATGAAGTCAAAGTCGTTCTCGCAGGCAAAGGCGATGTCCTCCCGGTCCTTGTCGGTGAGGGAGGGGAGCAGAATATGTACGTCGGGAATGTTGATGGACTTGTTGCTGGACAGGGGGCCGCCGTTCTCCACCTCACAGTGGATCTCACAGCCGCGGATCTCCTGCACCAGCAGCTCAATCAGTCCGTCGTCCACCAGAATGCGGCAGCCGGGCGTGACCTCGTTGTGCAGGTTGGCGTAGGTAACGGATACCCGGTGGGCGTCGCCGGGCACATCCTCCGTGGTAAGGATAAACTTGTCCCCCACCTGGAGGGTAACAGGGCCGTCGGTAAAGGTTTTGATGCGGATCTCAGGGCCCTTGGTGTCCAGAATGGTAGCGACGGGCGCGCCCAGCTCGTCCCGGGCGTGGCGGAGCTTCTGAAGCATGGCCCGGTGGGTCTCGTGTGTGCCGTGGGAGAAGTTGAACCGGGCCGCGTTCATGCCGCCGCGGATCAGCTTAACCAGCATGGCCTCGTCGTCCACTGCGGGACCCAGGGTGCAGATGATCTTTGTTTTGCGCATATTGCTTTTCATGTGATACCCTCCATTTCAGCTTGACCATTGTAATCCGTAGTTATGATACTACAAGATGGGCCGTTTGGAAAGCAGAAAATTTTTCGTCTCTCCGACGGACCGGTTGTTACTTTTGCCTGTTTCCCCGCAGAGCGGCCAGACACAGGAGCGCGCCCGCGCAGCAGCAGGCGGTGCAGCAGGCCAGCATCAGGTTTGCGCCCCCCGCGTCCAGGGTCCGCCCGGCCAGAAAGCTCCCCAGCATTCCGCCCAGACCGTTGGAGGCCACCATCATGACCGTCTGTCCCCGTACCCGGTCGGCCTGGGGCACCGATTCGTTGACATAGTACACCGAGGCGGGAGTAAACAGTCCGTAACCCAGAATCTGCAAGGGCTGTGCCAGCAGGACCGCCCAGTACGCCGGCGCCGCCAGCAGAGCCGCGCCCTTGAGGGCGCAGAACACCAGACTGACCAGCAGCAGCCGGGCGCTGCCGTACCGCCGCAGGAGCCTTTGGAAGAAAAACCCTGTGGGCAGTTCAAATCCGGCCATCAGAAAGAGGGCCAGCCCCAGCTCCGCTTCCGTTCCGCCCCGGCTGACCACCACGTTGACCAGGAAATTGGAGAATGGAAGGGTCCCGGTCATGCCCAGCAGCACCCCCGCCAGAGTGAGGGCAAAGCGGGGGCTGCCCCGCAGCAAGGCCAGGGCGGACTGGGGCTTTGGAGCGTCCGCCGCCGGAGCGGACCGGACCCGGTAGGTGGGAAAGGTCAGCACCAGGCCGATTTCCGCCGCAACCAGCGCTGTGTGGAGAATGAGGGTCCGCTCCACCCCCCAGCGGCCTACGATCCAACCCAGAAGGATACATACCACCGCGTAGGACATGGAGCCCACCCCCCGGCCCAGGCTGTACCGGATGGGGACGCCGTCGTTGATAAACTGGATGGCCATAGCGTCCATAAGGGGATAGGCGGAGACCTCCAGCCCGCCGATAACCAGAAACACCGCCGCCGTCTCCCAGAGGCTCATATCCGGCCGCAGGAGATAGTACAGTCCCGCCAGCAGGGAGATTCCCAGAGAGCCGGACACCAGGACCTTCAGGGGGACCTCCGGGCGCCGGTCGGCAAAGCCCCCCAGCAGGGGCTGGCAGATAATGCCCGCCAGACAGCGCAGGGCGGTGATCAGCCCAACCTGACTGTTGGAGAAGCCCCGGCCCAGCAGCAGGGCGGTCTGATAGGCGCACACCGCCGCAAACATGGCCCAGAACCCCGCCTGCATCGCGATATAGTGGAAGTCCAGCCGCCGGACCGAGGGGGTGGAATTGACGTTCAAACAGGATCACTCCGTTGCATCGTATTGGAACAGGGCGGAATTGACGGTGGAGCTATAGAGAGTCAGCACCAGGTCGGGCTCCAGCGCGGCTATTGTCTCCGACAGATTTCCACGGAAATGCCGCAGGTCAATGGTAATGAGCTCCGCGCAGGACAGGGACAGAAAGGGGGTCAGCGCGCAGGCAAAGGAATCCCGCAGCAGCAGCACCCGGGGCCCCTCCGGGTAATTGTGATTGACAATGGACGCCTGGGGATAGTCTCCCCCGGCGTAGTAGGTGTAGGGGTTGGCCCCAAACCAGTCCCGCCGGGTGGTCTGCTCGGGGAAGCACACCGACTCCTGAAAAGGGCCTGTCCGGTCGATGGCGTAAAAAGGGCAGGTATAGGTGAGATTTGTGGCAAACTTAGGCGTATATAGAGTAAAATCATCGGTTCCCCCGTAGAGAGTACCCACCCGCTTTCCCTGGCTGCCCAGGAAAAAGTCCTCCAGAACGGTCCGCTCCCAGCTGTCCGCCCGGGTGAGAGCCGGGTCTGTGGCAAAGCCGTAGGTCTCTTCCAGCAGAACCGCCAGATACTGCCAGGCGAAGAACGCCGCCTCCGGCCTCCAATGGTGGTCGGTGCGGAAGAACCAGTCCGGATAGGACCCTGTTTCCTCAAAGAGGGGCCGCAGGTCGGTGTAGGCGGTCCCCTGCTCCTCCAGCGTCCGGAGGAAAGCGTCCGCGTTTTCATTGCTGTACTCGGCCACGCCGGTGGGCAGAAGCTCCGTCTCCCGCTGGATTTTCCCGGGGGCCAGCAGAAAGCGGTATGGGATGCCCAGGGCCTCCAGGTCCTGGGCAAACGCCGCTGTATCCGCGGCGTTTGCCTCCGCCTCGGCCAGGGCGGGCCGGTCCTGCATATCAATAAAGTGCAGCGCCCCGGTGGACAGCCTGACCACGGAGTTCTCGCTGACCACATCCTCCACCACCCGGCGGGCGGTGAGCCGCTGTACGCCCCCATAGAGCTGAATAAACAGGTGGTCCCGGTCCAGATCCCGGTTGGCGGCGGCCTCCGCCCCCTCCAGGACCGCCTGGAGATCCCGCTCCGCCCAGGCGCTTTTCAGCAGATGCTCCAGCTGGCCCTCTCCCCCAAAAAAGGCCGTGGCCAGCAGAAGCAGGCCCGCCGCCAGCAGGCCAAGAAACCCGACCGCCGTAATGGTATCCCGACGTCTCATGTCCGGCCTCCTAGAAATTAAAGTAGATGAAAGGATTGTAGGTGCCCTTGACAATGTAGCTGGCCGCCACGACGAACATCAGCAGTGCGGCGGCGGCATATCCGGCGTCCAGCGCCAGGGAGCTTCTCCGCTCCGCCTTTTCCCGCAGCCACCGGGCGGCGGGAACCGCGAACGCCGCCGCCGCCAGCAGCACCAGCCAGTTTTCCCGCAGGTAGAACAGGGTCAGCCCGCTGTCCCGTTCCCCTAGGCCGAACATGGCGCAGAGATAATGCCCCGCGGCCCCCAGACTGTCCGCACGGAAGAGCACCCAGGCGAAATTGACCATCAGGAAGGTATACAGCCACCGGACCGCCGCGGGCCAGCCCCGGCCCACGTGAGCATACTTTTCCAGCACCAGCAGGACAAAATACAGCAGTCCCCAGGCAATAAAGGTCCAGTTGGCCCCGTGCCAGAGGCCCGTCAGGAGCCACACCACAAAGAGATTGCGGATATGCTGCCAGGGGCTCTCTACCCGGCTCCCCCCCAGGGGAAAGTATACATAGTCCCGGAACCAGGTGCTCAGGGAGATATGCCACCGCCGCCAGAACTCCGTGACGGAACAGGAGAGATAGGGATAGCTGAAATTTTCCAAAAAGCGGAAGCCGAACATCCGGCCCAGGCCGATGGCCATATCCGAGTAGCCGGAGAAGTCGTAATAGATCTGCATGGTGTAGCACAGGGAGCCCAGCCAGGCGAAAGAGGGGGACAGCGCGCCGCCGTCCAGTCCGAAGGCCCGGTCCGCCACCACCGCCAGCTGATTGGCGATGAGCACTTTTTTCCCCAGCCCGGTGATAAAGCGCACGCATCCGGCGGAGAAATCCGCCCAGCTCTCCCGGCGGCTGTCGATCTGCCGGGCTACCGTCTCGTATTTGACAATGGGGCCGGCGATGAGCTGGGGAAAAAAGGAGATGTACAGGCCGACCTTCAGCGGGGAGCGCTGAACCTCTCCCCTGCCCTGGGCCACATCCAGTACATAGCTCATGGCCTGGAAAGTAAAGAAGGAGATGCCGATGGGCAGGCGGATGACCGGCGTCGGGAGCCCGGCCCCCAGCCGGTTAAAAATACTGATGGTAAACATCAGATATTTAAATACAAACAGGAGGGCCAGATTTGTCGTTGCCGCCAGAATAACCGGCAGGCGGCTGCTCCCTCCCCTTTGCCGGGTATGGGCAACCCAGAGCCCGAAGGCGTAGTTGACCAAAATAGAGCCCGTCATCACCAGTACAAACCAAGGCTCCCCCCATGCGTAAAAGCCCAGGGAGGCCAGCAGCAGAAAGAGATTCTGGGCCTGCCGCCAGGGGCGCAGGGGGAGGTAATAGATCAACAGCACAAGAGGGAGAAACAAAAAGAGAAAAATGGAGCTGGAAAACAGCATGATACAGGCTCCTTTAAAAACCCGCGCTTCCCAGTGGCGGATGCAGGTTCTAAGATGGTCTGTCAGGAGGGCTCAGGTGAGCCAGCGGCCCAGTACAGGGAGCTTGGAGAGAGGCAGGGCCGCATTCAGCGAGCACAGGAATACCAGGGCGGTCAGCGCCGGCACCGACAGAAGCGGGAAGAAGGACAGCGCGGTGACGCCGCTATGCCGCAGCAGCATAAGAAACGCCTCATGGACCAGATAGATGCCGAAGGAGATGCCGGCCACCCGCCCTGCCCAGGCAGAACAGAGACGGCCCTTCCCCTGCGGAAGGCTCCGGAACAGCACAAAGACGGCCACGGACATGGCGGCCACATTGGGGCTGTCATACTCGTAGAGGGTCTGCACCAGCGCGCCCCTGGCCAGAGAGAGCCCCGCCGTGCCGAACAGCGTCACCACCGTGCCCAGTAAGCCCAGAGCGTAGATCCAGCGCCGGGCCTTGGGGGAAATTTCCCGTGTCCGGAGGTAATACCCGGCGGTAAAATAGCCCACATGTCCCAGGATGAGCTTGACGTTCAGATAGCTGACATAGGTGGAGACGGTCTGGCTGGGCCGCAGGCGGAGCAGAGTGGGCAGCAGGCAGGCAAACAGGACGGCCAGCAGGAAAAAAACCTGCGCCGACTGCCGGTCTGCCCCCCGGACAAAGGCACGGAGCACCGGCGTTACCAGGTAGAGCCCGATAATCATATAGAGAAACCACAGGTGATAGTGGGTGTTGCCCAGCAGGGCGCTGTACAGAGCCGCCCCCATTCCCGCCAGGGTGGGAGCGCCCCCGCAGTTGGAAAAGTATCCCAGCAGGGCGTAAAAAGCGCCCCAGACCAGCAGGGCCGCCGCAATGCGCAGAATGTGCCGGGAAAACAGGCGCTTCAGGGGCAGATCCCGCTCCGGATCCAGCAGGAAGGCCCCGGAGAGCATGATAAAGGCCGGTACGCACCAGCGGCTCAGGCTGTTGTACCCGTTAAGCACATGCCAGTCGACGGAGCCCAGGGGGGCGTTGGGCAGCTGTGAGCCTGCCGTGTGCAGGACAATCACCGCCAGTACAGCGGCGCAGCGGAGCAGGTCCGCCCAGCCTTCCCGCCGGGGGCGGCCGCTCAACGGTCCCGCACCGGGATAATCTCGATCCAATAGCCGTCCGGGTCCTCCAGGAAATACAGGCCCATGGCGGTGTTCTCAAAGCAGATGCACCCCATATCCTGGTGGCGCTGGTGGAGCTCGTCATAGCGGTCAGTAAGGAAAGCCAGATGGAACTCCTGCTCCCCCAGGTCGTAGGCCTGGGGATGGTCGCGCAGCCAGGTCAGCTCCAGCCGGAAGCCGGTCTCCCCGTCCCCCAGATAGACGATTTTGTAGGAGCCGTCAGCGGAATTCTTTTCCCGCACCACCTCCAGCTCCAGGGCCTCTTGATAGAAGGCAATGGAGCGTTCCAGGTCCCGGACATTAAAATTGAAATGGTTGAATTGCAGCATAGGTATCGTCTCCTTTTTTCATAAGATAGGGCTTGCTTACATGGAGCCGGCGATCCGCCGGCCGGTGGGCGTGGCGGCCAGTCCGCCGCCGCCGGTTTCGCGGAGGGCGGCGGGAAGGGCCTCCCCTACGCTGCGCATGGCGTCGATGACCTCGTCGCAGGGGATGGCGCTCACTGCGCCGGAGAGGGCCATCTCCGCGCAGGACAGGGCGTTGACCGCCCCCATGACGTTGCGCTTGATACAGGGGACCTCCACCAGTCCCGCCACCGGGTCGCACACCAGCCCCAGGGTGTTGGAAAGGGCCATGGCGCAGGCATGGGCCATCTGCTCCGCCGTGCCCCCCATCACCTGCACCAGCGCTGCGGCGGCCATGCCGGAGGCGGAGCCCACCTCCGCCTGACAGCCCCCCTGGGCTCCGGAGATGGAGGCGCGGCCGGCGATGACCTGGCCGAATCCGGCCGCCGCGTACAGCGCCTGAACCATGGTCTCGTCGCGATACCCGTCCCGCCGCTGAAGGGGAATCAGCAGCGCCGGGAGAACCCCGCTGGCCCCCGCCGTAGGCGCGGCCACAATGCGTCCCATGCAGGCGTTGCACTCCCCTGTTTTCAGAGCGGCGGCGATGACCTCCCGCAGGAAGGAGGGACACAGCCCCGGTCCCGGCCCTTCCAGTAGGGCGCCCTCTCCCCCGGCCAGTCCGCCGGGCGAGCGGCGGGCGGGGTCGTATTCCTCCACAGGGGCTTTCATGGCCAGCCAGAGCCGCTCCATTTTGGCCCAGGAGCGCGCCCGGGTGACGCCCCGGTCCCGGAGGTCTTCCTCCAGCACGGCCTCCCACAGGGGACGTCCCGCCGCCGCAGTCAAAAGCTGTTCCACCGATGAAAAGGCCATCTACTCCCCTCCCTCCAAATCCAGGTATACCAGCCGCTCCACGCCGGGATAGGCCCGCAGCTCATCCACCGCCTGGGCAGGGATGGACTGGTCGCTTTCCAGTACCATCACCGCCAGGCCGCCCCGCATGTCCCGGTAAAGCTGCATGGCGGCGATATTGACGCTGTGCCGGGACAGAACCCCGGCCACCTCCGCCACCATGCCGGGCTTGTCCTGGTTGCGGATGATGAGGGTGGGCAGCTCGCCGCTGAAGCTGGCCTCCAGCCCGTCGATAGAGCACACCTTCACCCGCCCGCCCCCCAGGGAGGAGGCCGTTACCTCCAGCACCCGCCCTCCGGGGGCTGTGACCCGCAGGAGCACCGAGTTGGGATGGGCTCCTTTAAGGACTGTTTTGCCTATGGTAAGGGACATACCCGCCTCCCGCGCCAGCTCAAAGGACCGGGGAAGCCGGGGGTCGTCTGGCTCCATTCCCAGCAGTCCGGCGGCCAGAGCCCGGTCAGTGCCGTGGCCCGCGCCGGTGGCTGCAAAGGAGCCGTGGAGCAGCAGCTCCGCCGATACGGGCTGTGTGCCCAGCAGACGGCGGGTGATGAGGCCGATCCGGGCGGCGCCCGCCGTGTGAGAGGAGGAGGGACCCACCATTACCGGGCCCATGATGTCAAAAATGGTCATGGCGTTCTCCTTATCGCTTGTTCCCTGGAGGGGACGGGTATGGGCTCACTTACGGTCCTCCGGTTCGTTGGCGTACCGGTTGACCAGCTGCGGGCGGAATTTGGAGTACAGAATTCTCTGGCCGCTGTACAGTCCGTAATAGCCCGAGAGCATATAGGATACGCCGATGGAGACCGCAAAAAGCCCCAGGCTCTGCCCGGTAAACATTCCGGCGCTCTCTCCCGCGAAGAGCTCCACCGCCAGCAGCAGAGAGGTAAGGGGGCAGTTGGTGACGCCGCAGAAGAGGCTGACAATGCCCAGCCCCGCCCCAAAGGAGGCGTCCAGCCCCAGCAGAGGGGCGGCGGCGCAGCCGAAGGTGGCTCCGGTAAAAAATACCGGTACGATTTCCCCGCCCTTGAAGCCGGCCCCCAGGGTCAGAGCCGTGAAGAGCAGTTTCAGGAGAAAGGCCTCGGGCCGGGCCTCGCCGCCGCAGGCGGCCTGGATGATCTCTGCTCCCGCGCCGTTGTAGTCGTAGGCGCCGGGATCCCACAGCCACACCAGATAGGTCAGCCCCACCACCAGCGCGCCGCCGGCCGCCGCCCGAAGCGCAGGGTTGGGGAGAAAGCGCTCATAAAGGGCGTGGACCTGGTGCATCGTTTTACAGAAAAGGACAGAGAGCAGAGCGAAGAGCACGCCCATGCCTACGGCCTGAGCCAGCGTGAGGGGGACCAGGTCGGGGATGCCGGACAGAGTGAAGGCGGTGCCCGGGACGTGAAAAAGCTGGGCGGTCAGATATCCCGAAAAGGCCGAGACCACACAGGGCACAATGGCTGCGTAATAAAAGCGGCCCACGCTGACCACCTCCATGGCAAAGGCGGCGGCGGCCAGCGGCGTGCCGAAGAGGGCGGAAAAAGCGGCGGACATACCGCACATGGTCATTTCCCGGCTGTCCCAGGGGTCCAGGCGCATCCAGCGGCCCGTACGGGAGGCGATGGAGCCGCCGATCTGTAAAACGGCGCCCTCGCGACCGGAGGAACCCCCGGCCAGATGGGTCAGAATGGTGGAGATAAAAACCAGCGGCGCGGTGCGTAGGGGCATGGGCTCATTTTCCCGCACAGCGGAGAGCACCAGATTGGTTCCCCGGTCCCGCTCCACCCCGCACGCACGGTACAGCAGCGCGATCGCCGCGCCTGCCGGCGGAAGCAGAAACAGCAGCTGGGGATATTCGACCCGCAGCTGGGTGGCGGTGTGCAGGCAGTAGTAAAAGGCTGAACTGACGGTCCCGGCCGCCAGGCCGATGATACAGGAAAATAAGAGCCATTTTAGAAGTATAAAAGACTGATTATACCAGGAATTTGGCGGAGCCTTGCGTGAATCAGCGCTGACCATGATCCGTTCACTCCCATCAGAGCGTCCGCCCGGCGGCAGAGGGGGCCGCTGTGCCGCCGGCGCGGAGCATTTTGCGAATGGCGCCGTCAGGGGCGGGACGGCCGCATCCAGAAACAGGCATCGTAGCTGTACGGCTATTATACCATACAATATAAATTTTTTCCGCATTCTTATAGATTTTTTTTATACATATGATATAATGGGCCTTACGTAAATTTTGTGTACGGAACCGGCGGCACAGCCTGCCGCCGGAATGTCAGATTTTAAAGGAGGAATTGTTTTGGAACCCCCCTTATGGCCGCAGATTTTGCTACAGATCATACTCCTGTGTTCCAGCGCTTTTCTGACTGCAGGGAAAAGGGCGCTGTCCGGACTGAACGAGGCAGCGCTCCGCCGCCGGGCCGAAGAGGACGACCCCCAGGCCGCCCGCCTTCTGGCCATAGCGGAGCGGGCGCCGCAGGTCCACTCCGCCGCCCGGACCGGAACCGCCCTGGCGGGAATGCTGGCGGCGGCTTTCGCCGTTATGCGCTTCGCCTTGCCTGCCGCGTCCCGTCTGGTCCGGCGGTATGAGGTCACAGATGCCGCCGCCTGGATGGTGGATGCCGCCTGTGTCCTGGCGGTGACGCTGGTTGTATGCAGTCTGACGCTGATATTTGGCGGACTGCTTCCCGGTTGTCTGTCGGCCAGGCATCCGGAACAGGCGGTGCTGTCCCTCTGGAAGGTGGTCTGGCCGCTGACGCTTCTGCTGGTTCCGTTGAACTGGTTTTTGAAGGCGGTGGCAGGAGGCGTTCTCCGGCTGGTACATATCGACCCGGATGAACAGGCGGACCGGGTCTCAGAAGAGGGAATCCGCATGCTGATGGACATCGGCGAGGAAAAGGGCGCAATCGAGTCGGGCGAAAAAGAGATGATTGAAAACATCTTTGAGTTCAACAACAACACCGCCGGTGATGTGATGGTCCACCGGACGGATATGGTGATGCTCTGGGCGGAGGACACCGGGGAAGAAGTTCTCGCCGCTATTGAGACCTCCGGACTTTCCCGCTTTCCGGTCTATGAGGAGGACGCCGACGATATCATCGGGATTTTAAACACCAGGGATTGGCTGCTCAACGCCAGGAGAGCCGACCCCAGACCCCTGCGGGAACTGCTGCGGCCGGCCTATTTCGTACCGGAGTCCGTGCGGGCCGACGTGCTGTTTCGGGATATGCAGAGCCGGAAGGTACATCTGTCCATTGTGGTGGATGAGTACGGCGGGACAGCGGGGCTGGTGACAATGGAGGACCTGCTGGAGGAGATTGTCGGCAATATTTACGACGAGTTTGACCCCCTGGAGGACCAGGAGATCATTCCCCTGGGCGAAAACCGCTGGCGTATCGCCGGCGGCGCGGAGCTGGACGAGGTGGCAGAGGCCCTGGGGGTGGATTTCCCCGAGGAGGAGGAATCCGAAACGCTGGGCGGGCTGGTTTTCGCGCAGCTCTCTGTGATTCCGGAGGACGGCAGCCACCCGGAGGTAGACGCCCACGGCCTGCATATCCGGGTGGAGGAGCTCTCCGACCGGCGGGTGGAGTGGGCCCTGGTTACAAAGCTGCCGCCAGTTTCCTCCGCGGAGGAGGTTTCTGTGAAATAGAAAGGCCGCCCTCTGTGGAACGTTTCCCGCTCCGCAGGGGGCGTTTGCCTGCACAAAAAAAGCTGTAAGAATGCTCCCCTGTCCATTTACAGAGGGAAGAAGTCAGAACCTTTATAACCGGGGAATGCTGAATGGGCGGGAAAAAGACCGCTCAGACGGCGTTCAACGGTTGTGAATATAGTCGCCGCAGTTGAAAAAGCGCAAAATGCGCTTCAGACTGTCACTTCCCCCACGGGAAAGCCTCGCAGAGTTTTGCCGCCCGAAGGCGGCAAAATAAAGTCAGAATCGGTCATTTTCGAGGACATGTGCCTCGGAAATGACACCGCTCGGCCTGCAAGTGTGCCCAAAGGGTGCGCGCAGCAGGCCGTATCCCCTTTGT
>CANDFO010000025.1 GCA_947384055.1 uncultured Flavonifractor sp.
CGGTGTGGAAGGTGCGCATGGTCAGCTGGGTGCCGGGCTCGCCGATGGACTGGGCCGCGATGATGCCTACCGCTTCGCCGGCGCCCACGGGCTCGCCGATAGCCAGGTTGATGCCGTAGCACCGGGAACATACGCCGCTGCGGGACTCGCAGGTGAGCACCGAACGGATTTTTACCTGGTGGATGCCATGGGCTTCCAGAAGAGCGGCGTCTCCGGCGGTCATCATCCGGTCGTGGGAAATCAGCACCTCGCCGGTAGCCGGGTCGGTCACGTCCTCCACCGGATAGCGGCCGTGAAGCCGTTCCCCGAAGGTTTCAATGGTCTGGCCGTTCTCCACAATTTCGGAGACGGTAATGCCGTCATGGGTGCCGCAGTCGTGCTCCCGGATAATGACCTCCTGGGACACATCCACCAGCCGGCGGGTCAGGTAGCCCGAGTCGGCGGTACGCAGGGCGGTGTCAGCCATGCCCTTTCGGGCGCCCCGGGAGGAGATGAAGTACTCCAGCACGCTCAGGCCCTCGCGGAAGTTGGATTTGATGGGGATTTCGATGGTGCGCCCGGAGGTGTCGGCCATCAGGCCGCGCATACCCGCCAGCTGACGGATCTGTGCGGAGGAGCCGCGGGCGCCGGAGTCGGCCATCATCCAGATGGGGTTGTACCGGTCCAATCCGGCCATCAGCGCCTCGGTCACGTCCTTGGTGGTCCGCTCCCAGGCCTCTACCACCAGGCGGTAGCGCTCGTCGTTGGTGAGGAAACCCCGCTTGTACTGCCGGTCGATTTTGACGATCTCCTTTTCGGTGCCGGCAATGAGGTCGTTCTTCTCCGGGGGCACGGTCATGTCATAGATGGAGACGGTCAGGGCGCCCCGGGTGGAGAAGCGGTAGCCCTTGGATTTAATCACGTCCAGCACACTGGCGGACACGGTGAAGCCGTATTTGGTGATGCACTTGTCGATGATTTTGCCCAGCTGCTTTTTACCGGTGACGAAGTTGATCTCCGGCTCAAACATGGCCTCCGGGTCCGTCCGGTCCACAAAGCCCAGGTCCTGAGGGATACCCTCGTTGAAGATCAGGCGGCCCACCGTGGTACGCACCAGCTTGCGGCGCTCCACACCGTCCACCACAACGGAGCGGCGGACAAAGATGGGCACATGGAGCTCCAGCTCCCCTTCGTCATAGGCCAGCCGAGCCTCCATATCGTCCGCAAAAACGTGGAGCGCCTCCCGGGGCAGTTCCCCGTCAGGAAGTCCGGCGCAGATGCCCGCATAGGTGGGGATGTCGTCCAGACTGCCGGGATGTTTGACCCAGATATAGGAGTCCGGCGTAATCTCTCCCGCCGCCAGCGCGGATTTGACCGCCGCCACATCCGCATAGGTCTCCCCGGCGCTGTGAGCAGGGTACTTCTCATAGGTCAGGTAATAGGAGCCCAGCACCATGTCCTGAGTAGGCACGGTGACGGGGCCGCCGTCCTGGGGCCGCAGGAGGTTGTTGGCCGAGAGCATCAGCACGCGGGCCTCGGTCTGGGCCTCGGCGGACAGGGGGACGTGAACGGCCATCTGGTCGCCGTCAAAGTCGGCGTTGAAGGCGGTGCACACCAGAGGGTGGAGTTTAATGGCCCGGCCCTCAACCAGTACCGGCTCAAAGGCCTGGATGCCTAGGCGGTGGAGGGTAGGGGCGCGGTTGAGCATCACCGGGTGGTCTTTGATGACGAATTCCAGGGCGTCCCATACCTCAGCCCGGCCCTTGTCCACCATCTTCTTGGCGGACTTGATGTTGCTGGCCAGTCCGTCCTCCACCAGCTTCTTCATGACGAAGGGCCGGAAGAGCTCAATAGCCATTTCTTTGGGCAGGCCGCACTGGTAAATCTTCAGCTCGGGGCCCACCACAATGACCGAACGGCCGGAATAGTCCACGCGCTTGCCCAGCAGATTCTGACGGAAGCGGCCCTGCTTGCCCTTGAGCATATCGCTGAGGGATTTTAGAGCCCGGTTGTTGGCGCCGGTGACGGCCCGGCCCCGCCGCCCGTTGTCGATAAGGGCGTCCACGGCCTCCTGGAGCATCCGCTTTTCGTTGCGGACGATGATATCCGGCGCGTTGAGCTGGATAAGGCGCTTCAGGCGGTTGTTGCGGTTGATCACCCGGCGGTACAGGTCGTTCAGGTCGCTGGTGGCGAAGCGGCCGCCGTCCAGCTGAACCATGGGACGGATTTCCGGGGGAATGACGGGCAGTACGTCGATAATCATCCACTCGGGCTTGTTGCCGGAGATGCGGAAAGCGTCCACCACCTCCAGGCGCTTGACGATGCGGGCTTTTTTCTGGCCGGAGGCATCCTTCAGCTCGGCGCGGAGCTGCTGGGAAAGTTCCTCCAGATTGATATCGGCCAGCAGCTTCTTAACCGCCTCCGCACCCATGCCCGCGTCAAAGTCGTCCTCGTATTTTTCCCGCATGTCCCGGTATTCCTTCTCAGAGAGAATCTGATTCTTGCTCAGAGGAGAAAAGCCCGGGTCAGTGACGATATAAGAGCCGAAATACAGGACCTTTTCCAGAATGCGGGGGGAAATATCCAGCAGCAGCCCCATTCGGGAGGGGATGCCCTTAAAATACCAGATGTGGGATACCGGGGCGGCCAGCTCAATGTGGCCCATGCGCTCCCGGCGTACCTTAGCCCGGGTGACTTCCACGCCGCAGCGGTCACAGATTTTGCCCTTATAGCGAATTTTTTTGTACTTGCCGCAGTGACACTCCCAGTCCTTGGTGGGCCCGAAAATACGCTCGCAGAAGAGGCCGTCCCGCTCGGGCTTGAGGGTGCGGTAATTGATGGTCTCGGGCTTTTTGACCTCGCCATAGGACCACTCTCGGATCTGCTCCGGGGAGGCAATACCGATCTGGATGGCGTCAAATTCAGCGTAACTCATAGTCTAATCCTCCTCCCGTCCTCAGTCCATGTCGTCCGAAGCGTAACTCTCGTCATAATCGTCGGCGAATGCCTCGCCGTCGCTCTCACCGCCGGCAGACAGGTCATCGTCATCGCCGCCCTCCTTGAGAGTAAAGCCCGCGGCGGTGAAGTCGGACTCGCCGCCGGTGCTGTAATTCTCATAGTAGTCGTCGTCGTCGCGGAACTTGCCGGGCTGGTAGTTGTCGTCATCGTCGTCCTTGAGCTCAATCTCGTTGCCCTCACTGTCCAGCACCTTCATGTCCAGACACAGGGACTGGAGCTCCTTCACCAGGACCTTAAACGACTCTGGCACACCGGGCTTGGGCACGTTGTGGCCCTTCACAATGGACTCATAAGTGCGCACGCGCCCGGTGACGTCGTCGGATTTGACGGTGAGGATCTCCTGGAGGGTGTAAGCCGCGCCGTAGGCCTCCAGCGCCCACACCTCCATCTCGCCGAAGCGCTGGCCGCCGAACTGGGCCTTGCCGCCCAGGGGCTGCTGCGTCACCAGCGAGTAGGGGCCGGTGGAACGGGCATGGATTTTGTCGTCCACCAGATGGTGGAGTTTGAGGAAGTAGACGTAGCCCACGGTGACGCGGTTGTCGAAGCGCTCGCCGGTGCGTCCGTCGTAGAGCCAGCTCTTGCCGTCGGGGGCCAGGCCCGCCATGGTCAGGGTCTCCTCAATGTCCCGCTCGTCGGCGCCGTTGAATACAGGGGTCGCCACCTTCCAGCCCAGGGCTTTTGCGGCATAGCCTAAGTGGACCTCCAGCACCTGGCCGATGTTCATGCGGGAGGGCACGCCCAGGGGGTTGAGCACAATGTCCAAGGGTGTGCCGTCGGGGAGGAAGGGCATATCCTCCTGGGGCAGAATCCGGGAGACCACGCCCTTGTTTCCGTGGCGTCCGGCCATCTTGTCGCCCACAGAGATCTTGCGCTTCTGGGCGATATACACACGGACCACCATGTTTACACCGGGGGAGAGCTCGTCGCCCGCTTCACGGGTAAAGACCTTGACGTCCACAATAATGCCGCTCTCGCCGTGGGGAACCTTCAGAGAGGTGTCCCGGACCTCCCGGGCTTTTTCGCCAAAGATGGCCCGCAGCAGCCGCTCCTCAGCGGTCAGGTCGGTCTCGCCCTTGGGCGTGACCTTGCCCACCAGAATATCGCCGGCCCGAACCTCCGCTCCTACGCGGATGATGCCCCGCTCGTCCAGGTCTTTCAGGGCATCCTCGCCCACATTGGGGATATCCCGGGTGATCTCCTCGGGGCCCAGCTTGGTGTCGCGGGATTCGGTCTCGTACTCCTCGATGTGAATGGAGGTGAACACGTCCTCCTTGACCATGCGCTCGTTGAGGAGAATGGCGTCCTCGTAGTTGTAGCCCTCCCAGGTCATGAAGCCCATGAGGATGTTTTTGCCCAGGGCAATCTCGCCGTTGCAGGTGGAGGGGCCGTCTACAATGACCTCCCCTTTCTGGACCTTCTGTCCCACGGAGACAATGGGCCGCTGATTGATGCAGGTGGTGTGGTTGGAGCGCAGGAATTTGGTCAGCTTGTACTCCTTGAGGCCCATGCCCTCGTAGCGCACCGTCACGTATTCGGAGGAGACTTTGGTAATGACGCCGTCCTCCTCCGCCAGAATTGCCACGCCGGAGTCAATGCAGTTCTTATGCTCCTGACCGGTGGCCACAATGGGAGCCTCGGTGGTCAGCAGGGGAACCGCCTGGCGCTGCATGTTGGCGCCCATAAGGGCGCGGTTCGCATCGTCGTTTTCCAGGAAAGGGATCATCGCCGTGGCGATGGAGAACATCATCTTGGGGGACACGTCAATATAATCCACCTGGTCCCGGTCTACGGAGATAATCTCACTGCGGTGGCGGCAGGTGATGCGGCTGTTCATCAGGCAGCCGTTCTCGTCCACGGGCTCGGTGGCCTGGGCAATGATGAACTGGTCCTCCACGTCGGCGGTCATGTAGTCCACCTGGTCGGTGACAAAGCCGGTGGCCTTATCCACCCGGCGATAGGGGGATTCGATGAAGCCATAGCGGTTGATGCGGGCATAGGAGGCCAGATAAGAGATCAGTCCGATATTGGGTCCTTCGGGGGTCTCAATGGGGCACAGACGGCCATAGTGACTGTAGTGGACGTCGCGGACGTCGAAGGACGCCCGGTCCCGAGACAGGCCGCCGGGACCCAGGGCGGACATGCGGCGCTTGTGGGTGAGCTCCGCCAGCGGGTTGGTCTGGTCCATGAACTGGCTCAGAGGGGAGGAGCCGAAAAACTCCTTGATGGAGGCAGTAACGGGGCGGATGTTAATGAGGGACTGGGGGGTGACGATGTCCAGGTCCTGAATGGTCATACGCTCCCGGATTACCCGCTCCATGCGGGAAAAGCCAATGCGGAACTGATTCTGGAGCAGCTCGCCCACACAGCGCAGGCGGCGGTTGCCCAAATGGTCGATGTCGTCAGCGTTGCCGATGCCGTGGGCCAGGCAGTTGAGGTAGTTAATGGAGGCCATAATGTCGTCCACAATGATGTGCTTGGGAATAAGCTCGTCCAGGTGGTCCTGAACGGCCTCTTTCAGCTCCTCGCCGGAGTACTGGGCCAGCAGATCCTGCAAAACGGTGAAGCGCACCCGCTCTGTGACGCCGCACTCCTCCGGGTTGAAATCCACAAAGCCCTTCATATCTACCATGTGGTTAGAGAAGATTTTAACGGTGGCGCCCTCCAGGTCCACCACGGCCTCATTGACGCCTTTGGCGTCCAATTCCTGGGCCCGCTCCCGGGTGAGGACCTCACCGGCATCGGCAATAATCTCGCCCGTGCTGGGGTCGGCCACCGGCAGGGCCAGCTTCTGGCCGGTCAAGCGGTGACAGATGGCCAGCTTCTTGTTGAACTTGTACCGGCCGACGGCGGACAAGTCATACCGCCGGGGATCAAAAAACAGGGCGTTTAAAAGGCTCTCCGCAGAGTCAACCGTGGGGGGCTCTCCGGGGCGGAGCTTGCGGTAAATCTCCAGCAGGGACTCCTCGTAGTTTTTGCAGGTGTCTTTCTCCAGCGTGGCCACGATGCGGGGGTCCTCGCCAAAAAGCTCCAGAATCTCCCCGTCGGTCTTGGGGCCCACCGCCCGGATCAGGCAAGTCACCGGCAGCTTGCGGTTTTTGTCAATGCGCACATAGAACAGGTCGGACAGGTCGGTCTCGTACTCCAGCCAGGCGCCTCGATAGGGGATTACGGTGGCGGCATAGGTAACGTTGGCCGCCTTGTCCTCTGTGCGGGAATAGTAGATGCCGGGGGAGCGGACAATCTGGGAGACAATGACGCGCTCGGCGCCGTTGATCACAAAAGAACCGGAGTCGGTCATCAGGGGGAAGTCCCCCATAAAGATCTCCTGTTCCTTGATCTCCTCGGTCTCCTTGTTGCGCAGGCGCACCCGCACTTTGATGGGCGCGGCGTAGGTGGCATCCCGGGCCTTGCACTCCTCCACGTCGTACTTGGGGGCCTCGTCCATGGAATAGTCGATAAAAGACAGCTCCAGGTTCCCCGCGTAGTCGGTGATGGAGGCCACATCCTTAAAAACTTCCCGCAGGCCCTTGTCCAGGAACCACTGGTAGGAATGCTTCTGCACCTCCAGCAGGTTGGGCATCTCCAGGATTTCCTCGTGACGGGCATAGCTCTTCCGGAGGGTCTTGCCGTAGTAGACGTCCTTGACCATCATCGTAGAAAAAACACCTCGTTTTCATTTCTTCAGACGGGTGTTATCCGGAGTATATCCGGAAATCGACCCGCCCAGGCCACTGATTTTTCGGCATATCCGACAAAAGAAGAGGCGGTCCAAAAACACAAACACACGGGTGCGTGGTTTGAAAATGAACCTTTACCTCTTGCGCGCCCCTGCCCCCATATGATACACTGAAGAAAATAGGGGGGAAATAGCGGGCTGACACAGCTGGGCATATAAGCATATTAGTATACCATGCCAGCTGTAGAAATGTCAACCATTTTTCTGCCGATTTTTGAAAAAATGCAGGCTTTACCGCCCGCATTTTCAAATTTTTTTGCCGTATGCCGGTGCGCCTGCGCAAAGCCGGCTTGACTGGCGTCAGGCGTCCCGTCGATTCCGGGTCCCCTGACGATTGATACAAGTCCTCGGCTTAAAATTTGTAAAATTTCCGGTTGACGGCGGCGGGAAAATGCGCTATAGTAAAATCCGGTCCTAATTATTCCATCTGTGCGGGTACGGTCCACCACTAATGCGCTTCACCCCACGTAATGACAAGAAGAGCGTTGAATCGTTGACAGGATGGCAAAACAGAGCAGGGCAGCGGGCTGGCCCTCATAAGACGCTGGTGCAGCTCAGAGGGTAGAGCAGCTGATTCGCAACTACCAAACCGGGCAGAAACAATCGAATACGCTGATGTGGCTCAATGGCAGAGCATCTCACTCGTAATGAGAAGGTTGTGGGTTCGATTCCCACCATCAGCTCCAGCTCAGAAATTCCCACCATTGTTCCGTTTCCGCCTTGCGGCGAAAACTGCACTCTGGTGAGAATTTCTTCGCTTTCCGCCGCGACTCGCTTCGCTGGACTTGCGGCGGAATAGGACGGGGAATGCGGGACATATTTTTCAGATAAATCGATTTTGATGGTTTATTGCATTTTTTACTTGCTTTTATTTTGCTGCCCATGCCATTTAAGGGTTGAACAGTAGCTATTGCGCTTTACCTTTGGCCGGCGCAGGCCCTTCAACGGCAACCCCGCTGCCAAGGGCTTCGAGCTGGTCAACCCGGTCCACGTCTGGCTGGTCAACGACCGGCTGCTGATTTTGCAATGCCACGACGAGGAGGACAAGGGCGGCAGCGTGGACATCGACACCCGTTATGCCACCATTATCAACCGGAGCTTGCTCGGGAACGACCAGCGATTTTTGGACACCCCGGACTACTTTGAGTATACCGTGATGGAGGCTGTAGGCGGAACTTTTTCGTGACCCTATGCAGGGGGCATATTGTTTTGACATTATGGACGTGGTATAATATAAAGTGCAAATTGTTCTAAAAATATAAATCAGGAGGAAACATCTATGAAAATCAGAACCGGTTTCGTCACCAATTCCAGCAGCTACGCCTCGGCGTGCGTCAGTATTCAGAGCCGGGAGCTTATCGAGCTGCTCAAGGAGTATGAAGACGTGGTGGGCCCCAGCGGCTCGTTCATTGGTTCCATTGAAAAGGACACCTTCACCGACTATTGGGACGAGGGCGAGACGGGTTCGTGGGAAGAAAACGTACCGAAAACCCTGAACGAAGTCCTGGACAAGTTCATCGACGGCTTGCGTGAGCAATCGGACTATCGCGACCCCCCGGAAAAAAAGGAGCGCCTCCAGTCGCTGATTAAGGTCCTAGAGGACCAGAAGCAGGAGCTGACCGCTTCGATCCAAAAAGTAGAGTGGTGGCACAACAACGAGAGCTTCGATGAGTTCGAGCCGGACGGCGCCCGAGAGAAATCGTTCATCTATAACCGGAGGAGCAAGAAAACCGGAGGGGCCGGTGTCTACGAAGAGTCGTAAAGACCGGCGCCTATAAGGAGAGATTATGCGCTACAAGATCATTGACAAAACATACCGATTCATCTCCGCCTTTGACGATGAGACAGGGGCTTATATCCGCACGGGCGTTTTGGACGCACACGGCCGGGATACCGGCGTGGACCCCTTTATGGCCTCCTTCCCCCACCTGATCGACGTGGGTGTGATGGGCCACTGCATCCACGGCAGGACCGGCCTCTGTGCCAAGGCGGGGGTGGGCTGTTATCAGAGCGGGGCGCTGGTGGAGCGGCCCAACATGGCAGTGGAGGATTTCCGGTGGATCGCGGAACAGTGCCGGGGCCGCTGCAACCAGCTGGCCCTGGGAGGCCGGGGGGACCCGGACCAGCACGAGCATTTCGAGGAGCTTTTGCAGATCAGCCGGGAGAACCGTCTGGTTCCCAACTTCACCACCTCCGGCTACGGCCTGACGGAGGAGCTGGCGGCGCTGTGCGGGCAATACTGCGGTGCGGTGGCGGTGAGCTGGTATCGGAGCGAATACACACTGCGGGCCATTCGGCTTCTTTTGGACGCCGGTGTCACCACCAACATCCACTATGTCCTGGGCAAAAATTCCATCGACGAGGCCATTGACCGCCTGCGCCAAGACGACTTCCCGGAGGGAATCAACACGGTGATCTTCCTGCTCCACAAGCCCGCCGGGCAGGGGACGCGGGAAAATGTCCTGGACTTTTCCGATCCCCGGGTGGCGGAATTTTTCGCCCAGGTGGACGCCCGGCATCCCTTCCAGGTGGGCCTGGACAGCTGCAACGTACCTGGGGCGCTGAATTTTTGCAAAAGCATTCTCCCCGAGTCCCTGGACACCTGCGAGGGCGGGCGGTTCAGCTGCTACATCGGCGCGGACCTGGTGATGGTGCCGTGCAGCTTTGACCAGCAGAAGCGGTATCAGGTCCAGCTGCGCCCGGCTACCATCGAGGACGCATGGAACAGCCCGGCCTTTGAACAGTTCCGGGAGAAAATGCGAAATTCCTGCCCCGGCTGCGAAAAACAGGCCCTCTGTCTGGGCGGCTGCCCCTTGATGCCGGAAATTGTGTTCTGCAAGAGCGAGCTGCGGAAGATATAAATACATTGTAATGGAGGCGCACCCTAGAGGTAGCGCCTTCTCCGGCTGCACGGGTCTGCAAAGCATAACCATCCCGAAGAGCGTCACCTGGACCGGCGACTGCGTCTTCTCCGACTGCCCCAACCTGACCATCTACGCCCCCGCCGGTTCCGCCGCGGAGCGGTACGCCAAGATGAACGGCATCAGATTTGAGGCCATCGCGGAATAAGCCAAGACTTATTTTGACAGGAGGCGCACACCATGTACAACGACGCCGAGGCCCTGCGCCGGGAGCTTTTGGACGAGACCTATGCCGGGGCCTTCTCCGGCCTGGGGGCCATGCTCCTGGACGCGGACGAGATTCGCAACGCGGACCCGGAGGAGCTGGAGGAGATCGCCCGGCGGTACGGGAAATAATTTGAGAGCAGACGGTAAGCACATTGGCAATGACAGAGGAACAGGTCCTGGAGCGGCTGAAAGCGGCGTTCCCGAAGGGGGATCATCTATGATGAAGAGTACCGGAAAAAGCTGGGGGCGGTGACCATCGAGGTCCACCGCCCCCACCGCGCCGCCGGGCAGGGCCGGGTCCAGTGGCTGGCCGCCCACGGCTTCACCTGGAAGGAGACGGGCTACATCGAGCCGGACATGTGCTTCCGGGAGGCGGAGATTCCGCCCAACCCGTGACACCTTCGCCCCTGGCCAACGGAATATTCAAAAAGTATCCCCTGACCAGGAAGTACGTCCTCACAGATTGCGTGAATATGCTGCACCAGTCGGCCAGGGGGTCTGCATCCCCGCTGTCGAAGAAGGCGCAGCCTTTTTCGACAGTCTCAAGCCCTTGAACAGCACATGTTCAAGGGCTTCTTTTTATCTTCCGGCATAAACGTGGACGAGCGTTCATACGTATAGTTCAGAACGGAACACAAAGGATGTGATACCTATGGTACAGACTGCTCCCCGGCGTTTCCGCCAGGCGGCGGCACTGCTTCCTCCGGCCCTGCGGGGGCCTATGGAGCGGCTGGACAGCGGAACACAGAGTCGGGTGGAGGAGATCCGCCTGCGGGCTGGGCGGCCTCCGGCGCTGGTTCTGCCGGAGGGAGAACGCGGTGTGCCAGGCTGCGGTGCGCCGGTCTGCCCGCAGGACCTGGCGCAGGTACTGGAGGTTGCGACACAGGCCTCCGCACATACGGCTCTGTCTCAGGTACGGGAAGGATTTGTGACGCTGCGGGGGGGGCACCGCATGGGCATCTGCGGCAGCGGCGTAATAAAGGATGGAGCCGTATGCAATCTGCGGCAGATCTCCTCTCTGGCTCTGCGGGTAGCCCGTGAGGTCCCCGGTGCGGCCGCGCCCATTTTGGACAGGCTCTGGGCTGGCCGGCAGCTGGCCGGCACCCTCATTTTATCCCCGCCAGGGTGGGGAAAAACTACGTTATTGCGGGACTTGATCCGGCTGCTGTCTGACGGCTCCGCCCGGCCTGCCCTGCGGGTGGGTGTGGCTGACGAACGGGGGGAGCTGGCGGCTGTGTGGAACGGAGTTCCTCAGTTCGACCTGGGGCGTCAGACCGATGTGATGGAGGGCTGTCCCAAGAGCACGGGGCTGATGATGCTCCTGCGGGGGATGAACCCCCAGGTATTGGCCGCAGATGAGATTACGGCGCCCAGGGACGCGGAGGCCCTGGAGGAGGCGGCCAACTGCGGAGTGGCGCTGGTGTGTACCGCCCACGGTGCGGGTCTGGAGGACCTGAGGCGGCGGCCGCTGTACCGCCGCCTGCTGGATCGGGGGCTTTTTGGACGGGTGGTGTCCATCCGGCTGGAGGAGGGGGTGCGGCGATATGCCGTCACCGCATTGGAGGATAGACCATGCTGAGGCTGACAGGAGCGCTGCTGGTGGCGGGGGGTGTCTCCGCTCTGGGCTTTTCCGCCGCCGGAGGGCTGACGCGGCGTGTGCGCATGCTCAGCGCCTTGTCCGGAGCTCTGGCGCTGATGGAGCGGGAACTCTCCTTTCACCTCACGCCGATGCCGGAGCTGCTGGAGCGCCTGGCGGAGCGGGCTGCGCCTCCGGCGGACGCGCTGTTTGTTTATTGCCGCGCGGGGCTGGACAGGCTGGGGGAGACCTCCCTGGACACCCTCTGGCGTGAGGGACTGGAAAAGCTGTCACTGCGGGACGGGGAACGGCTGGCGCTGGAACACCTGGGAGCGGTGCTGGGCCGTTATGACGGAGAAGGCCAGCGCACCGCTCTGGCGGAGGCCCGGGCAGTGCTGGAGCAGGCTTTGGCGGAGGCCCGGGAAGAGCGCTCCCGCCTGGGGCGGGTGTACCGGGTGGCGGGAACCGCCGCCGGAGCGGTACTGGCTGTGCTGCTGCTGTGAGCTGCCCCTGCGCCGGCGGTTCCCATAGCGAACAAACGTTCCTTTTGGACCGCTTCCCTGGAGAAAAGAACGAGAGGGAGAGATTGCATGGACGTAGACTTGATTTTTAAAATTGCCGCCATCGGCATTCTGGTGTCGGTGCTCAACCAGGTGCTCACCCGCTCGGGGCGGGATGAGCAAGCCACCATGACCACGCTGGCGGGGCTGGTGGTGGTGCTTATGATGGTAGTCCAGCAGATCAGCGAGCTTTTCGAGCTGGTCAAGCGGCTGTTTGGGCTGTAGCCGTGGAAGCGTTCGGAACCATAGCGGCTGTGGCTGTGGCCGGAGCCCTGTGCGCGGTAGTGGTGAAAAAAAGCGCTCCGGAGGTGGGGATGGTCCTGTCTCTGGCGGCAGGCATGGCGCTTTTGGCCCTGGCGCTGGGGGCCTTGGAGGGGGTGCGGGACCTGATGGACACCCTCACCGAGACGGCGGGCCTGTCTCCCGCGGTGCTGGCCCCGGTGATCAAAACCGTGGGGATTGCCATTCTCACGCGTGTGACCGCCGAGGTGTGCCGGGACGCGGGAGAAGGGGGAATCGCCGCCTTCACGGAGACGGCGGGAGCGGCCACGGCACTCTTTGTGGCGGCGCCTCTGCTGCGGGCGGTGCTGGAAACTGTAACCGGTTTACTATAGGAGTTGCCAATGAGACGAGGAATATGGACAGCGGCCGTGCTGCTGCTTCTGCTGCTTTGCCCGGCCCGGGCCAGCGGGGAGGAGGTGCGCGCCATCCAGTCGGAGGCCCTGGACCTGGAGGTCCTGACAGATGCGGCGGAGGGGTATCTCCCGGGTGTGGATTTACAGGCGGGGGTAGACCTGGACGAGGGTATCCGGTACATACTGGACACCGGAAGCGGCCAGATTGCGGGGGTCGTCCGCAAAGCGCTGCGCAGCGGGGTGCTGCTGCTGGTGGTAGTGCTCTTCTGCGGGCTGGCGGAGGGGACCTGCGGCGGGCTGGGCGGTGCGGAGCTGGATATTGTCTCCCTGGTGGGAGCCCTGGCAGTGACGGCCATTTCGGTGGCCGACGCAAATTCCCTCATCGGTATGGGGCGGGAGGCGTTGGACCGGATGGAACTCTTTTCCAAAGCCCTGCTGCCCACCATCACTGCGGCGGCGGCCGCGGCGGGCGCGCCGGGCGGGGCGGTGGCCCGGCAGCTGGCCACCATGCTCTTCTCCGATGTACTGATGACCCTTATTACCCGTCTGCTGATGCCCCTGGTATATGCCTACATCGCCGCCTGCGTAGCCTATACCGCAGTAGGCAACGATGGGCTCCGGCGCATCGCGGATACGATAAAGGGAGTGGTGACATCGGTGTTGACGGGAGTGCTGCTGCTCTTCGTCGGCTATCTCACCGTCAGCGGGGCGGTGGCCGGAAGCGCCGATGCCGTCACCATCAAGGCCGCAAAATTTGCCATGTCGGGCATGGTCCCGGTGGTGGGGGGTATTCTTTCCGACGCGGCGGAGACAGTGCTGGCCGGAGCGGGCATTTTGAAAAACGCCATTGGGGTCTTTGGAATGCTGGTAGTGCTGTGCATGTGTATAGCGCCCTTTCTCCAGCTGGGGGTCCACTATCTGACCTATAAGCTCACCTCCGCTCTCAGCGCCACAGTGTCCGGCGGACGGGTGGCAGGGCTGATTGACTGCATCGGCGGGGCCTTTGGACTGGTGCTGGGCATGACCGGCTCCTGCGCCCTGCTGCTGCTGATTTCCATGATATCGGCTGTTACAGCCGTCAGCGGATAGGGGGGATGGAGCTGTGCTGGAGCTGATGCGTCAATGGCTGGTGGGTATCACCTGCGCGGCTATGATCACCGCCCTGGCCGAGGGACTGTCCCCGCCGGGCGCGGTGCGGAAGATTGGCCGGTTTACCGGGGGACTGGTGCTGCTGGTCGCGGTGCTTAAACCCATAGCGTCGGTAGACGGGCAGGCTCTGAGCCGGGCGCTGACAGAGTACCGCCTGGACCTGAGCGCTTACAGCACCCGGCTGGAGGAGGAAAACAGCGCGCTGATGAAAAGCATCATAGAAGAGCAGTCCGCCGCATATATTGTGGACAAGGCGGAACAGCTGGGGCTGTCCTGCCGGGTGGAAGTGGAGGCCGAGGCCGACGGCCAGTGGCCAGTCCCTTGGACGGTGACAGTCACCGGTCCCCTGGATGAGGCGGACCAGGAGACCCTCACCCGGCAGATTCAGGCGGACTTTGGAATTCCGGCCGAGCGGCAATTCTACCGGCGCGGAGAAGAATACGAAAGCGGGGACGGGGCATGAAAGAGCGGGCCTTCGCCGGATGGGGAAAAGCCCTGTCCGGGTTGTTTGAGCGGTATAAATTTGTGCTGCTGGTGATTCTGGCGGGAGCGGCGCTCCTGCTGCTGCCCACCGCCGGGGAGGAGAAAACACAGCCGATTCAGACGGGAGAATTATCCGGCGGCGGGTTCCAGGTGGAGGACCTGGAGCGCAAGCTGGAGGAGGCGCTCTCCCAGGTGGCGGGGGCAGGGGAGGTGAAGGTGGTTCTGACGGTCAGGAGCACCGCCCGCCAGGTGCTGGCCCAGGACGGCAGGAGCACCCAGCGGGGAGAGGAGGTGGACTCCACGCTGACCACCGTCGTGGTCTCTCAGGGCTCCGGCACGCAGGAGCCTGTGACCATTCAACAGCTTTCGCCGCAATATCAGGGGGCGCTTGTGGTATGCTCCGGGGGAGGGGACCCCTCGGTGCGGCTGCACATTGTGGAGGCGGTCTCCGCCCTGACCGGGCTGGGCGCAGACAAAATATCAGTTTGTAAAGGAAAGTGAGTGATCCAAGATGAAAGTATGGAAACGCAACGCGGTGGTGGCGGCCATCGTACTGTTTGTGTGTGTGGCGGTGTATCTGAACTGGACCTATCAGCAGGAGGAGAGTACGGGAGCGGGCAAAACCCTGGGCCAGGCGGCGATGGTCAGCGGTCAGACCTCTGATCCGCTTCTGGCGGTCCCGCCTACAGCGGACCCCCAGGCTACGCCGGACGCCGACGGAGAGTCTGCGGCGCCGTCCGGTGAGGACGGGCAGGAGGCCGCGGCGGACAGCGGCTATTTTGCCTCCGCCCGCCTTAACCGCCAGCAGGCCCGGGACAGCGCCCTGGCAATTCTCCAGGACGCCATGTCCAGCGAAAATCTGGACGAGGCCATGAAAAATGAGAACGCGCAGGCCATTCAGACGCTGGCCAGCGTCACGGTGTCCGAGGCGCAGATTGAGAACCTGGTGACGGCCAAGGGGTATCAGGACTGCGTAGCTTTCATCGGCGATAAAAGCGTCAGCGTGGTGGTATCCGCCGCCGGGGAGGGACTTACGGACGCGGATGTGGCCCGCATTACCGAGATTGTCACCGACGAGACCGGGTTTACTGCCGGGCAAATTAAAATCATCCCCGCTCAGCCGTAGCGGAGGAACCGCCACCGGACACACTGTGCCGCGCTTCTTTGAAAAACCAGTTGTAATTTTCTGTGATTGTGGTACAATGTACCTATCATCCATATCAGAAAAGGAGCGTGACCAGTTTATGGCCGACGGAAAGGAATACCTGTCCCGCCCTGATGAGCTGGGGAATGTCCATATATCGGAAGAAGTGCTGGCGGTGATCGCTGCCGCCGCCGCTCTGGAGGTGGAAGGCGTGGGCAGCCTGTCCGCCAATCTGGGCACCGACATTGCCGAGCTGCTGGGCGGCAAAAAGAATCTGTCCAAGGGCATCCACATCACCGTACTGGAGGAGAGCGTGCGTATTGACGTCTCAGTGCTGGTGAAGTATGGATATACCGTGATCGACGTGGCGAAAGAAGTCCAGAACGCGGTATACAACGCCATTGAAAATACCAGCGGCCTGGCTGTGGAGGGCGTTAACGTCCATGTGGCCGGCGTCACCTTCGAGCGGGCAAAATCCACCCATTAGGCACAGAGTATGACAATCAGCAGGACCCTCCGGAGCTACCGGAGGGTCCTGCTGATTCAGCGCCTGTTCCGCGTTTTGGGCGGGCAGAGATTAGACATCCGGGAACAAGCGCTTGAGCGCCCGCTCCATAAAAACCTGTAATGCACGCCTTCCGTTCATGCGCACACCGCCGGCATTCAGACTGCCTGGTCAAATACATCCTCCGGCACAATGCTCAGGCTGCCAAAGTGACCGCATTGAAACGAGGCGGGAATGAACTTTCTCTGCGAAACAGAGGTGCACGCTATCGCCAAAGGCATGGAGCGTTTTCCTCTTTCAGCGTTGCTTTACCGCAAGAAAGGGCCGGATACAAGAAAAACAGCTTTATCTGACATCCTTTGCGGGAAATGGGGAAATTGCTCTTCCATTTTCCCCCCGACCTGTTGTATAATAATACATAACTGCGTGTGTTGCAGATCACCTGCGGCAGGACCGCTGCATTGGAGGAGAACATATGACCAGAACCGCTGCCCGAGAGATAGCCGTCCATTTTTCCTTTGAGCTGGGCTTTACCGGACAGGCTCCGGAGGAGCTTTTAGGGGAAGCTCTGACCCGAAAGACCTTTGCCTCCATCGGAGAGGAGGAGCCGCTGTACGCGGAATTTCCCAATGAGGCGCAGCGGGCCTATATCAGCGCCCTGGTGAAGGGCGTATACGCCCACATGCCGGAGCTGGACGAATATATCTCCAAATACGCCATTGGCTGGAAGTTTTCCCGCCTGAACCGGGTAGCGGTGGCCATTATGCGGGTAGCCATGTATGAAATTCTGTACATGCAGGATATCCCCAATGCCGCCGCTATTAATGAGGCCGTGGAGCTCACCAAGCACTATGAAGAGCCAGAGGTGGTCTCCTTTGTCAACGGCATTCTGGGCTCTTTTGTCCGCGGAGAGTACATTCCCGACCCGGTAGGGATGAATCGCGATATCTCTGCGGAAGCTCCGGCTGCTTCCCGGCGGGAGGAGCAGCCGTGAACCTGCGGGTGCTGGGGCTGGACACCAGCAACTACACGACCTCGGCAGCGGTTTTTGACGGTGTGGAGGGCACAAACGCCGGACGACTGCTGGATGTGCGCCCCGGCGAGCTGGGGCTGCGCCAGTCTGATGCCCTTTTTCAGCACGTCAGGCGCCTGCCCGGGCAGATTGCCCTTTTGAGGGAGCAGGGGCTTTTGGAACGGCTGGCCGCTGTGGGCGCGTCTACCCGCCCCCGGGCGGTGGAGGGCTCCTACATGCCCTGTTTTCTGGCCGGGGAGAGCCAGGGGAGGGTTTTGGCGGATACGCTGGGAGTGCCCTTCTGCCCGGTGTCCCATCAACAGGGGCATCTGGCCGCCGCCGCATGGTCGGCGGGACGGCTGGAGCTGCTGGACGCCCCGTTTTTGGCCTGGCATCTGTCCGGAGGGACGACGGAGCTGCTGTACGTAAAGCCGGAAGGGTACAATGTGGCGGCTGAGGCCATCGGCGGCACCAGCGATATCTCGGCCGGACAGCTGATTGACCGCACCGGAGTACTGCTGGGTTTGCCCTTTCCAGCGGGAAAGGCGCTGGATGCCCTGGCCCGGGAGGGCGGAGAGGGGAGGGGATTCCCCGTAAAGGTAAAAGACCTGACATTTTCCCTGTCCGGTATGGAGAATCAGGTGAAGTCCATGGCAGAGCGGGGAGAAGCGCCCGCCGCAATTGCCCGCTTTGCATTGGAGACGGTGGTACAGACGGTACGGCGGGTGACGGAGGAAGCCCGGAACCGCTATCCGGAGCTGCCTGTGCTGTGCTCCGGCGGCGTGGCGGCCAACAGCCGCCTGCGGCAGGTGCTTATATCGGGAGGCCGGACGGTTTTTGCCCGGCCGGAGTACTCCGCCGACAATGCCATGGGTCCGGCGGTTCTGGCGTGGCGGTCCCTCTCCCGTGGGGAAGGCTGACGCCGGCTGTGGGTTCAGTTGAGACGAGGTTTTAGAATATGAGCAGACGGGAAGAGCGCATTCGGCTGTGGTTTGACATGTGGCTGAGAAAACGCGACTTGGGAATAGCGGAACTGTTTGCGCCTGACGCGGTTTATATCGAGAGCTGGGGGCCGAGATACGAGGGGGCCGCCCGGATTCAGCTGTGGTTTGAGGAGTGGAACAGCCGGGGAACGGTTCTGCGATGGGAGATCAGGCAGTTTTTCCACAGAGAAGACCAGACTGTAGTTGAGTGGTTCTTTAAAGACAGGATGAACGACGGCAGGGCGGAAGAATTTGACGGACTGTCGCTCATTCAATGGACACAGGACAATACGATTCAATTTCTCAAAGAATTCGGCTGTAATATCAACCACTATGACCCATATCAGGACGGCACCGTCCCACACTTCAGAGAGGAAGCGCCGATGTGGTTTTAAGGAGAGCGGCCCCATGAACGGTTCACCGGTATACAGTGTTACCCAAGTCAATCAGCATATCAAGGCGCTTCTGGACCAGGACCAGACCCTGACGGCCCTGTATGTCCGGGGGGAGGTCTCCAATTATAAGGCCTATCCGTCGGGACATCACTATTTTTCCCTGAAGGACGCGGAGGGGGCCATCCGCTGTGTCATGTTCCGGCGGGAGGCCATGTCCCTGCGGTTCCGGCCGGAAAACGGCATGAAGGTGCTGGCCTTCGGCCGGGTGGCGGTGTTTCCCAGGGACGGGCAGTATCAGCTCTACTGCTCGTCTCTTACTCCGGACGGGGTGGGGGACCTGCACGTGGCCTTTGAGCAGCTGAAGCAGAAGCTCTACCAGGAGGGACTGTTTGACCCGGCCCATAAGCAGCCCATTCCCCGGTTCCCGGAGCGGATTGCCCTGATTACCTCCCCGGCGGGGGCGGCAGTGCGGGATATGCTGCGGATACTGGGAGCCCGCTGGCCGCTGGCCGAGGTCCGGATTATCCCTGTGCGGGTTCAGGGGGCCGAAGCCCCCGGAGAGCTGTCTGCCGCCATTGCCTGGGCCAATCTGCATCAGGCGGCCGACCTGATCATTACCGGCAGGGGCGGCGGTTCGATGGAGGACCTCTGGGCTTTTAATGAGGAGACGGTGGCCCGGGCTATCTACGCCTCCCGTATTCCGGTGATCTCGGCGGTAGGACACGAGCCGGATGTGACCATTGCCGACTTCGTGGCAGACCTGCGGGCGGCCACGCCGTCCAATGCCGCCGAGCTTGCGGTCCCCGACCGGAATGAGCTCCGGGCCGGGCTGGAGCAGCTGCGGGGGCGGCTGGGCCGAGGAATGTGCCGGCAGCTGGAGCGGGAGCGGGAGGCGCTGGAGCGGGCCCGCCGCTGCCGGGCGCTGGCAGCCCCCATGGGATATGTGGACGATAAGCGGATGCTCCTGGACTATCAGCGGGAGAAACTGGCCCACGGTCTGCGGAGCGCGTTGGGCCGGGAGCGGGAACGCTTTGTCCGTCAGGCCGCGGCGCTGGATGCCCTGAGCCCGTTAAAGGTGCTGTGCCGGGGATACGGCATTCCCCGGCGGGAGGACGGGACGGTGCTCCGCTCTGCCCGGGAGATCAATCCCGGAGAGCAGCTGGAGCTGCGGATGGCGGACGGCACACTGGCGTGTCGGGTGCTGTCCCGCACACTGCATAGACAGATCTCCGGTTCCGGGGACAGGTGAGACGGGCGGCCTGTTGTTCCCGTATGGGAAGGGATGGAGTACCGCAGGAGACAGAGGAGGACGTAATGGCGGAAAAAAAACTGACCTTTGAGCAGGCCATGGGCCGCTTGGAAGAGATTGTAGCCCTGCTGGAGCGGGGAGACGCCCCGCTGGAGGAGTCTCTGAAACTGTTTGAGGAGGGGACAGCCCTGATGAAAAAATGTTCCGGGCTGCTGGACAAAGCGGAGCAAAAGGTGGTAAAACTTCTGGCGGGGCCCGATGGCGCGCCGGCAGAGACTCCCTTTGACGGGGAGGTGCGGCCATGACCTGCCGGGAACAGATCGAAGTGCACCGGTCCCTGGCGGAGGAATGGCTTTCCCGCTGCCTGCGGGACCGAGAGCCCCGCGGGGATCTCTATGACGCCATGGAGTACAGCCTGCTGGCCGGGGGGAAGCGCATCCGCCCGGTTCTGGTGCTGGAATGCTGCCGGATGTGCGGCGGGAACCCGGAAGAGGCGCTGCCCCTGGCAGGGGCGGTGGAGATGATCCACACCTATTCCCTGATTCATGATGACCTGCCCTGTATGGACGACGACGACCTGCGCCGGGGTCGGCCTACCAACCACAAGGTATACGGGGAGGCCACCGCGGTGCTGGCGGGGGACGCTCTGCTGACCGCTGCATTTGAGGTGGCGCTGGCGGGGGACAGCGGCCTGCCGCCGGAGCGGGCGCTGGCGGCGGCGGAGGTGCTGGCCCGGGCCGCCGGAGGCCGGGGGATGGTAGGCGGTCAGGTGCTGGACATCGCGGGAGAGGGGCACGCTCTGAGCCTGGCCGAGGTGGAGGAGCTCCAGCGGCTGAAGACCGGGGCGCTCATCGCGGCGGCGGCAGAGATGGGCTGTATCGCGGCGGGGGGAACCCGGGAACAGCGGGGCGCGGTGCGCCGCTATGCGGAAAGGCTGGGTATGGCCTTCCAGATTCAGGACGATATCCTGGATGTGGAGGGAGACACGGCCACTTTGGGCAAACCCACCGGCTCCGATGCCCGGAGCGAGAAAACCACGTTTGTTACGCTCAAGGGCGTGGAGACCTGCCGGGAGCTGGTCCGCCGCCTGACAGAGGAGGCCAAGCGCGCCCTGGCGCCCTTCGGGAGCGATGGAGCGTGCCTGTGCTGGCTGGCTGAAAGCCTGGCCGGGCGGGAAAAATAAGAGACAGAACAGCAGCGGGGGAGTGGGTGCATGAAAAATGCGGTGGATTTCCTGACGGGAAATCTGGTGTTGAACCTGTCCATTCTGGCCTGGGCCCTGGCCCAGATAATTAAGTTTATCGTGACGCTGGTGACAAAGGGAAAGCTGGATTGGCGACATTTCCTGTCCAGTGGCGGAATGCCCAGCTCTCACTCCGCTTTTGTGTGCGCCTGTGCCGCCGCGATGGGACATATGTACGGTTGGACATCGCCTTATTTTACCATCTCGGCGGTTCTGGCCATTGTGGTGATGTACGACGCAGCCAATGTGCGCAAGGCGGCGGGAGAGCAGGCCAAAATTCTCAACTATATCATGGAGCACTGGACAGAGATGAAGCCGGCCATTTTTGGTAAGGAATTGAAGGAATTTTTGGGCCATACGCCCTTTCAGGTGCTTATGGGCGGTCTGCTGGGAATAACCATAGGGCTGGCGGGAGCGTGGCTGCTGGCATAGCCGCGGAAACCGGGAGGTGTTACCATTCTAAGTTTAGAAGAGCTTTCAAAGAGCGAAAACGGCCTGCACGGTCTGGACGACCATGAGGCGGAGGCGCTGTGCGCTCTGCTGCGGGCACGGCTCATCGACACGGTGTCCCGTACAGGGGGTCACTTGGCCTCCAGCCTGGGGGCGGTGGAGCTGATCGTGGCGGTTCACCGTGTATTTGACACCGGACGGGACCGGCTGGTGTTTGATGTGGGCCACCAGTGCTATGCTCATAAAATTCTTACCGGACGGAACGCCGCCATGGAAACGCTGCGCGCTTTTGGAGGAATTGCGGGCTTCCCAAAGCCGGTGGAGAGCGATGCGGACGCTTTTATTGCCGGTCACGCCTCCAACGCGGTTTCCGTGGCGGTGGGTATGGCAAGGGCAAGGACATTACAGCGTGAGAACTACCACGTATTGGCTCTGCTGGGAGATGGAGCGCTGACAGGCGGGCTGGCCTATGAGGGACTCTCCGACGCCGGCGACAGCGGGGAAGCCATTACCGTCATTCTCAACGACAACGGTATGTCCATCACAAAAAGCGTGGGGGGCGTGGCGGAGCACCTGGCCCGCCAGCGGCTGAAGCCCCAGTACCTCCGGTTTAAGGAGGGGTACCGCAGGGCCATGGAGATATTGCCCCTGGGCGGAAAAATCTACAATGTGACCCACAAGGTAAAGACGGCGGTGAAAGAGACCCTTCTGCCATGCAGCCTCTTTGAGGACATGGGTTTTACCTATCTGGGGCCGGTGGACGGGCACGATGTAAAGGGACTTACCCGTCTGCTGGACTATGCGAAAGATCTGAAGGGACCGGTTCTGCTCCATGTCAGAACTGTAAAGGGAAAAGGGTATACCCCCGCGGAGCGCAATCCGGACCGCTTCCATGGGGTGGGCCGCTTCTGTGTCACGACTGGAGAACCTCTTCACCCGCCCCAGCGGGGTTTTTCTGCGGTATTTGGAGAGACGCTCTGCCGATTGGCGGAGCGAGAGCCCCGCATATGTGCCGTCACTGCCGCCATGCAGGGGGGCACGGGGCTGGATGATTTTGCCCGGCGCTTCCCGGAGCGTTTTTTTGATGTGGGCATTGCCGAAGGCCATGCGGCGGCAATGGCCGCGGGCATGGCCAAGCAGGGGATGCTCCCGGTGTTTGCCGTATACTCATCCTTTTTACAGCGAGCCTACGACATGCTGCTCCACGACGTGGCCATTCAGGGTCTGCATGTGGTGCTGGCAGTAGACCGGGCTGGGCTGGTGGGAGAAGACGGCGAGACTCATCACGGCGTATTTGACCCGGCTTTCCTGGACACGGTTCCTGGTATGACAGTGCTGTGTCCCAGCAGCTTTGCGGAGCTGCGGTCTATGCTGGAATACGCCCTCTTTCGAGTAAAGGGACCGGTAGCGGTGCGCTATCCCAGGGGAGGGGAAGGTATTTATACCGGGGACGCGGGAACTGCGCCGGATGTGCTGCTGCGTCCGGGCAGGGACATCACGTTGACCGGCTATGGAGCCACAATAGATGCCTTACTGGACTGTGCAGACCGCCTGGCAGAGCGAGGACTTTCAGCGGAAATTGTAAAGCTGAATTCCATTACACCCTTGCCGCTGGAGAAAACGGCCAGATCAGTGGAAAAGACCGGCCGACTGCTGACGGCGGAGGAGTGCGCACCGGCCAACAGTGTGGGCCGGCGGCTGGCAGCGGGACTGCTGATGCGGGGAACACGTGTAAAACGTCTGGCACTGGCGGATACGGGACCTGGGTTTGTAACTCATGGTGCCATCGCTCAGCTGCGCCGCCTCTGCGGGCTGGACGGGGAGAGCTTATATCGGAGGGCATTGGAGGTCTGCGGCGATGGCGGCGGTTAAAAAGCGTCTGGATGTGCTTTTGGCAGAGCGGGGTCTGGCTCAGAGCCGTCAGCGGGCCCAAGCGGTGATCATGAGCGGACTGGTCTATGTGGAAGGCCGCAAAGTGGATAAGGCCGGGGCCCAGGTGGAGGAAAACGCCTCCATTGAGGTCCGGGGCCAGACTTTGGCCTATGTGAGCCGGGGCGGGCTGAAGCTGGAAAAGGCTTTGAGTACTTTTTCGGGGCTCGACCTGCGCGGCGTGACGGCCATTGACGCGGGGGCTTCTACCGGCGGCTTTACCGACTGCATGCTCCAAAACGGGGCGGCGCGGGTTTATGCGGTGGACGTGGGATATGGCCAGTTGGCCTGGAGCCTGCGTCAGGACCCGCGGGTGGTGTGTATGGAACGCACCAATGTGCGCTATCTCACGCCGGAGCAGATTCCAGAGCCTCTGGATTTTGGCACAGTGGATGTATCCTTTATCTCCCTGCGGCTGATTCTGCCCGCCCTGCGGAGGCTTTTAAAACCTGCGGGGCAGATGGTGTGTCTGGTCAAGCCCCAGTTTGAGGCGGGCCGGGACAAGGTGGGCAAAAAAGGAGTCGTCCGAGACCCGGCGGTCCATCTGGAGGTCCTCCGGCAATTTTTAAACCACGCCCAGGAGTCAGGCTTCACTGTAAAGGATATGACCTTTTCGCCCATACGGGGACCGGAGGGCAATATCGAATACCTGGGACAACTGACAGCCGGGGCGGGCGAGCCGTGGAGCGGAGATCCGGCGGCCCTGGTGGAGTTGTCCCACAGCGCACTGGAGGGAAACGCGGAATGAAAGCGGTGCTCTGTCCAAACCCCTACCGGGACCGGGGGATGAAAACGGCCCAGTCCGCCGAGCGCATTCTGCGGGGAGCGGGCATCAAAACGGTAATGTGCCTGCCTTTTCAGGTGGAGGGGGGCAGTGTGGAGCTGCCCCGGCACCTGAAATTCGGCAATACCCAGGAAGAGCTGAAAAGCGCCGACCTGCTGATCTGTTTCGGCGGAGACGGCACAATTTTGCACGCGGCCAAGGATGCCAACGCCAGGGGTATTCCTATTTTAGGAGTCAACCTGGGAAGCGTGGGTTTCATGGCGGAGCTGGAGCAGGGGGAGCTGTCCCATCTGTCCAGGCTGGCCGAGGGAAAATACGCTGTTGAAACCCGCATGATGCTGGATGTGCGGGTCCGCCGGGATGGGCGGACCGTGTTCAGCGACATCGCCCTCAATGACGCCGCCCTTACCAAGGGGGCGGCTGCCCGCATGGTGGATTTGGAAATTTACGGCGACCGGACCTTGATGTCCAGCTTTTCCGCCGACGGGGTGGTCATCAGCACCCCCACCGGCTCCACGGCCTACTCCATGTCGGCAGGGGGGCCGATTGTGGAACCCACAGCGGAAAATATCATTGTCACGCCCATCTGCCCGCATGCGCTGTCGGCCCGGTCCTTCGTGCTGGGCGGAGAGCGGCTGGTGGCGGCGCGTATGGGCCGCATGGCCCGAAAAACGGCCTATCTGTCGGTAGATGGGGGACGGGCTTTCCGGCTCAGCGGCGGGGATACAGTGGAGCTGAAGCGCTCCGCCGCCAAAACCCGCCTGATACGGCTGACCGGCCGGACCTTTTATGAAATACTCAACCATAAGCTGGGGGGTGCCTGAGCAGTGAAGAGTAAACGGCAGGAGGAGATATTGCGTATCATTGGGGAGCGGGATGTGGAGACCCAGGACCAGCTTCTGGCAGAGCTACGGGAGCGGGGCGTGCGCTCTACTCAGGCCACCATTTCCCGGGACATCAAAGAACTTCACCTGGTAAAAGAGCTCACTGGATACGGCGCATACAAATACGCCGTATCCAACCACAGAGCCTCTCTGAACATAGCCGGGCGCCTGCGGACAATCTTCAAGGAGGGCGTCACCTCCTTTGATTTGGCCCAAAATATTGTGGTGATCAAAACCATGCCCGGACTGGCCTCCGCCGCCTGCGCCGCCATTGACGGCATGGAAATTCAAGACCTGGTAGGCAGTCTGGCAGGGGATGACACGGCGCTTCTCATTATGCGCACCAACGAGGCGGCGGCGGATTTTTGCAGCGAGATACACAAGATGCTGAAGTAGGGGGACAGTGTGCCGCCTATATGACATAAGACAGGAGTGGTCCTATGCTTTCTCTCCTCCACATTGAAAATATTGCGGTGATTGAATCTGCGGATATCCAGTTCGACCGGGGCTTTAACGCCCTCACCGGTGAGACCGGTGCGGGCAAATCCATTGTGGTGGACGCCATCGGCGCGGTGATTGGAGCCCGCACCAGCCGGGATCTGATCCGCACAGGGGCCAGGTCCGCCCTTGTGAACGCTTTATTCACCGCTCTGCCGGAGCTGGAGTGGTTCGGCGAGAACGGCCTGGGACCCGACGAGGATGGGAACCTGATGGTCCAGCGGGAAATTCAGCCGGACGGTCGGAATGTCTGCCGCCTGAATGGACGGCCCATCACCGTAGCCCAGCTGCGCGGGCTGGGGCGGCAGCTGCTGAACATCCACGGCCAGCATGACGGACAGCAGCTGCTGGACGAGAGCTGCCACCTGGGATATCTGGACAGTTTCGGCGGGCTGGGGTCCCAGCTGACGGAGTATCAGGCGGCTTATGAGGCCTTTCACACCCTCCGGCGGGAGATGGCTGCCCTGGAGATGGACGAGGCGGAGAAGGCCCGGAAGATTGACAACCTGACCTTTCAGATCGGCGAACTGGAGCGGGCCGGCCTGAAGCCCGGGGAGGAGGAAGAGCTCACCCAGCGGCGGGACCTGCTGCGCAACGCGGGCAGGCTTATTGAGGCGGTGGAGCGGGCACACCTGGCCCTGTCGGGAGACGAGGAGCGGGAGGGAGCGGCCTCTCTGACGGCAGAGGCAGAGGATGCCATGCACACAGCTGGACGCATGAGCACTCAGGCGGCCGAGCTGGCCGGCCGGCTGGCGGAACTGCGCATCAGCGCCGACGACCTGGCGGAACAGGTGCGGGACCTGCGGGAAGCGTTTGACTTTGAACCAGGGGAGCTGGACGAATTGGAGAGCCGTCTGGATGTTCTCTACCGTCTGAAAAAGAAGTACGGCAGCACTGTGGAAGAGATGCTGGACTACCTGGAACGCAGCCGGAAGGAGCTGGACGACATCCAGTACTCCACCGATACGCTGGCCCGGCTGGAGAAGCGTCGGGCAAAAGCCCTCAGCGAGGCCGAAAAAAAGGCGCGGGCCCTGTCTGAAAGCCGCCGCCGGGCGGGGGAGGCCCTGCAAGACCGTATTCAAGGCGAGCTGGCCCAGCTGGATATGCCAAAAGTGCGCTTTCAGGTGGAGTTTCAGCTCAAAGAAGGGGAGTTTGGTCTGGACGAGACCGGAATGGACCAGGTGCAGTTCCTCATGTCGGCCAACGTGGGAGAGGACTTGAAGCCCATTCAGAAAATTGCCTCAGGCGGTGAGCTGGCCCGGATTATGCTGGCTCTAAAAAACGTGCTGGCGGAGAACGACCAGGTGGGCACCCTGGTGTTTGACGAGGTGGATACGGGGGTCTCCGGCCGGGCGGCCCAGAAAGTGGCGGAAAAGCTGGCTGACGTCGCCCGGAATAAGCAGGTGCTCTGTGTTACCCACCTGCCCCAGCTGGCGGCAATGGCGGACACCCATTTCTCCGTAGAGAAGGGAGAATACAAGGGAAGAACCTTTACACAGGTGGAGACGCTCTCACACAGCCGACGCAAGGAGGAGCTGGCCCGTCTGACCTCTGGAGAACACATTACGGAGGCTTCTCTGAAAAGCGCCGGAGAGCTTCTGGATGCAGCAGAACGGTACAAAAAGGGCCAGAGGAGGAGCGTCTGATGTCTGAAATTAACAAAAAGTACAGGTTTGCCGCGCCGCTGGTGCTGACACTGGGGCTGCTGCTGGCCGGATGCGGCGGACAGGGGGCAGGACAGGAGCCGGAGTTTCCGCCCTCTCAAAAGCCGGAACTGGAGCTGCCGCCGCTGCCATCGGAGACCGCTATAGAGACGGAGCTCCGGGTGATGGCGGTCCGCAGCTGGGAGAACCTGGACTGGGAACATAAGACCTATACCGGCACAGACCAGTTCTTGCAGGAGCAGGGGTTTGACGGCGCGGACCCCTTTTATACCTGTCAGGACCAGGAGGGAACGGTGCAGCTGGTCCTGTATTACAATGAAGAGACCGGCGGAGGCTGCGGTATCCGCTATACCCACGGCGGCAGCGGAGAGACGGAACCGCACGGCTTTGCGTTTGCTGAGACGGGAATGGCCTGGGAAGCCAGGGACGCTTTCAGTGCTGCCCGGTGGGACCGCTGGGAGGAAGATTATGCCGCCCTCCCAGAGTGGAAGGGCGGCGACACGGAAGATTATCGGGAGACCTGTGTCCGCGACGAGGCCGGTCGAGTGGCAGAATTTGAAGCCTCAGCGCGCTTTGAGGGCTATGGTACGGAAGACCGCCTGTGGATCTATTCTGCGCGGTATACCTACGATGAGAACGGAACCCTGCGCCAACGTCATCTGGGGCAGAATCCCCGTTTGTTTGCCGCCAACGACTCCAGCTGGGACAGCTATTTTGATGCGCAGGGCCGGGTATACTATGAGCGGGGCTATCTCACCCACGGAAGCCAGGAATATTATTATATCTATGCGGACGAGGGGACAGCACCGGTTTACTGTCTGTACCTGGATGAGGACTGCGGCGTTTGGGGACCGGTTTTTGTCCGGTATTGACTGGCTGAAGAACGCGGACTAATTTGTGAAACAGTAAAATAGTGGGCACGCCCGTTGACAAACGGGATTTGTCAGGTTATAATAACCCACGATACGTGAGGATGAGGAAGAGTAACGGTCTGGTTTCCTGCCTAGAGAGCCCCCGGCTGGTGGAAGGGGGAGAGGGACGGCCGTGAATACCCCTCGGAGCGGCCGCCTGAACCGAAATGCAGTAGGGTGGGCCGGGTGCGCCCGTTACAGCGCGGGGGTGTAACTGCACCCTGTGAGGCCGTATTCTGTGAGGAGGCGGCGAACCAGAGGTGGTACCGCGTGTGATTCACGCCCTCTGTCCCAAGGGACAGGGGGTGTTTTTATTCAGAGAGCGGCGAAAAACATGGAGCGGGAGGTCTGTATCCGTTGCGGCGGGACCATGGGCCACATCGGGCAGGAAAAATTGCAGCTGGGGCAGTACGGTTTTTTGCTGGGACATCTGGACCAGCTGGTCTCCGGGGCGCTGACGGTGGACATCTACTGCTGCCACAGCTGCAAAAAGCTGGAATTCTATGCGGTGGAGGCCCCGCAGGATACGGAAGAGGACGGGGGAAGTATGGCCCGGGTACCCTGTCCAGGCTGCGGCCAGCTGCATGAACTGGACGACCCCAAATGCCCGCACTGCGGGAAACGGCTGC